>CAUVOF010000007.1:0-43891 GCA_963553325.1 uncultured Cardiobacterium sp.
CCACAGCTTTAATCGAGGATAGCATGCAATCATCCGTTGAACATCTGGAAGGTCTTTCGCACAAATTAACGGTTGAAGTGCCGTCTGCGCGTCTGGATCAGGAAGTCGCCAAACGCCTCAAGGAAATTGCCCCGCGCGTTCGCGTTGACGGCTTCCGCCCCGGCAAAGTACCACCCGCAGTAGTTAAGCAAAAGTACGGCGCCAGTGTACGTCAGGATGTATTGGGTGAAGTGATTGAAGAAAGCTACCGCGAAGCCATTGCGCAAAGTGGCTACGAACCGGTCGCTGCGCCGCAAATTGAACTGCTCTCTGGCATGGCAGCCAATGAGCCGATTAAATACACGGCGATCTTTGAAATCATGCCCGAAGTGGAAGTCAAAGGACTGGATCAAATCAGCATTACCCTGCCGCGCACCGAACTCCAGGAAAGCGACGTGGATAGAATGATTAACACTCTGCGTCGCCAACAAGGCACCTACCACGAAACCGATAAACCTGCGGAAGAAGGCGAACGCGTAACCGTCGATTTCGTTGGTAAACTGGATGATGTCGCCTTTGACGGTGGCAGCGGCGAAAACATGAGCTTTGTTATTGGCGCCGGTCAAATGTTGCCCGATTTTGAAGCTGGCATTCGTGGCGGTAAAGTAGGTGAAGAAAAGACTTTTGACGTTGCCTTCCCTGCCGACTACCACAGCGCCGACCTTGCCGGCAAAACCGCACAGTTCACTGCAACTATTAAAAAAGTAGAAGCCTTGCAACTACCGGAAGTTAATGAGTCTTTCATTAAAGCCTTCGGGGTTGAAGACGGCAATACGGAAAGCTTCCGCAAGGCCATCCGTGACAACATGGCACGCGAACTGGAAAACGCCAAGCTGCAAGTCCGTCGCAACCGTATGTTTGATGCACTGCTGGAAAAAAACACCGAACAAGCGGTTGCTGAAGGTATGGTGCGCATGGAAGTTGAGCGCATGGCACGCGAAATGCGCCTTGAGCGACAAATTCCGGACGAAAAAGAGCGTCGCGAAGTCGCCAGTCGCGCTTTTGCCGATGTTGCCCGTAACCGTGTTCGCCTCGGCTTGTTAGTAAACAAACTCTTTAGTGAGCGTAATATCGAACTGGATCAGGCGCGCGTTGATGCCCGCATTCAAAGCATTGCCAGCACCTACGAAGACCCACAGGAAGTCGTGGACTGGTACAAAAAAGACCAGGAAACCCTACGCCGCCTTGAAGCAGCCATTCTTGAAGAACAATTGATTGACCAGCTCTATGCCCAGGCACAGGTCAATGAAGAAGATATGAGCTTCCAGGAAATCATGGCGCTTGTGCAACAACGCGGCTAATCATCCAACGGATACACCGGGCAGCCTTGGCTGCCCTTCATTTATTTGCGGCATCACGCAGCACACCTCTTGAAATCCCGCCAAGCGCCCGCACATCGGGAATTGTCTTTCCACCTCTCAAGGAGATAACACTCATGGATATCCATAACAACCTGCTCATCCCGATGGTCGTCGAGCAGACCGGCCGCGGCGAACGTTCTTACGACATCTATTCCCGCCTGCTGAAAGAGCGGGTTATTTTCCTCGTTGGCTCGGTCAATGACGCTTCCGCCAATCTCGTTGTCGCGCAGTTGCTTTTCCTTGAAGCGGAAAACCCCGACCAGGACATTCACCTCTATATCAACTCGCCCGGCGGTTCTGTGACCGCAGGAATGTCCATTTACGACACCATGAATTTCATCAAGCCGGACGTTTCTACTCTTTGTCTCGGTCAGGCGGCAAGCATGGGGGCAATGCTGCTCACCGCTGGTGCCAAGGGCAAACGTTTCGCCCTGCCGCATAGCCGTGTCATGATTCACCAACCGCTGATTAGCGGTGGACTTGGCGGCCAAGCATCGGATATCGAAATTCACGCGCGTGAACTGCTGAAAATGAAAGCGACACTGAATGAACTGCTTGCCAAACATACCGGTCAGCCGCTAGAGAAAATCGAGCGCGACACCGACCGCGACAATTTCATGTCTGCCGAAGAAGCTGCTACCTATGGCCTGATTGACCATGTAACCACGGCGCGCGCCGACATCAGCGCGTCCTGAGTGCCCACAGAATTCTTGGAGCTACCCCATGACCGATAAACGCCACCGCTGCTCGTTTTGCCACAAGCCTGATAGCGAAGTGCGCCGCCTCATCTCCGGCCCGGACGGCATCAATATCTGCGATGAATGCATCACCCTCTGCGGCGACATGCTGAAAGACGGCGCGCCTGCGGGTGATGAACCTGCCCTCTTTGATGGCAAACCTCTGCCTACCCCATCCGAAATTAAGGCTTTCCTGGATGACTACATCATCGGCCAACATCGTGCGAAAAAGGCGCTGGCAGTCGCGGTGTACAACCACTACAAACGCCTGCACCTGAACCAGCAAAAAAGCGACGACGGCGTCGAAATCGTCAAAAGCAACATACTGATGATTGGTTCGACCGGTTCCGGTAAAACCCTGCTCGCACAGACGCTGGCAAAATGTCTGGACGTCCCCTTTGCCATCGCTGATGCCACTGCGCTGACCGAAGCTGGCTACGTCGGTGAAGACGTCGAAACCATCGTGCAGAAGCTGCTGATGAACTGCGACAACGACGTCGCCCGCGCCGAAAAAGGAATCATCTACATTGACGAAATTGACAAAATCGCGCGCAAAGGCGAGAACCTCTCCATCACCCGCGATGTATCCGGCGAAGGTGTACAACAAGCATTGCTCAAACTGGTCGAAGGCACCGTTGCGGCCGTGCCACCGCAAGGCGGGCGTAAACACCCGCAACAAGAGCTCATCCACGTCAATACCACCAATATCCTCTTTATCTGCGGTGGCGCCTTTGCCGGACTGGAAAAACTCATCGCCAAACGCACCGAACAGGGCGGTATTGGCTTTGGTGCGCAAGTGCATACCAAAGCGGAAGCGGATGAAAACAACAACCGCCTTTTGCAGCAAATCGAGCCGGAAGACTTGGTCAAATTCGGCCTGATTCCAGAATTTGTGGGGCGCTTACCGATAATTGCCCTGCTCGATACGCTTGACGAAGACGCGCTGGTGCACATCCTCACCGAGCCGAAAAACGCTATCGTGCGCCAGTTTGAAAAAATCTTCGGCTTTGAAGACGTCGAACTCGAGTTCACCGCTGACGCCTTACAGGCGATTGCACAAAAAGCCATCGCCCGCAAAACCGGGGCACGCGGTCTGCGTTCCATCGTCGAACAAACCCTGCTCGATACCATGTTTGACCTGCCGGATCAAAAAGACATCGACAAAGTCACCGTCACTGCCGCCACCATTCTCGAAGGCAGTACCCCACAACTGCGCTACAAAAAATCCGCCTAAACCGGAAGAAAAAACCGATGCCCAAAAATACCTTACCCGTCCTGCCATTGCGCGACGTCGTCGTCTATCCGCACGTTATCGTGCCGCTTTTCGTCGGCCGGGAAAAATCCATTGCCGCCTTGGACATTGCCAACCAACAACAGCAAGAACTACTGCTCATCCCGCAAAACGATGCCAGTATCCGCGACCCTGGTGTAACTGACCTGCACCCGTTTGGCACCGTGGGGCGTATCGTACAAATGACCAAACTCTCCGACGGTACTGTCAAAGTATTGGTTGAAGGCCTGCGCCGTGTCGAAATTGACAGCTGGCAGGAAGAGCAACCCTACCTACAAGCGAGCTACCGCGACTATGGCACCGGCGAAAATGCCGCCGTTGCCACCGATGAACAACGGGCAATGAGTAAAACAGCGGTCGAACAATTCAGCCGTTTCCTCAAAGAAAACGACAGAAATGCCGAAGACCTGCTGCAAAACCTAAATCAGCTAAACAATCCTGGCCGTATCGCCGACACCATCGCCGCGCACATGGACCTCGGCCAGGAGCGACGTATCGCCATCCTGGACAGCATCGACCTCAACGAACGCCTGCAACACATCTTGGTAATCCTCGAAGAAGAGCTGGAAAAAACCGACCTTGACCGCAAAATCCGCAAGCGCGTCAAACAGCAGATGGAACGCAACCAGCGCGAGTACTACCTCAACGAGCAAATCAAGGCGATTCAGAAAGAACTGGGCGATATGGAAGACGCGCTGAACGACATTGAGCAGCTGGAAAAATCCATCAAAGACGCCGGTATGAGTGCGGACGCCGAAAAAAAGGCGCTTTCAGAACTGAACAAACTCAAGCAAATGTCGCCGATGTCAGCCGAGGCAAACGTCATCCGCAACTACCTTGAATGGATGATTGACTACCCCTGGTCCAAACGCCGTCGCAGCCAATACGACATCGCCCGTGCGGAAAAAATCCTCGAACGCGACCACTACGGCCTCGAAGACGTCAAAGAGCGTATCTTGGACTACCTCGCCGTACAAAAACGCAACAAAAACGGCAAAGGCCCCATCATCTGCCTCGTCGGCCCGCCTGGGGTTGGCAAAACCTCGCTTGGCAAATCCATCGCCGAGGCGACCGGACGCGATTTTGACCGCATTTCACTCGGCGGCATGCATGACGAAGCCGAAATCCGCGGCCACCGCCGCACCTACATCGGCTCGCTGCCTGGCAAAATCGTGCAGAAACTGTGCAAACTGGGGAGCAACAACCCGCTCATCCTGCTCGATGAAATCGACAAAATCGGCATGGATCACCGCGGCGACCCGGCATCCGCCCTGCTTGAAGTGCTTGACCCGGCGCAGAACAATACTTTTAGCGACCACTACCTCGAAACCGATATTGACCTTTCCAACGTTCTCTTTATCGCGACTGCCAACACCCTGAACATCCCGGCGCCACTGCTCGATCGCATGGAAGTCATCCGCCTGCCCGGCTACACCAGCCGCGAAAAAAGCGAAATCGCCACGCGCTACATCCTGCCGCGGCAAATCCGTGAACACGGCCTGCGCAAAGACGAATTTGCACTAGAAGACGGCGTGGTTAGCGACATCATCGAGGACTACACCCGCGAAGCGGGCGTGCGCAACTTGGAGCGGGAAATCGGCAAACTGGCACGCAAAAGCGTGCGCAAACTACTGAGCTCGGACGTAAAAAACATCGCCATCAGCAAAACCAACCTCGAAGACTTCCTCGGTGTCCCCAAATACCGCCGCAGCGAAGACGACCTGCGCAACAAAATCGGCTGTGTTACTGGCCTTGCCTGGACATCCGTCGGTGGCGAAACCCTACAAATTGAGACCACCATCTTCCGTGGCAAAGGCAAGCTGAACCTCACCGGACAACTGGGGGACGTCATGAAAGAGTCCATTCAAGCAGCCTCCTCGGTGGTTCGTGGTTACCTTGAAGCCAACCTGCCGGATTTGCGTTACGACGAGTACGACATCCATATGCACTTGCCCGAAGGCGCGACGCCGAAAGACGGCCCCAGCGCCGGCATTGGCATGGCAACCGCGCTACTATCCGCCTTCAGCAAAATCCCGGTGCGCGGCGACCTTGCGATGACTGGTGAAATCACCCTGCACGGGCGGGTGCTGGCGATTGGCGGCCTCAAAGAAAAACTGCTCGCTGCGGTGCGCAGCCATATCAAAACCGTGCTTATTCCGGAAGAAAACCGCAAAGACCTGCGCGACATTCCGGATGAAGTCAAAGATGCCCTAACAATTATCCCGGTTAGTCGCATAGAACAAGTCTTTGAGCACGCATTTGAACCATCCGAAACACCGCTGAACCAGCGCCTGCTGCAAAACAAGCAACCGCCGCCAATTAACACCGAAGCGGCGAAAAACATCCGCTGTTAAGCCTAAAAACTAATAAACCGCCGTGCATGGCGGTTTATTTTTGTCCTGATAAAACAGAATATTATTCAAAACATTAACGCTAACATGGTAAAAACACAAAAGAAAAAACAAAAAAGGATTGCGCCGCCGCATAATCACTGTATAAAATCCTGCCGTCGGCGCAACAGCGCCGTTTCCATAAATCCACAGTTAAAGGTAAATTATGAACAAGACGGAATTAGTCGACGCTATCGCTGCCGCTGCTGACATCACTAAAGTACAAGCTGGTAAAGCGCTGGAAGCCGTACTCGAGAGCGTAACCGAAACCCTGAAAAAGGGCGACAAAGTTACCCTGATTGGCTTTGGCACCTTCGAGACTCGCGAACGCGCCGCTCGTACTGGACGCAACCCGCAAACCGGTAAAGAAATCCAGATTGCCGCCAGCATTACTCCCGCATTCAAAGCTGGTAAAAAATTGAAAGACGCGCTGAACGTCCCTGCCAAAGGCAAACCGGCTGCGAAAAAAGGCAAATAAGCCTTTTGCATTAAAAAAGCGGCCTGCGGGTCGCTTTTTTAATGTAAAGCCAATAATCCTCACATTAAAAACTTGCGCAAAAACGAAAAGCCCTTATAATGCGCGCCTTGCCCAGCCTGAGTGGCGGAACTGGTAGACGCAGCGGATTCAAAATCCGCCGGTGGTAACACCTTGAGAGTTCGAGTCTCTCCTTAGGCACCAGATACCCACAAAGCCCCGCTTGCTGCGGGGCTTTTTCATTATCGGGCATTCCTTGAGCAATCAGGAGCAACCCATGAAAATACTCGTAACCTGCGCGCATGGCACCGTCACCGGTCCCGTCATGAAAGGCAAAGTCGAACAAGTGCTGCAAGAATACGACATTCCCTATGACAGCATTGAGCATTGCGCCATTGCCGAAGCCAAAGGCCACGCCCACAACTATGACGTCATCTTTTGCGCCACCAGCTTCACCAGCATCTTCAAAAATGTGGCGTCCGCGGGTACGACCATTATCGGCATGCGCAATATCCTCTCCCTCGAAGAAATCCGCCTGCGCCTGCAAGACGCGGGATTTGCGCCCGCTAACAGTCGCCGCTAACTGCCATGTATCTCGATACCCTCAGCAGCTTTAACCACCACCGCTACCCGGCGCGCATTGTCAGCGCCCTTGCATGGTTGCAAGCGCAAAACCTCGATGCCCTAGCTAATGGCCGCTACGATTTGGATGATGCCATGTACGCGCAAGTCTTCGTCCTCGAAACCCGCACCCGCGAACAGATCCGCCCCGAAGCGCACCGCGACTGGCTGGACGTCCAATACCTGCACCAGGGACGAGAACACATCGGCTTTGCCCAAGATGCCCACGCCCCTGTCGCCGAACCTTACGACGCCGCACGCGATCTCATCTTCTATCACGACGTACGCGGCGAAAGCCTGCTACATCTTGACGCGGGACAATTTGCCGTCTTCTACCCCGGCGAAATCCACCGCCCCGGCATTACCGCCGGTGACGCTAAAATCCGCAAAGTGGTCGTCAAAATCCGCGTGGACAGCCTATAATCAGCGCATCTTTCACAAAAACCGAGAAAACCATGCTCATTCTGCTTGACCAAGATGGTGTCCTTGCCGATTTCGAACACGGCATTGCCGATGGCTGGCAAAAGCGCTATGGCAGTCCCGTACCACTGCCGCAACCACGCAAAAACTTCTACGTGCGCGACGATGCCGCCCCCGAACACAAAGACGCGCTGATTGACCTCTACTCTGCTGCCGGTTTTTTTGCAGGCTTGCGCCCAGTTGAGGGTGCGCTGGATGCCGCCCGCGCCTTGCTTGCCGCCGGGCACGACGTACGCATTTGTACTGCACCGATCACTAACTACCGCCACTGCGTCGGTGAAAAAATCGCCTGGGTCGAGGCGCATCTCGGTTTTGAGTGGACGACGCGCGTCATCCTCACCAAAGACAAAACCCTGGTGCGCGGCGACATCCTCATCGACGACAAACCTGACATCAGCGGCAGCCTGACACCCGTCTGGCAACACTGGCACTACGACGCGCCCTACAACCGCCACATCGACACCCCACACCGCATCCGCTGGGATAACCCGGCGAGCTGGGCAGCACTGCTTACCCTCTAACCCAAGGAGATTCCACCATGAACCAACTCGAAGCCCTGAAAGCCATGACCGTTGTCGTTGCCGATACCGGCGACATCGAAGCCATCCGCCAGTACCAGCCGCAAGACGCGACCACCAACCCCTCGCTCATCCTCTCCGCCGCCGCCCTGCCGCAATACGCGCCACTCATCGACAACGCCATCGCCTATGGCAAAAAACAAAGCGACGACCGCGCCCAACAAATCATCGAAGCCGAAGACAAACTGGCAGTCAACATCGGCCTTGAAATCTTGAACTTCATCCCCGGTCGCATCTCCACCGAAGTCGATGCCCGCCTCTCCTACGACACCAATGCGACCGTCGCCAAGGCGCGCAAAATCATCGCGCTTTACCAGGCCGCTGGCGTAGAACGCGACCGCATCCTCATCAAAATCGCCTCCACCTGGCAGGGCATCCGCGCTGCTGAAATCCTGGAAAAAGAAGGCATTAACTGCAACCTCACCCTGCTCTTTTCCCAAGCACAAGCACGCGCCTGCGCCGAGGCAGGCGTGTATCTCATCTCGCCCTTCGTCGGCCGCATCCTTGACTGGTACAAAGCCAACAGCGAACAAAAAGAATACGCCCCAGCCGAAGACCCCGGCGTCAAATCCGTAACCGCCATCTACCGTTACTACAAAGAACATGGCTACCCGACCATCGTCATGGGCGCGAGCTTCCGTAACGCTGGCGAAATCACTGAACTTGCTGGCTGTGACCGTCTCACCATCTCACCGGGACTGCTCGCCGAACTACAAGCGAGCGACGCCGCCCTGCCGCGCAAACTTGAAGACAAAGGCGCGAACAAAGAAAAACCGGCACCACTCACCGAAGCCGAATTCCTCTGGCAGCACAACAGCGACCCAATGGCGGTAGAAAAACTCGCCGAAGGCATCCGCAAATTCGCCGCCGACCAAGAAAAACTCGAAGCGATGCTCGCGGCCAAACTCTAAAACGAAACCCATCCCCCGCGTCAAACACCGTGGCGTGGGGCATCGCGCTTAGCGCACGAAACCGGCACGACCTGAAACCCACGCGAAACTACAGGAGACCCGAGAAACCATGAAGAAACCCCTGCTGACCCTGAGCTGCCTGCTTGCCAGCGCCGCAATCCATGCCGCGCCCTACCCGCGCCTTGACCCGAACAGCCTGATAAACGGCAGCCCGGAGCGCCCACCGATTACCGTCAATATCCCCGCACTACAAAACGCGCTGGGCAACCTAAGCACTCACGCCGGCGAGTACCCGCCACAATTTGACAGCGACGCCGACCGCCAGCAGGCCATCGCCGACTTGGCGCCGATTGCCATCGTGCTGGAAAACATGACCGAAAACAGCGCACCGCCCGCCGGTGGCAAAGCAAGCGAAGCACATTTGGCAAGCCTCTTGATGAGCGCGCGCCTCTTTTGGGTTGGCCATAACCTCGACCAGCCCGGCTACGGCGAAAAAGCCGAAGCCACCTACCGCAACCTGCTGCAACAGGTACCAGCGAACCGCAAAGCCGATATCCAGGACGAATACGGGCGTTTCCTCGCCTCGGTCGGCAAAGCCAGCGAAGCCGTCACCCAATTGCGCGCCGCCTACAACAGCGGCAACCGTGCCAGCGCCGTACCGCTTGCCATGGCATTGCTTGCCCAGGACAAACGCAACGAATCGGTCAAAATCCTGAAAGACTACACCCGCGCCAACCCGAACGACCCACAGGCGCAAGAACTGCTCTCCGCCATTGAAAGCGGGCAAATCAGCATCAAACGGATGTAAAAGAAGGCGGGATTCCCCCGCCTTTCTTAATGAAGCTATAAAAAAACTGGGCGCAATGCCCGGTTTTTTCGTTCTGACCTTAGCGTTCTTGCAAGGCCTGTTTCATCCGGGTAATTGGCTTGATGAGGTACTGGAACACCGTCTTTTTGCCGGTCTGGATATCAACGGTGGCGACCATACCGGGCAGGATGCGCAGCTCTTTGCCGTTTTTATCGGTCAGTTTGCTGCCTTTGGTCTCAACCAGCACGCGGTAGTAGGACTGGTTGGCATCGAGGTTCAGCTCGCTGCGGCGGCGTTCATCGCTCAAGGTGTCCGGGCTGATGAGGGTTACTGTGCCGTGCAGGCCGCCATAGATGGCGTAGTCGTAGGCAGAGAGTTTGACGACAGCGTCCAAGCCGGGATGGACGAAGGCGACATCCTGCGGGCGGATATAGGCTTGCACCAGCAGGGTGTCATCGACCGGGACGATTTCCATGATGTCCTGCCCGGCGTTGATAACGCCACCGACGGTGGTGATTTTGATGTTATTGACCACGCCACGTACTGGTGAGCGGATGTTGGAGCGCTCCACCGGGTCAGCGTGCATGGCGAGGTTTTCCCGCGCTTGCGCCAGCTCGGCTTCGGTGCGTACCAGTTCATTGTTCGCTTCGGTTTTGTACTGGTTGCGGCGTTCGCTGATTTGCAGCGCCAGATCAGACGATTCGCGCTGCATCCGCAGCAGTTCGATTTCTGATGAGACGCCGCGCTTGACCATCGCTGCGGTGCGGCGGATTTGCTCGTCGAGGATGCGCTTGCTTTGCTGCAGTCCGGAGACGGCTTCGTCCAACGCGCGGCGGCGTGCCTTGTAGGCGCTGGTTTCGCGGTCGCGCAGTTCTTTAGCGACGCTGCCGGGGAATTTCAGCGGTTCATCGTAGGCTTCGCTGCGGTAACGGGCGAGCATGGCTTCGAGGTTCACGACCTTCGCTTCGCTTTCGCGTAGCACGGCAGAGCTGCGGGTGTCGTCAATGGTAACGAGGATGTCGCCTGCCTCCACCAAGTCGCCTTCTTTGACGTGCAGCTTGGCGAGAATGCCGGGATCAAGGCTTTGGATGACTTGCAGGCGGCTGCTGGGGATGATGGAACCCTGGCCGCGTGTGACTTCTTCGAGGTCGCTGTTGTACGCCCAGATGACAAAGGCGGTGAGGAAGGTGGCGAGGAAGAAAATGCTCCACCACAGGCCGCGGTGTTTTTCTTCTTGCAGCGCGGCGTTGAGGTCGCTGACGAGTTTCAGGTCTTTTTGCGACAGTTTTTGTTTTCTGCGAAATGCCATGTGTCACGTCCCTCAAATGGTTTCTTGTTTGCCGTGGCCAGCGACGGGCGGTTGTGCGCCACCGGCGACCGGGGGCGGCGCGGCCGGGCGACCGCTCAGGCGATCGAGTACCGCTTGTTTCGGGCCGTCCATGACGATTTGTCCCTGCTCCATGACGATGATGCGGTCAACCAACATCAAAATTTGCGGGCGGTGGGTAACGACAATCATCGTGCGGTCGCGCACCCAGTCGGCAAGCGCGCGCAGCACTTGCTGTTCGGTGTTTTGGTCAAGGCCGCTGGTCGGTTCGTCAAGCAAGACCACGCGCGGGTTGCGCAGGGTAAGGCGAGCGAGGCTGACGATTTGTTGTTGGCCGCCAGAAAGTCCGGCACCGTTTTCGCCGAGCTGCATGTCCAGCCCGTGCGGGTGCCCTTGGATGAGGCGCTCCAGCCCGAAACGCTTGAGGGCGTTCAAGAGAATTTCATCGCTGTAGAAGCCGTCGGAGCGGGCGAGGTCGAGGTTTTCGCGCAGCGTACCGAGGAAGAGGCGCGGCGCTTGCGCAAGCAGGGCGACTTCGCTACGCAGGAAGTAGGGGTCGATTTGTCGCTCATCGACGTCGTCGAGACTGACCATGCCTTTGTGCGGCTCGTACAGGCCGGCAGCGAGTTTGAGCAGGGTCGATTTGCCGCTGCCGATGCGACCGAGGATGGCGATTTTTTCCCCCGCCTTGACGGTGAGCGAGAGGTTATTCAGCACCGGCATACCTTTGCCTTCTTTGCCATAGGTGAAGAAGACGTTTTCAAAGCCGATTTTGCCCTGCGGATGGTCGAGGGTGATGTATTGGCGGTCGGTGTGGCGCTCAATCGGGCGGCGGGTGATGTTGTTCACCCCTTGCAAGGCGAGGCGCGCTTGCTGGAAGCGCACCGCGAGACCAGCAATTTGTGCGACCGGGCCAAGGGCGCGGCCAGAGAGGATAACGCAGGCGATAAGCGCGCCCATGGTGATGCGTTCGTGCACGTTGTCGGCGTGAATAAGGTAGGTGCCATAGACGACGAGGATGACGGTGTTTAATTGCTGGATGGCAGCGGAAAAACTGGTAACGAAGTTGCTGATGTCGCGCGTCTTGATGCTAGAGGCGGCGGTTTTTGCTGTGTAGGCGTCCCAGCGGCGCTGCGCCCAGCTGAAGGCGTTGTTTACTTTCAGTGTTTCCACGCCTTCGATGGCTTCCACCGCGAGGCCTTGCCGCTGTGAGGATTCGCGCATGGATTCGTTGATAGAACGCGCCAGCGGGAATTGCGCGAGGATGCCAGCGATGACGACTACCGGGATGATGGTCAGCGGCACCACCGCCAGTTGTCCGGCGACCATGTGCATTACGGTGATGAACAGCAGGAAAAACGGCATATCGACGAAGGCGAGCAGGCTGGCGCTGGTCATGAAATCGCGCACCGATTCGAAGTCGCGCAGGTTGTTGGCATAAGAACCAGAAGATGCGGGTTTGTCTGCCATGCGCAGCTGCATCACCCGGCGGAACAGTGCCGAAGAGATGATGAGGTCGGCTTTTTTGCCAGCGATGTCGGTGAGGTGGCCGCGGATGAGTTTGGCGATGAATTCAAAGAAGATGGCAAGCGAGACGCCAATGCTCAGCACCCATAGCGTTTCCATCGATTTGTTCGGGATGACGCGGTCATAGACGTTCATCACGTAAAGCGAGCTGACTAGCGCGAGGAAGTTGATGAGGAAGGTGGCGATGATGACTTGGTAGTAGTAGCGGCGGAAGCGCCAGATGACGCGCCAAAACCAGCCTTTCGGCAGTTCGTATTCGGGCAGTTCGGAGCGAACGTCTTTCGCCGCCTTGGGCTTGATGAACCAGGCGTAGCCGAGGTATTGCTCTTCGAGTTCTGCCGTGGCGAGGCGCTGCTCGCCAATGCCGGCAAATTCAATCACCGCTTCGTCGCTGGTGAGTTTTTTCAGCACCGCCGCTTCACCTTCGCGCAGCAGGATGACCGCGGGCAATGCCAGTTGCGGAATTTTGCGCAGGGGGCGTTTTTGCAGGTGGTTTTCAAAGCCTTGGTGTTTGAGTTCTTCACCGAGGGCTTTTTGATCAAAGTCGCCGTCGTCATCGCGCGGCACGGAAGCTGCCAGGGTTACGCTGGCAACGGGGCTGCCGAGCAGGCGGGTCAGCAGACTGATGTGTTCTAGCAAGCTGTTCATGGAATGCCCTTTCCTTTTGGTTAGTTATCTTCGACGGGCTTTTTTGCCCGCTGCGGTCTTGCGCGCGGCGGCGTTGTCACCGCTCTTGGTTTTGCTTTTAGCGACGCTGCGGCTTTCGCTCTTGATGCTTTCCAACGGATGGCCTTCGCTTTCCAGCAGCAGTTCGCCGCTGTCGCTGACGCGGACGAAGACGGTTTCCGGACCGCTGTAGGCTTCGCCATAGGCGTCGTCGCTGGATTCGAGTTCAAGTGCGGCATTTTCGCCCTCAACCGAGGTAAGCGTAAGCGGTGGCGCTTCGTCCTTGCCTTTTTTCCCTTTGCCTTTTTTCTCTTTGGCATCGGGCGAGATTTGTCCTTTTTTGCCCGCGTCTTCTTTGCTGACGTCAGGGATTTTCGCCCATTGACCGAGGCTACCGGTGGCGGAAAGGTATTCGAGTTTCGCCTGCATCAGGTCGGCTTGTGCCTGCACGCGCAGTTGCTTGACACTTGCCAGTTCGCTGTAGGCATTGACCACGTCGAGCAGGGTGCGGGTGGCGATTTTGAATTGGTCTTCGTAGTCGATGACGACTTGTTCCAGCGCTTTTGCCTGCGCCTCACTGATTTCGATGCGCGACTGGTCTTCACGCATTTGCAGGGCGGCGACTTCGGCGCGTTGCACCAGGCTGTCGTAGATTTGGTCGAGTTTTGCCTGCGCGGCTGCCGCCTGGTGTTTTTGCAGTTCGATACCGGGGGCCGTGGTTTTGTTGAAGACGTCTGCCGACATGGTGAGATAGACGGCGGAATCGCGGGTGTTGGCCTCAGCTTTCAGGCCAACTACCGGATAGCGTGAGCGCTCTGCCACTTTCAGCGCTGCCTGGATACTTTCCAGTTCGCGTGCTTGGGCGCGGTAGCTGGGGTGCGCCAATGCGTCTTCTTCGCTGACTTTGTATTTGTTGAGCAGGTCGGTGATGTGCATGCTGGCGAACGGGTCTTTCAGCTCGGATTCGGTAACTGGCGGCTCGACGTAGCGGGCGAGACGGCGCAGGGCGAGACCGAGGGCGCGTTCGTAGCTGATGATGGATTCTTGTACTTGAATGCGGCGCGCGTCTGCCTGGGTAAATTCGGAGCGACGGCCTGGGTCGTATTCAAGGATGATGCGTAGTTGTTTGACGATGTGTTCGTGGCGGGCGAGGTTTTCTTTCGCTACTTTCAGCGACTCGCGTGCTTTCAATGCTTCGAGGTAGTCGGAGGCGATTTTGAATGCCAACTCTTCAGCAGTTTCGCTGGTTTTGTTTTTGTAGTATTGGGTTTTGATGCGGTCGCGTTCGATGCTCGCGCCGGTTGCGCCAAAGTCATAGACTTTCCAGTCGGCCTCAACACCAGGGGTGAATTTGTAGTCGCCCTTGGTGTTTAAGACTGCCTGGTTTACGCCTGCCTTGACGGTCGGCCAACGGCTGGCCTCCGTTTGTTCCAGGGTACTTTGCGCAACGCGCTGGTTGGCTTGTGCCTCAACGATTTGCGGGTCTTTCACCACCGCCGCGCGCAGTATTTCCGGCAGTTCCCTGCCGTTTGCCTGGATTAAACAAACTACCGCCACGAAGGTCGTGACGGTAGCGGTACGGAGTAGCCGTTTCATTGGGTTCCTGTCAGAGTAAAGTCCGTTTCATGTCGCCGAGGATTTGCGCCAATAATGTGGTCATTCTGGCACCCAAGGCTCCATCTATTACACGATGATCATATGACAGGGACATGGGTAACATCAAGCGCGGGGCGAAATCTTTGCCGTTCCACACGGGTTGCATCGCCGAGCGCGAGACACCAAGTATAGCAACTTCAGGGGCATTGACGATTGGTGTGAAGAATGTTCCACCAATTCCGCCGAGGCTGGAGATAGTCATGGACGCACCTGACATATCTTTCGGAGACAGTTTACCTTCGCGCGCTTTTTTGCTAATAGCGGCAAGGTCGGCGGAGAGGTCGTAGATGCCTTTTTGGTCAACGTCGCGGATAACCGGCACGACGAGACCGTTCGGCGTGTCAACGGCAATACCGATGTTGTAGTACTTCTTCAGAATCAGCGCTTTGCCGTCCGGTGAGAGTGAAGAGTTGAAACGCGGCAATTCTTTCAGGGCGCTGACCAGCGCTTTCATCAGAAACGCCAGCATGGTAACGCGCACGCCACGTTTTTCTGCCTCTGCCTTGAGCGAGACGCGGAAGGCTTCCAGCTCGGTGATGTCGGCGTAGTCGTGCTGGGTTACGTGCGGGATGTTGAGCCAGCAGCGGGTCATCGCCGCACCAGTCAGGACGTTGATGCGAGACAGCGGCTGTTCTTCGATTTCGCCGAACTGGCTGAAATCTACAGCCGGAATCGGCGGGATGCCACCCATGCCTTGCGGCACGGCACCACCGCTTACGCCGCCTTTACCGCCTGCTGCTGCGGCAGCAATACCGCCGCTGGTGAGCAGGGTTTTGACGTAGGCTTTGAGGTCGCTTTCCAGTACGCGGCCGAGGCGGCCTGTGCCAGGCACTTTACCAAGGTCCAGCCCCATTTCACGCGCGATGCGGCGGATGGACGGGCTGGCGTGCGCGGTGGCAAAGCCGGCTTCGTCGATTTGCGGGTTGGCGCTTGCAGCCGGTGCAGGGGTTGCGGCAACGGGCGCGGCAACTGGCGCGGCTTTCGGCGCTTCTGCAGCAGGTGCGGGCGCAGGCGCAGCAGCAGGGGCTGCGACAGCACCGCCGCTCAGGGTGGCGATGAGGTCGCCTTGTTTGACTTTATCGCCCACTTTGATGGCGACGCTGGCGACGGTGCCTGCGGCTTCTGCCGGGACTTCCATCGAGGCTTTGTCGGATTCCAGGACGATGACGGATTGACCGTTCTCGACGTTGTCGCCGGTTTTGATGAGGACTTCGATGACGTCCACTGCATCGAAATCACCGATGTCAGGGACGCGGATGTCGGTTTGTGCGGCCGCAGCGGCGGGCGCTGCCGCGGCTTTCGGCGCTTCTGCCGCCGGTGCGGGTGCTGCTGCGGCAGGCGCGGCAGCGGCACCGCTCAGGGTGGCGATGAGGTCGCCCTGTTTGACTTTGTCGCCAACTTTAACGCTGACGTTCGCCACGGTTCCGGCGATGTCTGCCGGGACTTCCATGGATGCCTTGTCGGATTCGAGTACGAGGACGGATTGGCCGTTCTCGACGCTGTCGCCCGCTTTGATCAGGACTTCGATGACATCGACTGCATCAAAATCTCCAATGTCGGGTACGCGAATTTCATTGCTCATTATCAATATCCTGTGTCGTGAATTTTGGGTTTAACGGTAGAGCGGGTACTGGGTTTCCGTCTCGATGCCGTATTTTTCGATGGCTTTTTGTACGTCGGTTGCCGGGACTTTGCCTTGGTCGGCGAGCGATTTCAGGGCGGCGATGACGACGTGATAGCGGTTCACTTCGAAGTGGCGGCGCAACGCCTCGCGCGTGTCGGAGCGGCCGTAGCCATCGGTGCCGAGGACGAGCATGTCGCGTTCTTTCGGCAGGTAGGCGCGGATTTGGTCGGGGTAGGCGCGGATGTAGTCGGTAGAGACGACGATTGGCCCTTCTTTGCCGGCCAGCACTTCGTTCATGTAGGCGACACGCGGTTTGGCGGTGGGGTGCAGGCGGTTGTAACGCTCAACCTCTGCCGCTTCGCGGGCGAGCAAGGTGAAGGAAGTGGCGCTCCAGATGTCGGAACCCACGCCCCATTCGTCGGCGAGCAGTTTCGCACCTTCGATGACTTCCATCAGGATGGAACCGGAACCCATCAGCTGTACATGCCCTTTGCTGCCTTTGTGGCTGCCGATTTGGTGCAGGCCTTTGAGGATGCCTTGCTCGCTGCCTGCCGGCATTTCCGGGTGGGCGTAGTTTTCGTTGAGCAGGGTCATGTAGTAGTACACGTCTTCGTGTTCGGTGTACATGCGGCGGATACCGTCGCGCACGATGATGGCTACTTCGTAGGCGAAGGTCGGGTCGTAGGGGATGCAGTTCGGGATGAGTGCCGCTTGCATGTGGCTGTGGCCGTCTTCGTGTTGCAGGCCTTCGCCGTTGAGCGTGGTGCGGCCGGCAGTACCACCGAGAAGGAAGCCGCGTGCGCGTTGGTCGCCCGCTGCCCAGGCGAAATCGCCGAAGCGCTGGAAGCCGAACATCGAGTAGTAGATGAGGAAGGGAATCATCGCTACGCCATTGACGCTGTAAGCGGTGGCGGCGGCAATCCAGTCGCACATTGCGCCGGCTTCGTTGATGCCTTCTTGCAGGATTTGTCCGTCAGCCGCTTCTTTGTAGAACATCAGCTGGTCGGCGTCGGACGGGGTGTATTGCTGGCCGAGCGGATTCCAGATGCCGTATTGGCGGAACATCCCTTCCATGCCGAAGGTGCGGAATTCGTCCGGGACGATAGGCACGATGTGTTTGCCGAGTGCCTTGTCTTTCATCAACGCGCCGAGGACGCGGACGAACGCCATGGTGGTTGAGATTTCGCGGCCTTCTTTGGTGGCAGCGGTGATGGAAGCAAAGGATTCGAGTGACGGTGCGGGCAGGGAAGCGGCGCGGTCAAAGCGCTGTGGCACAAAGCCTTGCAGTTTTTCGCGGCGCTCCAGCAAATAGGCTTGCTCCGGTGAGCCTTCCGGGAATTTGAGGTATTCGACTTTTTCCACTTGCTCGTGGGTGAGCGGCAGGTTGAAGCGGTCGCGGAAGGCGAGCAGCTGTTGCAAATCCATTTTCTTGGATTGGTGCGCGACGTTTTGTGATTCGGCAGAGCCACCCATCGCCCAGCCTTTGACGGTGTGCATCAGGATGAGGGTCGGCGTGCTGCTTTCTTGCGCGGCCTTGTAGGCGGCAAAGACTTTGAGCGGGTCGTGGCCGCCGCGTTGCAAATCCCAGATTTCCTCGTCGGTCATGTCGGCGACCAGCGCTTTCAGTTCGAGCGAGTTGAAGAAATGTTCGCGGATGTAGGCGCCGTTCTTCGATTTGTAGGTTTGGTAGTCGCCGTCGTTCACTTCCATCATGCGTTTGCGCAGCACGCCATCAACGTCGCGGGCAAAGAGTTTGTCCCATTTGCTGTCCCACATGACTTTGATGACGTTCCAGCCGGCACCGCGGAATTCGCCTTCCAGCTCTTGCACAATCTTGCCGCTGCCGCGTACCGGGCCGTCGAGGCGTTGCAGGTTACAGTTGACGACAAAGATGAGGTTGTCCAGGTGCTCGCGTGCAGCGAGGGCAATTTGACCACGGGATTCCGGCTCGTCCATTTCGCCGTCGCCGAGGAATGCCCAGACTTTGCGGCCAGTGTTTTTAATCAGACCGCGGCTTTCCAGGTAACGCATGAAGCGCGCCTGATAGAGCGCCATCATCGGACCGAGACCCATGGAAACGGTCGGGAACTGCCAGAAGTGCGGCATCAGCCACGGGTGCGGGTAGGAAGAAAGCCCGTTGCCGCCAACTTCCTGGCGGTAATTGTCGAGTTGTTCTTCAGTCAAACGGCCTTCGAGGAAGGCGCGGGCGTACATCCCCGGCGCGCAGTGTCCTTGGAAGAAGACCAAATCGCCGCCTTGTTCGCCTTCTTGCCCGTGCCAGAAGTGGTTCTGCCCGACTTCATACATGACGGCAGAGGAAGCGAAACTGGCGATGTGGCCGCCGACGTTGGTGTGCTTGCCGGCGCGGATGACCATGGCGAGCGCGTTCCAGCGCACATAGGCTTCGATGCGTTTTTCCAGCTCAAGGTTGCCGGGATAAGACGGCTGGCGCTCGACCGGGATGGTGTTGTAATACGGGGTGGTAAAGCCGCTTTCAAAGCCGAGACCGTCGCGCGCTGCCTGGTCAAGCAGGGTTTCGA
Organism: uncultured Cardiobacterium sp.; assembly: GCA_963553325.1. GTDB lineage: Bacteria > Pseudomonadota > Gammaproteobacteria > Cardiobacteriales > Cardiobacteriaceae > Cardiobacterium. The sequence continues at coordinate 19,032 of CAUVOF010000007.1, forward strand.
GGATGAAATGCGCGCGTTCCTCGCCTTCCTCACGCAATACGCTGGCAAGCGATGCCAGCCATTCGCGGGTTTCTTGTGGGTCAATATCTTTATTCATGTTTTTGTAACCTCCAAAAGAATGTCGAACTTGATGAATTTAACGATGCGCCGGGGCGCAAAAGCGGCGCGAATTGTAGCACGCCAACACCCGCCCCGCACGGGCGGCAGCGGGAAGCGGCGGGAAAATGAAGGGCAAACAATGGGCTGACTGTTAAGCCCGTGCAACTATAGATGCAGACGATAGACCATGCAGACAATCGCCGCCGTTCAATTCTGAATCCTGCCGTGTTGCGGCGGATGATGCGGTCGCACTTTGCACCGCTTAAAAAACCGGGCATGAATGCCCGGCCTCGGATAGTTAATCAAAATCCGCCAGTTCCAACTGCAGGCCGTCGATGTCGCCTGCATCGAGGTGGCGGACGATGGCGGCCTGTTCGGCGCGATCGACCCAGTTGCGCAGGTCGCGGCCGCTTTGACCATCGCTGCGTGCGGCAAGCCCAGCGCAGCCCGTATCCAAATCGAAGGCGACGGGTTTGTTGGCGAGCAGGACGCGCAGGATGGCAGCGCGTGCCGCTTCGTCCGGCAGACCGATTTCGATGCGGCGGTTGAAGCGGGAAAGGACGGCGTTATCCATGTCTTCCGGGCGGTTGGTCGCTGCCAGCACGAAGACGTCGCCGCTGTGGCTTTTGATGCCGTCCAGCTCTTGCAGCAGTTGGCCGATGATTTCTTTGTTGAAGGTGTCGTCCGCGCCGCCGCGTGCCGGGGCGATGATGTCCATTTCGTCGATAAAGAGGATGCACGGTGACTGGCTGCGCGCCCGCGCAAACAATTCTTTCACCAATTGCCCGCTTTGTCCGATGTAGCCCGCTTTTAGGTCGGCGGTAGCGGCGCCGATGAATGACAGACCGCTTTCGTTTGCCATGGTGCGCGCGATTTGTGTTTTGCCGGTGCCAGGCGGGCCATAGAGAAGGATACCGCGCGGGATACTGATGCCTTTGGCACGCAGCGCATCGGCATTGGCAAATACCGCACAGGCGGAATGCAGCATTTTTTTGTTGGCTTCATTCAGAATCAATTTGTCCCAGGTGGCGTCTTTATCGACGGCGCTATTGCTGCCGGTGCGTTTATCACGGGTGGCGCTCGCGAGGGTATCTTCGTTAATGTCGCCACCATTGCGCATCATTTGCCGCGCAAGGTTGGCAATTTCCCGTCCAGAGAATCCTTGCAAATAGTCGCTGGCATTTTCTGGCAATTCGCCCTGCCATTCGAGGGTGGCGAGTTCGGCGGCAAAGATTGCTTGGCGCATTTCTGCATCGGGCAGCGGAATTTCTATTTGTTCGGCAAAACGTGAGAGAACGGCTTCGTCCATAATGTCGCGGCGGTTGGTCGCACCCATGACCAATACGGTTTTTTGTTTGTTAAAGCCATCCCATTCAGCGATAAAAGCCTGCACGATGTCATCGGTAAAGCTATCGCTGCCGGTGCTGCCGCGTTTGATAAATATGCTTTCGCATTCGTCAATAAAAAGGATGCAGCGTTTATATCCTTTGGCTTTTTCCCATACTTCTTTGACTTTCTGCCCGCTTTCACCAATGTAACGCCCTTTCAGGTCGTGCAGGTTTACCGCAATAAAGCCGCAATCCAGGGTATCGGCGAGGGTGCGGGCGATGAGTGATTTGCCCGTCCCCGGTGCGCCGTAGAGAAGGATGCCTTGTGCGGCGCTGTTTTCACCGGCGGCAAAGGCATCGCCCAGTTGGCGGATATTTTGTTTGAGGTTTTCCGGCAGATAGACGCCCGCCCAGCGTGCGACAATTTCTGCTTCTTTGGCTTCTCGCTCAGCTTGCAGCTTGGCAGCAAGCGCTTGTTGTGCGGCGCTGTTTGCCGTGGCTTGTGGCAATTCGCGGTGGATGTTGAAGGCGTCTTCGGTGCGCCGCCGTTCTTCATAGGTGTCTTTTTCCCGCCAGTATTCACGCCACAAATCTATTTTTTCGACAAATTGCAGGGCAAGCGCTTTTATTTGCGGATTTGCCGGGGCAGCTTCGCCTTTATATACAAATTTTGCGCCATTCCAGAAAATTAGCGGCATTTGTCCTTGTTTGCGCATGGGGATATAGCATAAGATTTCCCCTATCCTTTTATTATTGCTGCCATCTTTTTGATTGATACCAATCATAATATCGCCGTATTGAACGCCTTCAACATTAGCACTGTTATACGAATTAAAAAAGAGTTCTCCATTCTTAAAACGACTATACGAACTAACCATAAAAAGCGCAAAGCGCTCATCATTACTTTTCCCTTCAACAAGTGCAAATTCAAGAAAATGGTTTTCGAGAAATTTATCCCGCTTTGCCATTTCACTAACGAATTTGAATATTGCATAGATTATCGCAATGACGCCAAGAAGAAAAAATTGGGTAACGATAGAGAGAAAGATAGCGAGAAAAATGAAGGTAATCCAAAAGGCGGTTTTGACGGGCGGCACTTCGATGCCCAATTTTTTTAGGGTATCGGCATTTAGGTATTGATTGCCGAGTGCGTCGTTAGCGGTCTTGGAAAATTGGTTCAATGCTTGCCGCATTTGTTCGATGCGGTATTTCTGGTTTTGTAAGTCGCTCATACTTGCTCCTGTTAGTTTTTATTCCTGAATTTTGCCATGTTGTAGGCGGATGATGCGGTCGGTTTTGGCGCCGAGGTCGGGGTTGTGCGTCACCATGACGATGGTGCGGTTCTGCGCGTGCAGTTCGGCGAAGATGCGCAGCACGGTTTGTTCGTTTTCGGCGTCGAGGTTGCCGGTGGGCTCGTCGGCAAAGAGGATTTCCGGTTCGTTGATGAGCGCGCGGGCGATGCAGACGCGCTGTTGCTCGCCGCCGGATAGTTGCTTCGGCAGGTGGTCGCTGCGGTGTGCGAGGCCAACGCGATCCAGCGCGGCAAGCGCTGCCGTTTTGTCGGTAACGCTGTGGTAGTACTGCGCCAGCATGACGTTTTCGCAGGCGGTGAGGTAGGGCAAGAGGTGGAATTGTTGGAAGACGAGTCCGATGGTGCGCGCGCGGAAGCTGCGGCGCGCTTCTTCGTCGAGCGCAGCGGCGTCGGTGCCGTTTAGCAGTACTTTGCCTTCTGTGGGGGTGTCGAGGCAGGAAAGGATGTTCATCAGCGTGGTTTTGCCGGAGCCGCTCGAGCCCATGATGGCGACGAATTCGCCGCGCGCGACGGCGATATTGACGTCGTCCAGCGCGGTAACGGTGCCGAAGCGTTTGTAGAGGTGGACGGTTTCGATGACGGGTTGCATGGGTTCAGGCTCCTTTGAGGATGTCGGCGGCTTGCAGGGCAAGGACGCGCTTGAGCGGCAGGGCGACGGCGGCGGCAGCGACGGCGGTGGAGAGGATGATGGCGAGCGGGAAGACCGGCAGGCGCGGCGCGATGCTGGCGTGGAAGACGACGGCGCCGAGGATTTGCGCGAGGATGAGCCCCAGCGCGATGCCGATGGCGACGGCAACGGCAGCCATTAGCGCGGTTTCGCGAATCATCTGCGCGGTGATGGCTTTGCGGCTGGCGCCGAGTGCGCTTTGCAGGGCGAATTCGCGGCGGCGTTCGTGGGTCATCGCAGTGAGCGAGGTATTGACGCAGAGGCTAGAGAGCAGCAGGATGACGATGCAAACGACGCCCATCAGCCCTTTGATTTTGTGCAGGATTTGTCCTTCGGCGGCGCTGACTTTGCGGATGGGGTGGATGTCGAGCTGCGGGTACTCGCGCGAGAGGGTGTCGGCGTAGGCGGTGACGGCGTCGTTGTCGTTGGCAAGGCTTGCCAGCGCGTAGCTGATGCCGCCAGCGCTGCCGAGCCAGTCTTGCGCGACGCGGATGTTGAGCAGCATGACGTTGTCCATCGCGTCGCCGCTTTCGACGATTCCTTTGATGCGGAAGGTTTTTTTCTGGCCGTTATCTTTGACGAGGGTGATGTTGTCGCCGACGTTCAGCTCAAGCTGCGCGGCGAGTGCCTTGCCGAGCATGGTGTTGCGGTCGTCAAAGGCGACGCTGACCCAGCCGCCCTGCACCTGCCAGTAAGGCACGAGCGCCGGCAGCGCCGGGAAATCAACGCCGACCAGCGCGACGGGCTCGCGTTCGCTGCGCGCCACCGCGTAGAGATAGGGGCTGGATGCGTGGTACAAATCCTTCGGCATGGCGGCGATGATGGCTTCGTATTGTTCGAGGGTAAAGGGCGTTTCGTTTTTCGCGCCGAGGTAGAAGTTGGCACCGAAGGAACGCAGCTCGCGGCTCATTTTTTCGTTGATGTCGAAATAGACCGACGCCATCGCCGTTACCATCGCCGCGCCGATGGAAAGGGCGGCGACGATGACCAGCGTGCGCCGCCATTTGAGGCGCAGCGCTTTGAAAAGCAGTAACCATTTCATACTGTTAGCGTTCATAAAGCACCTCAATCGGGATTTGGCGGGCGATGCTGCGCACCGGGAACCAGGTGCCAATCAGCGCAATGAGAACTGCGGCGAAGACCACCACCGGCACCACTATCCAGGTAAAGCCGAGCGCCGCGCCAAAAAGCGCTTCGCCAATCGCCCAGCCGAGCAGCGCGCCACCGGCGCAGCCGAGCAAGCCGCCGAGCGCGCCAACCAGCACCGATTCGGCGTAAAAGAGCAGCGCGATTTGCCACGGTTTGGCGCCCAGCGCACGCATCAGCCCGATTTCCTTGGCGCGCGCCATGATGCCGCTGCCAGTGAGCGAGGCGATGCCCATGCCGGCGGAAATCAGCGCGGCGACGCTGCACACTATCAACAGCAACTGGATTTTTTCGATGACGACGCCTTCGGAAGCGGCGACCTGCCACACCGGACGCACCACCGAGCCGGAAACGGTTTCCTCCAACTGGTGCGCGATGGTGGAAACGTAGGCGGTGCAATACCACTGGTCGTACTGCTTGGCGTCCAGCGCCGACGGGTTCTCGTGTGCCTTGCGCGACAAGTCATTTTCCGGCACGGTCATCGCCGCGACTTGTATCGCGCTGATTTTGCCTGAAAGCCCCAGCAGTTGTTGCAACGCGGCAAGCGGCAAGACGAGCTGGTTATCCTGCGCTGCGCCGCTGGTGAGAATGCCGACGATGCGCGCGCGCCGCACGGGGCTGCCCGGCGCGGTGGACGAGAGCGACAACACGTCGCCCGCCTGCCAGCCGTGTTCCGTTGCCAGCTTAATGCCCGCGAGCAGCGGCAACTCCTGCGGCAACGCGCCGCTGTCGTCCGGCCAGTCGCCTGCGACCTGCCAAAACGGACTGACCGCCTTCTGTCCGGTGTGGAAATTCGATTCATCGGCAACATCCAGCGGGTGATCGAAAAACGTGCCGAGCGCGGCGACTTCCACCCCATCGGCGCGCAGCCGCCCGGAAAGCAGCGGCGCGAAGCCGTAGATGTTGTTGCGCCAAAAAATATCCATCACCGACGGCAGCACCTTCTCGTCCAAAAAATACTGCTGCCCAGCGACATCGTCCGGCAAAAGCGCGCCGCCTGCCGGCTCAATCAAAATATTGGCGCCATAAGACTTCAACTCGCGCGACATCTTGTCGCCAATATCGACCGAAACCGCGAGCAAGCCCGCAATCAGAGCGGACGCCAAAAAAATCGTCAAAAACGCCAGCGCCTTGCGCGGCAAATCATGATGCCAAAGCTGAAAAATCATCCGCCAAAACATCGCCTTACTCCTTCACAAAATCTTCGGGTTTATCGACAAAGCGCTGATAATTTTCCTCGGTGCGGAAAAAGTACGTCTTCGTGCCGTAGCTGTAGCGGTGCGGCGCGGTGGTGTTTTTCACCTTGCTGCCATCGACCGGGTCAATCACCTCCAGCTCAACCACTGCCTTGAAGAAATTCAGCCCCGCTTCCAGCGCCTTGCGCGGCACGAGAATCTCGCCGCCCGCCTGCGACCAGCCCTCAATCGGCACCGGATTACAGCCGCCACTCTTGCCGACATTGGGGCGGAACAAACGCACGCCGCAGGCAACGCAGACCACCTGGTCGCCCTGCATCGCGTACCCCGTATCGCCGCAGAGCAGGCAGGCATCGAACACCACCGCCGGCGACCACTCGCCGGGGAAGCGGTCAATCACGAAAAAGCGCACCACCTTGCCCTCGGCAGAAACCCAGGCGAAGCGGTGCAAATCGCCGTCCTTGAGCTTCAAATCCGCAATCGGCAAATGCACCACATCATCCGCGGCGAGCATAACCGGCGTCGCCGCCGACAAGGCGGGCGGTTGCGAGGCGACCAAGTCCCAAAAGAGCGCCGTTGCCAAAGCAAAACAGACCGCAAACGCGCCCTGCCACACCGCGCGCCGACCGCGTCGCGCCTCAGCAATGAGCAAACGGCGTTCCACCGCGGTCGCTTTCGTAGTGGCGAGCCGCTTGCGCCGTGGCAACCAGCCAGAACAAAGCGCTGCCAACGTCGCCAGCGCCAACAGCACAATCGCCACATAACCAAACCAGGCGCGGACGAACTCCGCCCGCGCCAACCAACGTAGGCGCGTGCTAGAAATCTCCAGCCATTGCAGCTTCACCGCGGCAAGACCAACATCGGCGCCGAGCCACACCGCCCACACCGCGAGCAGCGTCAGCACAAATAGCGCTACCAGCGATTGCCACACCCAGCGCGACACGAGCGAACGCAGCACCACCAGCCACAGCACGAGCAGCGCCGACAAGCCAGCGGCCGTCAGCACTGCGGCGAAATGCAAAATAAAAGAGGTGTTCACCACCGAAGTCGTCGAAAACGCGCTCATCACGGGTGCGGCAAAAAACGGCGCGGCGCCGAGCAGCCCGGCGACAAACCACAGCACGTTCAAGGCAAAGGCGCGCCGCGTCAATAAAAGCAACAGCGCCAGCACAAGCAGCGCGCCGCGCGCGACGGCAAACCAAAACAGCGCCACCGACGATTCCGGCAACGCGGCAACCGCTACCGCACCAGCGAGCAAACCGCCGCTAAACGCGACAAACCAGCGCCCCGGCTTAAGCGGCGCATGCCCGGCAGACAAAACCGCTGCCGCAAACAGCGGCAGCCAAAAACAACGCACGAAAAGAGAAAAAAACAGACTCATAACGCCATCCGTATCAAGAAACGATCGCAATTCTACCGCGCGGCGCGGGGCAAGGCGAGGCGACGCGGCGCTATAATCCAATCTGAAATCCCTACCTCACCCAACCCCCCATGATTCACCTCATCCTCGTCTCACATCACCCCGACATCGCGCGCGGCATCGCCGCCCTTGCCGCACAAATGAGCGCCGCGCCCGATACCATCCACACCGCCGCCGGCATTGACGACGCGGACAACCCCGTCGGCACCGACGCCGTGCGCATCATGCAAGCCATTCTCGAAGCCGATAACCCAGACGGCATCCTCATCCTGGTTGATCTTGGCAGCGCCATCTTAAGCGCACAAACCGCGCTCGATTTGCTCGACGACCCGGCGCTTGCCGCGCGTTGCCACATCAGCCCGGCGCCGCTGGTGGAAGGGGCAATCAGCGCCGCCGTTGCCGCCAGCAGCGGTGCCGACCTCGCCAGCGTCGCGCGCGAAGCGGAACAAGCGCTTGCCGCCAAGCAGGCGGCGTTGGGCGGTGATGCGCCCTGCCCTGCCCTAGCCGCCGCCGCGCCGCAAGGCGACAGCGCCAGCATCACCCTCGCCAACCGCGATGGTCTGCACGCCCGCCCTGCCGCACGCCTCGCCGCTGCCCTCGCCTCGTACCGCGCCCGCCTTGTCCTCACTTGCGGCGATAAACAAGCGGACGCCACCAGCCTTAACCAGCTCGCCCTGCTGCAAGCGCGCTGCGGCGACCGCCTCACCCTGTACGCTGATGGCGACGACGCGGCAAGCGCCCTGCAAGCCTTCCGCGACCTTGCCGCTGCCAATTTCGGCGACCCGGCAGACGAGCGCGACGGCAAGCGCATCGCCCGCGCCAATCCGGCAACAGCCGCCCGCATCCGTGCCGCCGTTTGGCGTTGCGAGCCGCCGCAACACGATGGCAACGCCCTGCACGCCGAGCGCGACCGCTTTCGCGCAGCGGTCGCCAGCGTTGCCGCCCGCTTGGCAAGCCTGCAAGCCGCAGTCAGCGCCCGCCTCAGCGCAGAAGCGGGCGAGATTTTCGCCGCGCAGCAGTTACTGTTTGCCGAGCTGGTTGAAGCGACCCTCGCCAGCAGCGCGGCAAACCTCGCCCCGGTTTGGCAGGCGGAAACCAGCCGTGCCGCCGCCGAACTCGCCGCCTTGAGCGACCCCTATCTGCGCGCCCGTGCCGCCGACATCCACGACCTCGCGCAGCAGGTGCTGGCATTGCTTGCCGAGGCGCCTGAAGCCGTCGCCCCTGCTGACGCGCCTTTTGTCCTCATCGCCCGCGACCTCTACCCGTCGCGCGCCGCTACCCTGCCGGCGAACTGCCTCGCCGTCGTCCTTGCCGCCGGCGACGCGCGCAGCCACGCCGCCCTGCTCTGCCAAGCGGCGCAACGTCCCTGGTTCGGCGGCGCAGGCGATGCCGTCCTCGCCTTGCAAGATGGGCAATTCATCGAGATTGAGCGCGACAGCGGCGAGATTTTTCGCGTTTGAGCAGTCGCGGTTGCAAAAAAATCCCCGCTTTCGCGGGGATTTTTATAGCGGTTTAGGGACTCTTGCGTGTATCTCTAGAACAAGGTTAGCACCCTATGTGCGGTGGACAATTCGGCATTGGCGGTATGCAGACGAACCCCACCCCCATCCCCTCCCCCACCGGGGGGTGTACTTGTCGCTTTCGCGGGGATTTTCGTAGGTAGGCGCTTACAGCCCTTTGCAGTTGGCGTAGTAGGTAACCGTTGCCGGCCAGTCGCTGAAGATGCCGCTGATGCCGACGTCTTTGGCAAGCACGTCCAGGTATTTATAGGTGTCGCCATCTTTTTTGCCGTGTGCTTCGATGCCGGTGAAGTACCAGCCGCCGCCGCGCGCCAGCGGGCCGGAACGTTCCAGCGTCCAGGTAATCAGCTTGAAACCGTTGTCTTTTGCCGCTTTGGCGTAGTCAGACGGCACCAGCTTGCCACCCTCATCTTTCACCAACATCGGCATCGCTGGTGAGAGGTAGTTCAGCCCCGCTTTGCGCCATTCCGGCATTTCTTGGATGCGCTGTGCGGTGTCGAGGGTTTCATCGAGGTAAACCGCCTGTTTGCCGAATTCGCCGCCTTTTTGCAGCCAGTAGCGGATGACTTCCGGCTGGAAGGATTGCGGGTACACGTCGCTGGCAGGTACGCCGGCAGCGCTGTAGTCGTCGAGCATTTTTTGCGCGTAGTCTTCGAGGGTGAAGCCGTCAAACGGCATCGGCACGACCGGCTCTTTCAGTTCCGGTGTCATTTTTACGCCAAGCTGTTTGAACAGTTCGATGCTTTCTTTGTGCGTCATCAGCTCGCCGTTTTGTGCGTAGAGGTTGGTGCGCCAGTCGGGCGTGCCGTTCATGTATTCCTCCACCGTGCGCGCTTCTTTGTTGCCGCCGTCCATTTTGCCTTTCAGGCTTTTGAATTCGGCGAGGGTGATGTCGGTGGTGCGGCATTCGACTTCGGCTTCTTTTACCAGTTTGCCGTCGGCATCGAATTCTGCCGGTTTGAACGGCACGCTGCATTTGGCAGCAAGCGGCGTGGCGAGGATGTTGGTGGTGTTGTGCAGGTCGTTTTGCGCGTGGCGGCAGACGAGTTCTTTGTCTTTGGTGAAGGCAACGTCGCATTCAAGAATGCCCGCGCCTTCACGCGCGCCGGCGAGGTAAGAATCGCGGGTGTGTTCCGGGAACATCAGCGCCGCGCCCCGGTGGGCAATGCTGAATTCGCTCTTTTTCGGGGTTTGTTGCGCGCAGGCAAGCAGTTCACTTTTCAGCGCGCCCTCTTCGAGGTTGTCGATGAGGAAAAAGGGACGCACGCCGTAGGTCAGCGGCTGTTGCTCGGCGTGCGCGCTGGCGGCAAGGGCGGCAAGGATGGTGAGGGTCAGGGTGCGTTTCATGGGTTCTCCCGTGTGTGAATTTCACGGGTATTTTACGGGAATTTTTACGGTTCATGCGGTGAAAAATGTGTTTTATTCACCGTTTTTCACCGTGATTGCCGATTTACATACACGGTAGCGACTAATGTGTATGTAAAAAGGGGAAACCTCACGGTTTCCCCTTTGCTTTGGCGCATGAAGCGCTTATTTCACCAGCCGTTCTTTTTCGGGAATTTTGGCTTTGTGTTTGCCTTCTTCGATGGTGGTGATCAGCAGCAGGACGATGGAAATAACACCGCTTGCAATGATGATATAGAAGCCGTAATCCCAGCCATAGTATTTGACTGTGCGACCAATGATATAGGCTGCAGCGACCGAACCGCCGAGGTAGCCGAACAGTCCGGTAAAGCCTGCAGCAGTTCCGGCGGCTTTTTTCGGTGCGAGTTCGAGCGCGTGCAGGCCGATGAGCATCACTGGACCGTAGATGAGGAAGCCGACGGTGGTCATCAGGATGAAGTCGGTCAGTTGGTAGGGGTTTTTGTACCAAACGACGTCAGCGTACTCGGCGATGACGTTGCCTTGCGCATCAACCGGGGTGGCCGGGTTCATCCACAGTGCGACAACAGCAAGTGTGGTCAGAATCATAAAAACGACGCCGGTGATACCGCGTTTCCCCTTGAACACTTTGTCCGATACCCAACCGCACAGCAGCGTACCCGGAATGGCGGCGAGTTCGTAAATAGTGTAGGCAATAGCAGTACCTTTGAAGTCAAAATGTTTGACTTTACCGAGGTAAACCGGCGACCAGTTCAGTACGCCGTAGCGGATGAGATAGACGAAGACGTTGGCGAGCGCGATGTACCACAGCAAACGGTTTTTCAGGACGTAGGTAACGAAGATTTCCTTGGTGCTGAGATTTTTCTCGGCGGTTTTTTCATCGTAGTCGTCAGGGTAGTCGTTTTTCCACTGTTCAATCGGCGGCAGACCGCAGGATTGCGGGGTGTCCTTCAACGCAAAAACAATCAGCACGGCAGCGATCATTGCAGCAATACCCGGGTAATAGAGGGCTTGACGCCAAATATCCTCACTGGTTGCCTTGGTGCCATGTGTACGCATCCAAATATAGCCCGCAAGTAACACCAACAACCCGGGGGCCATACCACCAACGTTGTGCGCGCAATTCCAAATGGAAACGATAGAACCGCGTTCACTTTTCGACCACCAGTGCACCATCGTCTTGCCACAGGGCGGCCAGCCCATGCCCTGAAACCAGCCATTGAGGAAAATCATGATGAAAGCAATGGTTACACCGGAGGTCGCCCATTGTGTCAATCCCATCAATGTCATACACAAACCAGAAAGAAACAGTCCACAGGGCAGGAAGTATTTGGGATTGGAACGGTCAGAGATGGATGCCATCAGGAATTTGGAAATGCCGTAGGCAAGGCCGGCGGCAGCACCAACCTTACCTAGTTGTTCTGTATCGAAAATTTGCGCATCCAGCAGCCCCTTTTGTGCAAGGTTGAAGTTGCCACGGGTGAAATAGTAGGCGGCATAGCCGAGGAAGATGCCGATGAATACCTGCCAGCGCAGGCGGCGATAGGTTGGGTCTATTTTTTCGGCAGGCAAGCGGGGAATTTCCGCTGCCGGTTTGAATATGCCAATCATGGGTTCTCCAATTTTTCAGTAAAATAACGGTTGTTGCAGAATGTTCACCTTCGGGGCGAACGGCGCGCGGATTTTAGCCGATTCTTGCTAAAGGCGCGCGCTTTTTTGCGATAGTCATGTGAAATTTATGTGGATATTTGAGTATTCCACGGAGCAATAACGGCAAAAAGCGGTTATTTTTCACTTTCACCATGAGCGGCGGGGGCGCGAATGTTAAAATGCGCGTAACCCGGTGCATTTCTGGGGAATTAACTGTTAAACGGAGACTGAATGTATGAAAAGACAAGAGAATCTTGAGCGCGCCAAAAACGCGCCGGAATGGGACGTGGTCGTTATCGGTGGCGGGGCGACTGGCCTCGGCATTGCCGTTGATGCCGCCACGCGCGGATTCTCAACCCTGCTCTTGGAGCGGCGCGACTTTGCCAAAGGCACGTCCAGCCGCAGTACCAAGCTGGTGCATGGCGGCGTGCGTTACCTCGCACAGGGCTATGTGGATTTGGTGCGCGAAGCGCTGCGTGAACGTGGGCGGCTCGCGAAAAACGCGCCGCACCTTTTCAAAAGCGAGGCATTCATCATCCCCGGCGAAAAATGGTGGACGGCGCCCTACTACACCTTCGGCCTTTGGCTCTACGACCGCCTCTCCGGCAAACTCGGCATCGGCCACACCCGCTACCTCAACAAAGCCAAAGCCAATGAACTGCTTGAAGGCGTCAAGCCGGAAAAGCTGCGCAACGGCGTCTGCTACTACGACGGTCAGTTTGACGATGCCCGCCTTGCGGTAAACCTCGCGCAAACCGCTATCGAGCACGGCGCGGCAGCGGTGAACTACTGCGAAGTCATCGGCCTCGATAAAGACGGCAACGGCAAAATCTGCGGCGTCCGCGTGCGCGACAACTTCACGGGCGACGAATTTGCGGTGAAAGCGCGCTGCGTCATCAACGCCACCGGGGTGTTCGCCAACGAAATCAACCGCATGGACGACCCGAACGCGCTGGACGGCATCGTTCCCAGTCAGGGCGTGCATATCGTCATCGACCGCGAATTCCTGCCGGGCGATTCCGCGCTGATGGTGCCGAAAACTTCCGACGGCCGCGTCCTTTTCGCCGTGCCGTGGCATGGCAAGCTCGTTGTCGGCACCACCGACACCCTCGTGAAAGAAGCCGAATACGAACCGCGCCCGCTGGAGCAGGAAATCGAGTTCATCTTAAATACTGCCAAGGATTACCTCGTCAAAGCGCCGACCCGCGCCGATGTGCGCAGCGTTTTCGTTGGCCTGCGCCCGCTGGCCGCGCCGAAAGACAGCGGCAAAAGCACCAAAGAAGTCTCGCGCAGCCACAAAGTGCACGTTACCCCGTCCGGCATGGTCGATATCATCGGCGGCAAATGGACGACCTACCGGCAAATGGCAGAAGACGCCGTCGATGCCGCCATCAAGGAAAACATCCTGCCGGAAAAAGCCTGCCAGACCACCGAGCTGAAAATCCACGGCCACGCGCCTGCGGACATGGGCAACCACCTTGGCTACTACGGCAGCGACCGCGCGGCGATTGAAGCGCTGGCGCAAAGTGATGCGAAAGCGGGCAGCAAAATCCACCCCGACCATCCCTTCCTCTACGCCGAAGCCTTGTGGGCGGTGCGCGAAGAAATGGCGCAAACGCTGGAAGACGTGCTGGCGCGCCGCATCCGCCTGCTCTTCCTTGACGCGCGCGCTGCGAGTGAGGCCGCCGAAGAGGTCGCGCGCTACATCGCTGCCGAACTGGGCAAGGATGAAAGCTGGGCGCGCGAACAGGCGGAAGATTTCCGCAAACTGTGCGCGCAGTATCATTTCTGACTGAAAAAAATCCCCGCTTGATGCGGGGATTTTTATTTATACAAAACTGCGTCGGCATCCCAATCTATTTCCCATCCCTGGGCGGCAACATATTGCTTTAACTCGCGCGCGTCGCTGACCCAATAGTCGTAGCTGTCGGCGGGATTAAAGGGTGAAAGCAGCAACAGCAAAAAGCCGCCGGTGTAGTCGCGGTCATTCAGGATTCGGACGTGCCAACCGAAGTAGTTGCCTTTGACAATTTTGCCGGTTTTGTTGATTTCAATGGTCGTCATATATGAGGAAAGGCTATTTTGGTGGGTAACTGGATTTGCCGCTTAATGACGCGCGATTTTACCGTTGTCGCACGCGCGTCGTCAGGCTTTTATGGCAGAAAAAAACCGCCCCGGAGGGCGGTTTTTTCGTGGGCAGGCGCGAGGCTTACAGCACGCCCATGCCAACCAGCGCTTTCCACCAGGCAAAGCCGATGGTTACGTGTATCAGCAGGTTGCCGAAGGCAAAGACCGCGCCGACAATCCACCACGATTTGATGTCGTTGTAGCCTGCGCCGTAGATGACGGGCGCCGGACCGGAGCCGTAGTGGGTGAGCGCGCCGCCGTAGCAGTTGGAGAAGAGCAGGCCGAGCGCGAGCAGGGTCGGGTCGGCACCGGCGGCAAGGCCGACGGCGGCAAACACCGGCACCATCGCCGCGATGTAGGCACCGCCGGAGGCGAAGAGGTAGCGCACTGCGACGCTCATGAAGAGGATGATGACGGTGGCGATGGTGCTGCTGATGCCACCAAAGTTGAGGTTCGCCTGCATGGTGGCGGAGAGCCAGTCAAAGAAGTGGGCTTTTTCCAGCACGCCGGAGAGACCGAGCAGGCCACCGTACCAAACGAGGGTGTTCCAGGCGCCCTTGTTTTTCAGCATATCGTCCCAGACAAGCACACCGCAGATAACGAGCAGGGTCATGATGCTGATGGCGGTGGTGGAGGCTTCCTTGATGCCGATTTTTTCACCGAGCGCCCAGGAGAGGACGGCGAGGATAAAGAGGCCGAGCAGGGTTTTTTCGCGCACGGTCATCGGGCCGAGTTCTTCCAGGCCTTTTTTCGCAATCGCCTTGTTGTCCAGCTTCTTCAGCTCCGGCGGGCAGATGAAATAAACCACCAGCGGAGTGAGGAAGAGGCAGATGAGACCGGGGACGGAGGCGGCGTAGAACCATTGCGGCCAGCTCAGCAGGAAGGGATGGCTTGAGCCATAAACCTTGCCGATGAGTTCCATCGCCAGCATATTCGGCGCCATCGCGGTGATGAAGAAATAGCCGGTGGTTTTGACAACCATGTAGGTGTTGAGCAGCAGGTAGCGTCCGGCCTTGCGCGGGCTGGTGTCCGGTTCCGAGCCGAGCGAGACGGCGACCGAGTTCATGATGGGGAAGATGATGCCGCCCGCGCGTGCGGTAACAGAGGGCATTGCCGGCGAGATGAGCAGGTCAAGGCAGGCATTGACGTAACCGAGGCGCAGGGTGGTGCTGCCGAGCCCGCCGATGAGCAGGTAGGCGATGCGCTTGCCGAGACCTGTCGCAACGAAGGCGGTACTCATCGCAAAGGCGGCGAAGACCAGCCAGGTGGTGCTGGATTTGTAGCCGTTGAGGACGTCTTTTTCTTCCAGCGCGATTTCCAGCATTTTGTTGTTCTTCGCGTCAAACCATTGTTCGCCCGGTGTGATGCCAATGATGATGGACGAGATGGCAACACCTGCAAGCAGGATGACCGGCAAGGCGAAGGGTTTGAGGATGATGGCGACGATGGTGGCGACGTACACACCAAAGAGGTGCCAGCCGACAACGGAGAGTCCTTCCGGCGTCGGGATGATGTAGGTGGACGCGATAATCGCGATTAGGATGAGGTAGTGGATGGCTTTTTTGGTACTCATAGGGCAGTTCCAGGGTTGGGGGTGAAGTGTTGGCCGCACCAGGCGGTGAGGGCGAGCAGGTCGGCGCTGCCGCCCGCGCTCAGGCGACGGCTGGCGCAGTCGCGGGCATAGGCGGCGATGGCATCGCTTAAGCGGGCTTCGTCCGCGCAGGTGGCATGGTCGGCGAGCAGTTGTCGCGCCCAATGCTGGTGCGCACGCAAGCCGTCAAGGCCGACGCGGGCAAGGGTGTTACTGTCGTCATTGACCGCATAGAGGGTAACGAGCGCCAGCAACAAGGCGCGGCGGCTGTTGCCGTCTGCTGCCAGCGCTTGCCGGTAAGCGGGCAAGGTATGGCTGCTGACGGTGGCATAGCCGCTTGCCGCTTCGCCGCGTGCGCCGCTGATGCCGTGCCGCGCGTAGCCGCGTTTGCCGGCGCTGTCGTCGCCTGACTGGTGCAGTTCGGCAAGCAGCCCGGCGCAGATGGCACGCACGTCGGCTTGCACATCGGCGAGCGTTGTCCTGCCCGCTTCGGCAAGGCGTTTGCCCAGCGCAGCCGCGACCACGCCAAAGGCAAAGATGGCGCCTTTGTGGGTATTGACGCCGCTGGTTGCCGCGCGCATCGCCGCTTCTGCCGCAATGCCGATGGGGCGGATGGCAGCGAGCATGGCGGGGCTGGCAGGGTGTCCGGCGAAGGTCATGCCGCAGGCGGCGCAGTCGCTGAAGAAGGGCGCGATGGCGTCGGCGCTTTGCAGGAACAGGGCAAGGTTCATGTCGCCGTGGCCGCCGTTGTGCGCGGCATCGACCAGCCCGGCTTTCGGCGTCAGCGTCGCTTCCGTTATCAGCGCCTGGCGCATCGTCGCCGCTATCGCTTGCGCTTGTTGCTGTAGGCGGTAGCGGTGGGCGATGTCTGCTTGCAGCTCACCAATGCTGTGGCGACGGGCGCGGGCGCAGTTTTTCGCGTCGTCGTCGCAGATGAGGCAGCGACGCGGTGGCAAGCCGAGGTCGCGGCGCGAGACAGGAACGCCGTTGCGGTCGATGATGTCGATGTCCCATAGGCGCGAGAGCGGCGAGCGATTTTCCAAGGCGATGACCTGTGTTTTCCAATCGCGTGCGTCGCCGTCAAGCAGATAAAGTGCGTGATGCCCGCCGTCGTCCACCGCTTCCAGCCGCGCGCGCGCTTCGCTGATGTGTGGGCGTAGCGCATTGAGCGCGGCGGTGAAAATGGCGTCCAAAAGCGGGCTGCGTTTGACCGCACCGGGCGCGACCAGGGTAAGCGAGAGCAGCACACCGCCTTGTTGCAACATCGCCTGTTGCCGCGCCACGCGGGCATCGCGCGCCGCGAGGACGGCATCCAGCGCGACTGCCTTGCCTTCAACGGAAGGCAGGACGGTGGTAATAGGGCGGTAGTGCAGGGTGTGGGGCATGGGGGTGGGCTTATGTGCTGGTTGAATGGCTATTTAAGCGCGAGAGATGTGGCTAAACCGGTGTTATTGCGCATTCTGTTCTTCCAGTTTGTGCAGGATGGCGGTGAGTACCGCTTCTGTCTGTTGCAAGACTTCGTTGTTCCAAAACCGCAATACGGTGAGACCATGTTGTTGCAGGTAGTGGCTGCGCTGTGCGTCGTAAGTGGTCTGTTCAGCGTGTTGTCCGCCGTCTATTTCAATCACCAGCTTTGCTTCGAGACAGACGAAATCAAGGATGTATGTACCCAACGGCTGCTGACGGCGGAATTTGTACCCGGCCAAGCGTTTGCCGCGCAGATGCTGCCAAAGACGCTGTTCGGCAAGGGTCATGTTTTGCCGTAATTGTCGGCCGTTGGCGGTGATTTGCGGGTTGGCGTAGGTAAAAATACGGCTGGTCATGGTGTTTGGTTTGCTGACTATTTGGCAACGAGGTATGCGGACGAACCCCACCCCCGTCCCCTCCCCCACGGGGGGAGGGGGAAATCGCGGTGCGACCCACCCCGGTTTTCCCCACAGGGGCGAGGGAAATCGCGGTGCGACCCACCCCGGTTTTCCCCACAGGGGCGAGGGAAATCGCGGTGCGACCCAGTCCGGTTTTCCCCACGGGGGTGGGGGGAATCGCGGTGCGACCCACCCCGGTTTTCCCCACGGGGGCGGGAAGTCGTCCTCTCAATCCGCCACTTGATAGACGGTGTCGATGACGCTGCCGTCGCGGTAGCGCACGATGGCGACCGGTTTGTCGGTGAAGCGGATTTTTTCCGGTTTGCCGGTGAGGCTTATCGCGCGCTGGTAGAGGTCTTCTATCGTCGTCAGTTCAACCCCGGCGTCGCGCAGGCGCTGCGCCAGTTGCGGGCGGCGCGGATTGACGGCAATGCCGTGGTCGGTGATGAGGATGTCGATATGCTCGCCGGGGGTGATGCAGGTAATGACTTCATCGACCACGGTCGGGATGCGACCGCGTACCAGCGGGGCAACGATGATGGCAAGGCGCGCGTTGGCAGCGGTGTCGCAGTGCCCGCCGGAAGCGCCGCGCAGTACGCCGTCTGAACCGGTCAAGACGTTCACGTTAAAGCCGGTGTCGATTTCGAGCGCGCTCAAGACGACGACATCAAGCTGCTCGACCGAGGCGCCTTTGGAGCCGTAGTTGGCGTACTGGTTGGCGCTGATTTCGATGTGGTTCGGGTTACGCGCCAGCGATTTGGCGGCGTCGGCATCGAAGCTCTGCACGTCGAGCAGTTTTTTGATGAGGCCTTTTTCGTGCAGGGCGGCCATGGTTGCAGTGATGCCGCCGAGGCCGAAGGCAGCGGTGATGTTGTCGCGGCGCATTTTGTCTTCGAGGAAGCGGGTCACGGCGAGCGAGGCGCCGCCGGTACCGGTTTGCAGCGAGAATCCGTCGTAGAAGTAGCCGGATTTGGCGATGACGTCGGCACAGTGGCGGGCGATAAGCAGTTCGCGCGGGTTGGTGGTCATGCGGGTGGCATCTGCGCCGATTTTCGCCGGATCGCCGACGGCATCGACTTGCACAATGTAGTCCACCTGGTCTTGCGCGATGCTGTGCGGCGCAGTCGGGAAGTCTTCGATGGCTTCGGTCAAGAGGACAACTTTGTCGGCGTATTCGGCGTCGGTCATGGCGTAGCCGAGCGAGCCGCAGACGCTTTGTCCGTGCTGACCGTTGGCGTTGCCGAAGGGGTCGCAGACGGGGACGCCGAGGAAGGCGACGTCAATATGCAGTTCGCCGCTTTTCACGAGGTGGACGCGACCGCCGTGCGAGTGGATTTGTACGGGTTCTTTGAGGATGCCAGCCGAGATGGCATCGGCGAGTTTGCCGCGCAGGCCGGAGGAGTAGAGTTTGCTGACCACGCCGTTTTTGATGTGCTCAACCAGGGGCGCGTGCACACCGGTCAGTGAGCTGGAAGCGACGGTGAGGTTTTTGAAGCCCATTTTGGCGAGGATATCCATCACCATGTTGACGGTGTAGTCGCCGCCCCGGAAGCCGTGGTGGAAGGAGACGGTCATGCCGTCTTTGAGGCCACAGGCGCGCACGGCGTCTTCGATGCTGGCCAAGAGTTTGCGCGGGGCGCGTTCGCCGAAGCTGACTGTTTTCTCACTGGCGGCGAAGGGTTTGAGGCCGGCTGCCACAGCGAGGCCGCCTTTGACGCGTTGTTCTCTGTTCATATTCGTTTATTCCTCTCTGATGCCGGATGCGGCTGCGCGTTGCAGAACCAGTTTGGCGCGTTCGATGATGGGCGTATCCACCATTTTGCCGTTGAGCGAGACAACGCCGGAACCGTTGCGTTCGGCTTCTTCGGCAGCGGCGATGACGCGCGTAGCGTGATCGACTTCTTTCTGCGTCGGCGCGAACAGGTTGTGGATAAGGGTGATCTGGTTCGGGTTGATGAGCGATTTGCCGTCGAAACCAAGTTGCTTGATGAGCGCGGCCTCGCGCAGGAAACCTTCTTCGTTGCGCGCGTCGGAATAGACGGTGTCAAACGCCATCAGGCCGTTGGCGCGGGCGGCGTGCAGGATGCTGCTGCGTGCAAAAAGCAACTCGATGCCCTCCGGCGAGCGTTCCGTCTTCATATTGCGCACATAGTCCTCGGCGCCGAGCGCAATACCCATCAGGCGCGGCGAGGCTTTCGCGATGTCGTTCACCGCGAGAATGCCCTGTGCGGATTCAATCGCGGCGAGCAGCTGCGTACTGCCGACCGCGCGACCGCAGGCCTTTTCAATCTCGGTAATGGCGGCGTCCATGTCGATGATGTCCTGCGCGCTGTCGGTTTTCGGCAGGCGGACGATGTCCGTGCCGGCGCGCACCACCGCGTTCAAATCCAGCAAACCAAATTCCGAAGCCAGCGGATTGACGCGCACCACCGTTTCCAGCTCGCGGTAAAGCGGGTGTTGCAGGGCGTGTGCAACCAGCATCCGCGCGGTGTCCTTCTCGGCAAGCGCGACCGAATCCTCGAGGTCAAACATGATGGAATCGGGCTTGTAAATAAAGGTGTTGCTAATCATCGCCGCGTTGGCACCCGGCACGAACAACATACTTCTGCGCAGTTTCATAGCACTTTCCCCCAATCGACTGGCTCATCGGTGGCGCGTAACAGCGCCGCTTTCAGCCGCGCACGCAGCACACAATCGAGCGCGCCGCGGTCTTCCAGCTTCAGCGCGACCGCTTGCACGCCAAGCTGCGCCAGCACCTCATGAACCGTCGCGCGGATTTGCGCGTCAAACTGCTTGCCGACGCTGCTGTTTACTTCCAGCGACACGCCGGAAGCGGCGGGCGCGACATAGACCATGACGTCGCTGGACTCGACCGTCCCGGCGACACTCTCTTTGCTGATTAACATAAACACTCCTCTATGCAGGATTACCGAACGCTGCGTACAGGGCAGCGCAAAAACCGCGCTATTTTAGATAAATTAAAAAATGATGACAATCTCAAAACATCGCTGTTGCGGCAGGTCAAGCGTAACGGGCTGATTTCGCGACAAGCGGGCGCGTCGCTGCACGTAGAAAAACGCCGCTTTGTATAATGCCGCCTTCATTTTCCCGTAACCGGAAGGTCATCATGTATCTCGACAGCGCCGACCCCGCCGCCTTTGCCCGCTATCAGCCGCTGGGCATCCTCAAAGGCATCACCACCAACCCGACCCTGCTTAAAGGCAGCCCGCGCCTGGCGCAACTGGACGCCATTCTCGCCCAGCGCCCGCAGCTCTTATTCGTGCAAGTCCTCGGCGCGACTGCCGCGGAAATGTTTGCCGACTACCAGCACATCCTCGCCACCTTCCCCGGTGCGCCGCTCGGCTTCAAAATCCCGGTGAACCACGCCGGACTTGAAACCATCGCCAAAATGCGCGCGCACCGCCTCGACCTGCCGCTGCTCGGCACCGCCATTTACAGCGCCGAACAGGCGATTCTTGCCGGCATTGCTGGCTGCGACTTCGTCGCGCCCTACATCAACCGCATGGAAAACAACGCGATTGACCCCTACGCCGTCATCGCCAGCGCCCGCCGCTACTACGACAACCACGCCATTCCCTGCCAAATCATGGGAGCGAGTTTCAAAAACACTACGCAAATCCTGCACGCACTCGACGCTGGCGCGCACACCTGCACCGTTGCCCCCGAGCTGCTGCACGCGATGCTGGAAAAACCGCTGGCGGAAGCGGCGATTGCGACCTTCAACGCCGACGGCTCTGCGGAAAACACGCCCTAACCCCCCTACCCTACCAACGCCCATGTTCTTCTACCAATTCATCCTCATCCCCTGCCTCTGCGCCCTGACCACCGCCGTTGCCGCCGCGCCCATCGGCGCGCTCATCGGCTGGCGCCGCCTCGTTTACTTCGGCGAGGCGCTGTCGCACGCCTCACTGCTCGGCATCGCCCTCGCCCTCTGGCTTGGCTTGCCGCCAGTGGTCGGCATTTGGAGCATTACCCTGCTGCTCGTCCTGCTTCTCTACCTCATTGAGCGCAGCGGCCGCGAAAACCCAAGCAACATTCTCGGCAGCCTGTCGCATATCGCCCTCGCCCTTGGCTATCTCGTCATGTCGCAGATGGAAAACGTGCGCACCGACCTGCTCGCCTATCTCTTTGGCGACATCCTCGCCACCACCACGCGCGACCTCGTCGCCATTGCCATCGTCGCCGTGCTCGCGCTCGCCATCCTGCGCCGCCTGTGGCAGCCACTGATACTCATGACCGTCAGCCCCGCCATTGCCAAAACCGAATACCCGCACAGCCGCCGCTACGACCTCATATTCCTGTTGCTGATTGGCCTCTTTATCGGCACAACGGTGCAGTATTTCGGCCTGCTGCTCGTCATTGCGCTGCTCATCGTGCCGGCGAACACCGCCAACCGCCTCGCCAAGACCCCGGAACAAAGCGCCGCGATTGCCGCCGTGCTTGCCATCCTCGCGACCGTCCTCGGCTTTACCCTCGCCAACCGCGCCGATTTACCGGTCAGCCCCGCCATCATTGGCGTTGCCGGCGTGCTCTACTTCGCCGTGCTGCTCTACACCGGCGTCAAACGGGCAAGTCCTAAAAACATTTAACGTTTACAAGCCGGGGGGGCTTCGCTACCATGCGCCGCCGATTTTTACCAATAACCCGCAGGAGAGCGAAAATGGCTAAAGAATTCAAAGCGAAAAACCAGTACACCCCGAAAAAGGACGAAGAATACATGAGCGAGGCGCAGCTTGCGCACTTCACCCAGCTACTCACCGACTGGAAAAACGACATCTTGAGCGACAGCGACCGCACCAAAGAACATCTACGCGATGACCGGGAGCAGACCGCCGACCTCAACGACCGCGCGACGCAAGAAGAAGAATTCTCGCTGGAGCTGCGCACCCGCGACCGCGAACGCAAACTGCTCTACAAAATCGACCGCGCCCTGGAACGCATTGCTCGCAAAGACTTCGGCTGGTGCGAGCGTTGCGGCGAAGAAATCGGCATCCGTCGCCTCGAAGCGCGCCCCACCGCCGAGCTGTGCATTGACTGCAAAGAAATCGCCGAGCGGCAAGAGCGCAACTACCACGACATCCGCTAAACCCCCACATCCCGCCATTAGGCGGGATTTTTTTTGCCCGCGCTTCCGGCTTATCATGCAAACCTGCGCTGCGGCAACGCTTAGCGCATTCAACAAAAAAACAGGAAATCATCATGACGCAAAAAATCCCCTACCGCTCCCGCACCTCAACCTCCGGGCGCAACATGGCAGGCGCGCGCGCCCTCTGGCGTGCCACCGGCATGAAAGACAGCGACTTCGGCAAGCCCATCATCGCCGTCGTCAATAGCTTTACCCAGTTCGTCCCCGGCCACGTCCACCTCAAAGACATGGGGCAGTTGGTAGCGCGCGAAATCGAAGCAGCGGGCGCGATTGCCAAAGAATTCAACACCATTGCCGTCGATGACGGCATCGCGATGGGGCATGACGGCATGCTCTACTCGCTGCCCAGCCGCGACATCATCGCCGACAGCGTCGAATACATGGTCAATGCCCACTGCGCCGACGCAATCATCTGCATCTCAAATTGCGACAAAATCACCCCCGGCATGCTGATGGCGGCGATGCGCCTCAACATCCCCGCCGTTTTCGTCTCCGGCGGGCCGATGGAAGCGGGCAAAACCGCCCTCGCCCAGCACAAACTCGATTTAGTTGATGCCATCGTTTACGCGGTTGATCCCGAAGTCGATGACGCCACCGTCGATGACTACGAAAAAAACGCCTGCCCGACCTGCGGCTCTTGTTCCGGCATGTACACCGCCAACTCGATGAACTGCCTCACCGAAGCGCTCGGCCTGTCGCTACCCGGCAACGGCACCACCCTTGCCACCCACGCCGACCGCAAACAGCTCTTTTTGAACGGCGCGCGCACCATCGTCGAAATTACCCGCCGCTACTACGAACAGGGCGACACCAGCGTCCTGCCGCGCAGCATCGCCACCTGGGACGCCTTCCAAAACGCGATGACGCTGGACATCGCCATGGGTGGCTCCACCAACACCATCCTGCACCTGCTCGCCACCGCACAAGAAGCGGGCGTGGACTACAGCATGAAAGACATCGACGCCCTCTCGCGCCGCATCCCGCAGCTGTGCAAAGTCGCGCCGAACGAACCGAAATACCACATCGAAGACGTACACCGCGCCGGCGGCATCATGAACATCCTCGCCGAACTGGCACGCGCCGGGCTGATTCGCACCGACATGCCGACCGTACACAGCCCGACCCTGCAAGCGGCGATTGACCGTTACGACCTGAAAAACCAGCCTGCGCCGGAAATCAGCGAATTTTACAAAGCAGGGCCGGCCGGCTTGCGCAGCCAAACCGCGTTTTCGCAAAACTGCCGCTTTGACAGCGTCGATGACGACCGCGAACACGGCTGCATTCGCGCCATCGAACACGCCTACTCGCAAGAAGGCGGGCTTGCCGTCCTCTACGGCAACATCGCCGAGAACGGCTGCGTCGTCAAAACCGCCGGGGTTGATGAAAGCATCCACCACTTCACCGGCAAAGCCATCGTGTACGAAAGCCAGGACGCCGCCGTCGAAGGCATCCTGAAGCGCAAAGTAAAGGCGGGCGACGTCGTCATCATCCGCTACGAAGGGCCTCGCGGCGGCCCCGGCATGCAAGAAATGCTCTACCCAACCAGCTACCTCAAATCGATGGGGCTGGGCAAAGCCTGCGCGCTGCTCACCGACGGCCGCTTCTCCGGCGGCACCTCCGGCCTTTCCATCGGCCACGCCTCGCCGGAAGCGGCGGCAGGCGGCGCAATCGGACTGGTACGCGATGGCGACACCATCCACATCGACATCCCAGCACGCCGCATCCACCTCGACATCAGCGACGCAGAAATGACCCGCCGCCGCGCCGAACAAGACGCCAAAGGCTGGAAACCCGCCACGCCGCGCGCACGCCAAGTCTCTGCCGCGCTGAAAGCCTATGCGCTACTCGCCACCAGCGCCGACCGCGGCGCGGTGCGAGATTTGAGCAAGTTGGAATGAGGCTATCTGGCGAAGTCCAAAAATTTCCCTTGCCCCTGCGCGGGGGCATTACCCGCAAAAAGCCGCCAGTAGGCGGCTTTTTTGTGCGATAGATTTAGGACGTGTTTACAATTGGACGACTCCCTCCCCCGCAGGGCGAAGCCCGCAGCGGGGGAGGGGCGGGGCTCCCCTTGAAAAAGGCGTCCGCCTTTTTCAAGGGAACCCGGGGTGGGGGTGGACGATGCCGCTTACGAGATGAAATTTCGATTTTTCACGTTTGCTGCCCTCACCCCAACCTCTCTCTTGCTTCGCAAGCAATGCTTGTCCCACAGGGACTGGAACAGCTCGCGTAGCAAGAGAGCCGTAGGTCGGGCATTTATGCCCGAACTTTTGCGAATGGGATTTGTCGGGCATAAATGCCCGACCTACAAACTGCAAATTGTGCGTTTACATACGCGGTAGCGGGGTTCGTGTATGTGGCGAATTGTCAAACCAAGTGCAACACCTCATCA
>CAUVOF010000008.1:0-38084 GCA_963553325.1 uncultured Cardiobacterium sp.
GTGATGTAGCCGAGGCTTGCCACCGGCGGGTCGTCGCTGCCGGCGCGCGGCACGGCTGGCTCGGCGCTGGCGATGATTTGTGCGCCTTCGGGCAGGACGGTGTTCGGGTCGGCGCTAAGCAGGCCAACGAGTTGTTTGCGTCCTTCGCGCGCGGTGTCGCTGCGGGCGAGTGAGCGCTGGCCGAGGAAGCTGTAGGGTTTTTTCAGGTTCACTGCCCACGGCATGCCGAGGTCGAACGGGGTTTGGGTGGCATCGGTGTCTTGCCCGACGATGATGAAGCCTTTTTCGGCGCGCAGAACGTGCATGGTTTCGGTGCCGTAGGGGGTGGCGCCCGCTGCCATCACGGCTTCCCAGATGTGGCGGCCGTAGCCGGCGGCGACGTTGATTTCGTAGGCGAGTTCGCCGCTAAAGCTGATGCGGAAGACGCGCGCCGGGATGCCAGCGACGGTGCCCGCCCGCCATTCCATGAATTTGAAGGCGTCGCGGTCAAAGTCGATGTCATCACAAAGGCTTTGCAGGATGGCACGCGACTCTGGCCCGACGACGGCAATGGTCGCCCAGTGGTCGGTAACGGATGTCAGCCAGACGTCAAGCTCCGGCCATTCGATTTGGTGCCATTGTTCGAGCCAGTCGAGGACGCGCGCCGCGCCGCCGGTGGTGGTGGTCATGTAGAACTGGTTGTCGTGGATGCAGGCGGTGACGCCGTCGTCCATCACCATGCCGTTTTCGTCGAGCATCAGGCCGTAGCGGCATTTGCCGGGTTCGAGTTTGCTCCAGGCGTTGCTGTAAACGCGGTTGAGGAATTCGCGCGCGTCTTTGCCGTCGATTTGGATTTTGCCGAGGGTGCTGGCATCTATCGCGCCTGCGTGGCTGCGCACCGCGGCGGTTTCGCGGGCGACCGCGGCGTGCAGGTCTTCGCCCGCCTGCGGGAAGTACCACGGCCGCCACCATTGGCCGACGGCTTCCATTGCCGCAGCGCGCGCTTCGTGCGCGGGGTGCAGGGCGGTGGTGCGCTCTGGCTCGAAGGTGTTGCCCTGGCGGTAGCCGGCAAGCGCGCCGAAGGTTACGGGTGTCCACGGCGGGCGGTAGGTGGTGGTGCTGACGGCGGCGGGCGAGATGCCAAGCGCGGCAGCGGTGAGGTGGATGCTGTTGACGCTGGTCAGTTTGCCCTGGTCGGTGCCGAAGCCGAAGGCGGTGTAGCGTTTGACGTGTTCGATGTGTTGGTAGTTTTCGGACACGGCGATGGCGATGTCGGCGGCGGTTACGTCGTTTTGGTAATCGACGAAGGCTTTGGCGCCGGTGCCTTCGGGCTTGCCGTCTTGTAGGCGCACGGCGAAGGCGGGCGGGTTGGTTTCGGCGGCCTCGTCGATGCGCGGCAGGGTGATTTCGCCGTTCGTGCCGAGGGCTGCGAGGGCGGCGCGGGTGGTGGCAGCGGTTTGTGCCAGCGCGTCTGTCCAGCGGTAGTGGCCGGTGACACTACCGATGCCCGCGATGCCGTCGCGGCTTTGGCTGTAGTCGTCCGGCACGGTGAAGGCGCGCGCGGCGTCGTTCCAGTCGGGGCGGCGGGTATCATGGCAGTAGAGGTGAACGCTGGGGCTGATGCCGCCGCTGCTGAGGACGGTTTCGACGGCGATGTCGCGCGCCTCTCCGCTGCCGGGATGGTAGAGGCGGGCGCCTTCGACGTGTTGGCGGCCGCGTACGGCGGCGATGTGGTAGCCGGGCAGGACGGTGATGTTGGCGGCGAGTCCGGCGGGCGCGGTTGCATCAGCGCGGGTGTCGGCGATGGTTATGCTTGCGCCAGCGGCGGCGTAGTCGGCCGCGGTGTGGTAGATGCCGTCGTGGCTGCCGCAGATGAGGACGGTTTCGCCGGGCAGGATGCCGTAGCGGTTGAGGTAGGTTTGTCCGGCGGCGAGGGTCATGACGCCGGGCAGGTCGTTGTTGCCATAGACGAGCGGGCGGTCGATGCCGCCGCTGGCGAGCAGGATTTGTCGCGCGCGGATTTTGTGCAGGCGCTGGCGTGGCTGGTCGGGGTCGCGGGCGGCAGGCGGCAGGTGGTCTTGTTTTTGTTCGAGCGCTTGGACGTAGTTGTGGTCGTGCACGGCAACGGCGGCGCAACGCGAGAGGATTTCGAGGTTGGGCAGGGTTTTGAGGCGAGCGAGCAGCGCATCAAGGTAGGCGTGCGCGGGCTGGTCGTCGAAACGGGTTTGTGCTTCGCTCAACAGCCAGCCGCCGGGTTCGTTTTGTTCATCGACGAGCAGGGTTTTGAGGCCGGCACGGGCGCTGGCTTCGGCGGCAAGCAGGCCGCAGAGTCCGCCGCCGATGACCAGCACATCCACGTGGTGATGCAGGTGGTCGTACCATTCGCGGTCGGCTTCTCGCGGTGCGTCGCCAAAACCGGCAAGGGCGCGGATGGCGTTTTCGTAGCGCGGCCACAGGCTTTGCGGCCATTTGAAGGTTTTGCTGTAGAAGCCGGGCGGCATGTAGCGCTGCGCCAGGCGGCCGATGAGGCTTTTGCTGCGCCGTATTGCGCTGCTGCGCGCTTTTAGTCCGGGGTAGAGTTCGACTTGGGTCGCTTTTTGGTTGGGGGTGGCATGACCGCCGTCTTCGAGTTGGACGAGGGCATTCGGCTCTTCGCAGCCGGCGGCGAGGATGCCGCGCGGGCGCCCGTATTTGTAGCTTTGGCCGACGATGCGCACGCCGTTGGCAATGAGTGCGGCAGCGAGGGTGTCGCCGGCAAGGCCTTGGTAGGTTTGCCCGTTCCAGTGGAAGCTGACGGGCTGACTGGCATCGACGCGGATGCCGGGTTTGTTGATGCGGCGGGCGCTCATGCTTCCTCCTCACGCCAGGCGCGTTTGGCGTCGTTTAGGGTGTAACTGGCGGCGATGGTGTTGGTGACGTTGTGGCGTTTGACGACCAGCACTTTGCGGCAGCCGGCGCCGTGTACCCATTGTTCCCAGACCCAGCCTTTGGGGTTTTTGCGGTGGAAGAGGTAGTCGCCCCAGGCTTCGTCGCTGATGCTGTCGGGGTTTGCCGGGCGGACGATGAAGGCTTCGCCGGCATGGTGGTATTCGCTTTCGTTGCGGGTGTCCGCGCAGTGCGGGCAGTAGATGGCAAGCATGGTTCTCTCCTAGTGGGCGACGGCAGCGGCGCCGTGTTCGTCTATCAGATGACCGCTGGTGAAGCGTTCGAGGGCAAAGGGGCGGGCGAGCGGGTGCGGTTCGTCGTGGGCGATGGTGTGGGCGAAGACGTGCCCAGAGCCGGGCGTGGCTTTGAAGCCGCCGGTGCCCCAGCCGCAGTTGAGGTAGAAGCCTTCTATCGGGGTTTTGCCGATAATCGGGCAGGCGTCCGGGGTGGTATCGACGATGCCGCCCCATTGGCGGTTCATGCGCACGCGCGAGAGCGAGGGGAACATTTCGACGATGGCAGCGGCGGTGTGCTCGATGATGTGTTCGCTGCCGCGCTGGCCGTAGCCGGTGTAGCTGTCGATGCCGGCGCCGATGACGTATTCGCCTTTGTCGGACTGGCTGATGTAGCCATGCACGGCGTTGGACATGATGACGCTGTCTATGGAGCGGGTCATGGATTCGGAGACGAAGGCTTGCAGTGGGTGGCTTTCCAGCGGCAGGCGCAGCCCCGCCATGCCTGCCAACACGCCGGAATGGCCGGCGACAACGCAGCCGACGCGCCCGGCTTTGACGTAGCCCTGCGAGGTTTGCATGCCGCGGATGCGTCCGCCTTCGATGTCCAGCCCGGTTACTTCGCAGTTTTCCACTAAATCAACGCCGAGGTTGCTGGCAGCGCGGGCAAAGCCGCGCGCCACCGCGTCGTGGTGGGCGATGCCGCCGCGCGGCTGGAAGCTCGCGCCCATCACCGGGTAACGGGCGCGGCTTGAGCAGTCGAGCAGCGGGATGCGTTCTTTGAGCGTTTTTGCGTCCACCACTTCGACGTCCACCCCTTGCAGGATGTTGGCGTTGGCGCGGCGTTCGATGTCGCGCATGTCCTGCAGGGTATGGCCGAGGTTATAGACGCCGCGCTGGCTGAAGAGCACGTTGAAGTTGAGGTCTGCGGTCAGCCCTTCCCACAGTTTTAGCGAGTGTTCAAACAGCGCCGCCGCCTCGCTCCAAAGATAATTAGAACGGACGATGGTGGTGTTGCGCGCGGTATTGCCGCCGCCGAGCCAGCCGCGTTCCAGCACGGCAATGCGGCCGGGACGGTGTTCTTTCGCCAGGTAGTAGGCGGTGGCGAGACCGTGGCCGCCGCCGCCGATGATGATGACGTCGTAACTGTCGGCGAGCGTTGCGCGGCGGTAGGCGGGCTGCCAGTCGCGGTTGTGGCGCAGGCCGTGTTTGAAAAGACTCCACCAAGAGTAACGTTCAAAGTGCATATAACCTCCACTTACACCATGTAATCATCAACTTCGTCGGCGATTTCTTCCATGTTCTCATCGGCGAGCGTTTGCGGGCCGCGCGGGTCAAGCGGCGTGAACCAGCCAAGCGCGGCATAAATCAGCCCGACCAGCGGCGAGAGCCAGCAGAACAGGGCAAACGGCGCGTAAACGAAAGCCGTCATCCCCAAGGCACCGGCGACAAACGCGCCACCGTTGTTCCAGGGAATGAGCGGCGAGACCAGCGTGCCCCAGTCTTCGAGGGTGCGCGACAAAATGGAGCGGTCGTAGCCCATCTCGGCGAATTTGCCCTTCATCAGGCGGCCGGGTAGAACAATAGACGTATAAACCTCACCCGCGACCAGGCCGACAATCAGCACCGCGCTGGCAGAAGTTGCCACCAGCGAGAAGCGCGACTTAATCAGCCTATTGAGCTTGGCGAGGATGGCGCGGAACGTGCCGTAGGCTTCGAGACAGCCGACGAAAGCGAGCGAGAGCATCATCATCATGATGACCCAGGTCATCGACATGATGCCGCCCTTGGAGAGGAGCTTGTCGATGGCAACGTCTTTGGTTTCCGCAGTAAAGCCGTTCATCAGTACATTAGAAGTGGTGCTGACCGACACCCCCTGATAGATGATGGCGATGAGGGCGGCAAGGAATACCCCGGTGCAGAGCGTGCCCATCACCGAATACTTGCGGAAACCCATATAAATGACGACCGCCGCCGGAATCAGGGTAATCCAGCCAATCTTGTAATTGGCGTGCAGCACGGTGAGGAAATGGTCGCGCGTTGCCAGAGAATTTGCCGCGGCATCGCTGCCATAACCGGCGCTAACCCAGCCATAAATGGCGATGGTGAGGATGTAAGCGACAATCGTATTGGGCAGCATCGACTTGATGTGCGTCCAAATATCGGTGCCGGCGACGGCGGGGGAAAGGTTGGTGGTGTCCGAGAGCGGCGACATCTTGTCGCCGAAAAACGCGCCGGAACAAATCGCCCCGACCGTCCAGTGCATCGGCACACCGAGCGCCTCACCGATGCCGACCATGGCAAGGCCGACCGTGCCGACCGTCCCCCAGGAGGTGCCGGTGGCGAGCGAGACAATCGTCGTCAAAATACAAGTGGCGGGCAAAAACACCGTCGGCTTCAAAATGCCCAGCCCATAAACCAGCACCGTCTGCACCGTGCCGGCGGCGATTGAGGCGGCAATCATCATGCCGACGCAGAGAATAATCACCGTGGTAGGCAGCGCGACCTTCATCACGCGGTACATATGCTTTTCCATGTCCGCCCACTTGCGCCCCTTGAGCGCCATAAAAATACCGGTGATACAAATCCCCATCACCAGCGGCACGTGCGGCGTGTAATCCTTGAAAACGAAAAACTGCACCAACAGCAGCACAACCGTCAGCACCAGCGGCGCCATCTCAAACCAAAACGGATAACTATCGCGGTTTTTGAACTGATTGAACATAAACATTCTCCCGAAAACAAAAAACGAGACGGGAAACCGGCAAACAGGCGGCATCCCCGCGGGAGATGCCGGCAACGATGCGGTCTAGGTAGCAAACAAACGGGCTTGCGTGAGGGGTCAGAACCGCAAAGCAGAAGACACCCCAAGGCGACTGCCACAGGGGCGGCAGCGACCTTAACCGCATCATGCATTAACTCAGCGTTACAATCAACCAGAAAACGCAGAAAAACACAGACGCACCACAAAAAAGCGCAGAAAAAAGCAGAAAAAGAGAGAAATGCGCCCGCTTGGCGCGGTTTGGCGGGCGATGCGACAATGCTATGGTTTCCCATGACAGGAGTTTCCCGTGAAGCACTACCTCATCGCCCTTACCATCGCCCTGACACTCACCGCCTGCGGCGGCAACGACTACAACCTTGCCCTAAGCGGTCCCGGCATCGGCTTCAATATGCAGCACTACGGCAGCAACAGCCCGCACCGTCCCGGTAACAACAACACGCCAACCCCGCATAACCGCACCAGCCCGCCCGCCGCCAACTGGCGTCGTCTAAACGGCATGACCGCCACCAGCGCCCACACCGATGGCGACGGCATCATCCGCTACTTTCCGGACACGAGCGCCTGCCGCGACTGCGCCGCCATACCCGCCGCCGACCGCAACACCGCCTACCACCTCGACGGCGGCGATGGCATCCACCACGCCACCACCCGCGGCGGCGGGCAAATCCTCTACCGCAACCTCGCTTACGCCAGCTTTGGCAGTTACCACGCACCGGGCGACCGCTACCGCCATTTCCACGTCATCCAGCCCACCCCCTACGCCGCCGTGCCACGCAGCGGCAGCGCGCACTACGCCGGCAACATCATCTACCGCGACGCCGAAGACGGCCGCATCAATCTCGATGTCGATTTCGCCAACCGCGCGGTGCTGGGCAGCGTCAATGGCCTTTCCGCCGTAAACGGCGCGCCGCTGGACATCAGCGCCAACCTCGCCGGTAACCGCATCAGCGGCAACCTGCACTACCGCGAGCGCAGCCAAGAAAACCCCATCGCCTACAGCGGCGGCATCCTTGACGCCACCCTCGCCGGCGCCCGTGCCGAGGAAATTATCGGCCAATTCAGCCTGCCCGCCGGCAAATCGGTGCGCAATTACCCGGAAAACACCGCCGTTTTCGGTGCCGCGCGGCAATAGCGCGCTTGGCACAGAAGCTGCATGAAGAGCAAAGCTATCTCCCTAAAACCAAGGAAAAAAAACATGCAGTCAAACTACGGAAAAAACACCCTGCTTGCCGCCCTCATCGGCGCTGCCCTCACCGCCTGCGGCGGCGGTGGCGGTAGCGACAACGGTGGCAACATCATCCCGCCGCCTGCCGACCCGGCAGCACCGACGCCCAAACCGAACGGCGCACAAGGCGTACAAGTTGCCAACCAAGAAATCACCCTCGGCGACATCGTCCTGCCGCCACATTCCGCTGCCCGCCCGGATGCCGCTACCCAGGCGAAACTCGATGCCGTCGTCGCCGGTAGCAATCAGCTGCGCGCCGAAAAAGGCCTGCCGCCGCTTGCCAACAACGAAAGCCTTTCCGCCTACGCCACCATCCGCGCGCAAGAATCCGCCGCACAGGGCAAAAACTTCCAGCACGTTCGCCCGGCAGGCGAAGGCAAGTGGTCAGATAACCGCTACTTTGAAGGCAACCGCGGTGCCGCAGCGGAAAACCTCGCTGCCGGTTCGGCAGAAGCGGCAACCACCGTCAACCAATGGCGCAACAGCCCCGGCCACTACGCCAACATCATGAACCCCAACCTGAAAGCGCTGGGCGTTGGCTACCACCAAGACACGAACGCCCACTGGAAACACTACTGGGCACAAATCTTCACCGGCGGCAGCAACAGCATCTACCGCTACATCAGCCCAATCGACCGCAATGCCGCCCTGAGTGCAATCAGTAGCGCCGTGCAGTACGACAACAACGGCCACCTCAGCCTGCGCAACCAGACCATCACCCTCGGTCAAGACCACCGCATCACCCTACGCACGCCAGAAACCTTTGGCTGGTCCTATCAGACCTTCGGCGAAATCACCGACACACGCGGCATTCCCGAAGCCTATCTCAACCTCGGCAAGCCCTTCATTCCGAACGATGGCGCGACCATGCAAGCCGATTACCGCGGCAAAATGGTCGGCGATTTGGCACAGAGCAGCCGCGTCAATGCCGACGTTGCCGCCCACCTCGACTACAATACAGCCCGCAAGGCCATTGATTTGAAAGTAGAAAATGCCACCCGTGGCAATCAGCGCGACGCCCGTCTCGATTTCAGCGATACCCTCAACTGGAACAGCAAGGCGCAGCGCTTTGAAAGCGAAACTGGCAACGCCCGCCTCTACGGCCCGAACGGCGAAGAACTCGGCGGTCAGTTCAGCCGCCGCGTTGGCAGCGACGCCTACCGCGGCGCATACGGCGCGAAAAAAGTGCAATAACCGCGCCACGCACACAAACACCGGCGGTTGCCGGTGTTTTTTTGTGCCTATTGCCGCCATAATGCAGCCCGGACAAGGCAAACCATTAGGAGAAAATCATGAGTAGCTACCAGCAAACCCTCGCCCGCCTGCAAGCGCAGATGCAAAACCACAGCGAGATGGCGCTTGAGCGTCTCGCGCGCAAAATCATCGTTGCCCTTGAAGCGCAGGTGAAAGACGAAGAAATCGCGCAAGAACTCACCATTGAGCAGCCGCATTACCGCAATCTGCGTCGCCTTATCCAGGAACGCGACTGGAACGACCGCCGCATCGGTGCCGAACTCGATATGCTCGACCAAGTCGCCAAAGCGCTCGGCGACGATTACCCTGCCGATACCGCACAAAACAACCTGAGCTTTACCTGCGCCCTCGATTACTGGCGCGAGCTGCAAAAGAACGCGAATGCCGACCTCGTTACCGCCATTGCCGGGCTGTACCTCGACAACGCCGACTACGCCGCATTCGACAAAGACAACGCCCCGGATGAAAACACCTGGGCAGAGCAGGCGCCGATTGCCAGCGCCATCCGTCAGCTTGAGGAATGGATTAAAAACGCCTGAGCCGTCAAACGGACAGCAACATTAAAAACAGGTAAACTGCACGCGCGGCAACCGCCTGCAATTTCACCCTCAAACTCAAGGAACGAAACATGAAAAGCCAAAGCCTTCTTTCCCTGCTCACCGTCGCCCTGCTTACCGCCTGCGGTGGCGGCGTCTATGACCCGAACAAGCCGGCGGAAGACCCGACACCGTCGGCGCTGCGCCCGGACAACAACCAGCGCCCCTCGCAGGACGTACCGAACAGCAGCTTCAGCATTCCGCGCCGCGTCAGCAAAAACACCGGGATGTACAACCAATTCAACTACGACGGCTTGTCCAAAAAATTTGAAGACATGCCAGAGCCGACAACGGACGAAAGCAACACCATCATTACCAGCAGAAGCGGCTACCTGAAAAGCACGCTGCGGATGCCCGACTTCTACGCCAACGGCAAAGAAGGCAACGTCCTCATCTACGGCTCGCGCAACGGCACTGGCAGCCTGAACAAATACGGCAACCTTTCCTACAAAACCTTCCAGGTCAGCGACAACAGCTACCGCCATTCACAGTTCGGGATGTTTAACACCAATGCCAACTACACCAACTTCTGGCGCGGCGAAGTGGTTACCAAACTGCCTAGCGGCAAGGCAACCTACCGCGGCGACAGCATCGTCGGCTTCCTGGGCGACAAAGGCGTGCTGGAAAAAGTCGAACAAGGCAGCGCGCTTGCCAATGTCGATTTCAATACACGACGGATTGAAGTCAGCCTGAAGAGCCCCAGCTACGAAGGCGGCGCATCCGCCAGTATCCGGTACAACGCCGAAGCGCAAGAAGCGACCTTCGCCACCACCTACAACAAACCCTACGGCATCAACGGCAAATTCGCCGGGGCAAACGCTGAAGAAGTGGTCGGCCGCCTGGTGGATACCAAGAAAAACGTCGATGCCGTCTTCGGTGGCAAACGGCAGCAATAAACAGCGCGCAAGCACAGGAAACATTCATGCCGGATAACAACGCTGAACAATACAAGGGGCAGAAAAGCGGCCTCACCCGCCTACGCAAGGCGATTGGCTACTCCATCGACGGCATCCGCGGCGCGCTGCAAGAAGCGGCCTTCCGCGAGTTACTCTGCCTGCACGGCGTGCTGCTTGCCCTGCTCATCTTCCTGCCCTTCCCGCTGCCGGAAAAAATGCTGCTGGTGCTTGCCTCCGGCGCGTCGCTGGTTACCGAGCTGCTCAATACCGCGCTGGAAGCGGCGGTTGACCACACTTCGCTGGAAATCCACCCGCTCGCCAAACGCGCCAAAGATGCCGGCTCCGCCGCGCAGTACACCTGCCTCACCTTCGTTGCCATCCTGTGGGGCATGGCGCTCTACGGCTGGTTGGCAGGATGACACCCCGCCCGGCGACTATGAAAAACCCCACGCATGCGGGGTTTTTTTATAGCCATCCACCGAAATATTCATACGGTGTTGCGCTGCTTCGCCGTATATAGCCTTCCACTCAAAATTTTACACAAAGAGCAACGCTGAAGGTGATACGTGGCTACATGGCGAGACGACATAGTGCAAAACTTTCGGTGGAAGGCTATAAACAGCCCCTGGGGCGTATTTGCCCCTGCCCGTTACGTAAGGGCATCACTCGAAAAAAGCCGCCAGCAGGCGGCTTTTTTGTGCGGTGCGAGCCGGGCAAAGCCCTGGCAGTGTTGCGGGGCATTGGGTGCGAGCGGTTTTAGCCCCACGGGGGAAAGGATTTCAGCAGTAGGTCGGGCATAAATGCCCGACCTACGGGTTCCATATCCGTCTTCGGCAACGCGCTACGACTGAAACGGGCGAAGATTGAATAACAAATGTCGGGCAAATGCCCTGCACCGTAAATTTAAACGGGCGGTTACGCTTTGCTAACCGCCCCTACGGTTTATGAATTGATATCACATCAGAGAGAAAACATGAAACCGATAAAAGCCATCATCATTGACGGCGCACAAATCCACAGCGAAGCCGATTTTCACCGCATCATGGCTCAGCATTATGATTTCGGCCCGTATTACGGCAATAATCTTGGCGCATTTCGGGATATGGTTACATCCGGTTTTTTGATGAATACCCTGCTCGTCTGGAAAAACAGTGCCATTTCCAAACAGCGCCTAGGGAACTTTTATGACCGCGTTATCTGGTATCTCGCGGAACAAAAAGTCTCGAATTACGACCACAAACTCAAAGACTGCTTCGATTTCTCCTTGGAATGACTCGCCCCACCCATTGCGCCCGCCCGCGAAAACCGCTAACTTACGCGCCCCTTTTTCCCCGGAATATCAAACCCATGACCAATCCCCCGCCCTATTCCCGCCCGCGCAACGCCATTGCCAACATCATCTTTGCCAGCCGCTGGCTGCAACTGCCGATTTACCTCGGCCTTATCGTTGTCCAGCTCATCTACGCCTACAAATTCATGAAAGGGCTGTGGCACCTGCTCACCGAAATGGACACCCTCGCCGACAGCGCCATTATGCTCGCCGTGCTGAACCTCATTGACGTGGTGATGATTGCCAACCTGCTGCTGATGGTCATCATCGGCGGTTACGAAACCTTCGTCTCCAAGCTCAACACCGAAGACCACCCCGACCAGCCGGAATGGCTGAACCACGTCAATGCCTCGGTGCTGAAGGTCAAACTGTCGATGGCGATTATCAGCATTTCCTCCATCCATATGCTGCAAACCTTCATCAACGCCGCGCAACTGCCGGAAAAGGTGATGATGTGGCAGTTGCTGCTGCATCTCGGCTTCCTCGCCTCCGCGCTGGCCATGGCGCTGACCGACCGCATTCTCTACAGCACTTCGCGCCAGGAGCATTGACGCAACTGCGCCGTCGTTGCGGCGAAGCGGTCGCTATTCGTCAAACTGCGGGTTGTCGCAGAGGTCGGAAATCAGGCACGAGCCGCAGCGCGGTTTGCGCGCGATGCAAACGTAGCGGCCGTGCAGGATGAGCCAATGGTGCGCATCCAGCAGGTATTCGGGCGGCACGCGCGCCATCAGCCCGTCTTCCACGGCGCGCACGTTTTTGCCCGGTGCGATGCCGGTGCGGTTGGCAACGCGGAAAATGTGGGTATCGACCGCCATCACCGGCTGGCGGTAGGCGGTGTTCAAGATAACATTGGCGGTTTTGCGCCCCACCCCGGGCAGGCGTTCCAGCGCGGCGCGTTCGGCCGGCACTTCGCCGCCGTGTTCGTCGATGAGGATTTGGCAGGTTTTCAGGATGTTCGCCGCCTTGTTGTTGTAGAGGCCGATGGTTTTGATGTATTCCTTCAGCCCGTCTTCGCCGAGGGCAAGGATGGCGGCGGGGGTATTGGCGACGGGGAAAAGGCGGCGCGTCGCCTTGTTCACGCCCTTGTCGGTCGCCTGTGCCGAGAGGATGACGGCGATGAGCAGCTCAAAGGTGCTCGCGTATTCGAGTTCGGTGGTCGGCTGCGGGTTGGCGGCGCGGAAGCGGCGGAAGCATTCGGCAATGGCGGCGGGGGTCATGCGGCTGTTCTAATGCTTGAAGCGGTAGATTTCGTCGAGCGCCTCATTGCTATCGACCGAGCAATGCAGGTCGCGCAGGCGGCCATCGCGCACGCTGTAAATAAGCCCATGCACGAAAAGCTGCTGGCCGCGCGACCAGGCGCGTTGCACCTCGTTCGATTTGCAGACGTTTTTCACCTGCTCGATGACGTTCAGCTCGCAGAGGCGGTCGATTTTGCCCTGCTCGTCGGCAAGGGCGAAATTGGCGCGGTTGCCGCTGTAGATGTCCTTGATGCTGCTTAGCCAGTTGTTGAGCATGCCGTGGTCTTTCATCGACAGCGCCGCCTTGACCGCGCCGCAGTCGTAGTGGCCGCCGACGATGATGTCGCTCACTTGCAGCTCGTCCACCGCGTACTGGATGACGCTGTGGCAGTTGATGTCCATCGCGTGCACGATGTTGCCGACGTTGCGATGCACGAACACTTCACCCGGCAGCAGCCCCATCACCTGGTTCGCCGGAATGCGGCTGTCCGAGCAGCCGATCCAGAGGTAAGCGGGATTTTGCTGCGCCGCGAGTTCGTCGAAGATGCCGGGGTTGTCGCGGGCGAAATTCTCCGCCCAGCGTGCGTTGGCAGCGAGCAGCGCCTCGATATGCTGCTTTTTCATTGACCGATGTCGCGGCGGTAGGTGATGCCGTCAAACTGCACCTGCGCGATGGCGTCGTAGGCTTTCTGCCGCGCCTCGCTGGCGGTGGGCGCAACGCCGACGCAGTTGAGCACGCGGCCGCCGCTGGTCAGCATCTCGCCGCATTCGCTGGTAGCGCCGGCGATAAATACTTGCGCGTAGAAGCGGGCGTGTTCGAGGTTGCTAATCGCCAATCCCTTGCGGAACTCGCCCGGATAACCGGCGGAAGCGGCGACAACGCAGCAGGCGTGCGCGTCCTGCCAACGGAAGGCGTCATCATCCAAGCGGCGTTCAAGCGCGGCCTGTACCGCGTCGAGCAACTCGCTTTGCAGCAGCGGCAGCACCGCCTGCGTTTCCGGGTCGCCAAAACGCATATTGTATTCAAGCAGATAGACGCCGCGCGCCGTTACCATCAGGCCGAAGAAGATGACGCCGGCGAAATCCATGCCTTCGGCGATGATGCCCTTGAGCGTTGGCTCCAGGATGTCGCGACGGAAGGCGGCCATCTCCGCCTCGCCAAAACGCGGATGCGGTGCGACGACGCCCATGCCGCCGGTGTTCTCGCCGGTGTTGCCCTCGCCGATGGTCTTATGGTCGCGCGCACTCAAGAGCGGCACGATGCGGCGGCTGTCGCAGAAAGAAAGCAGCGAGCATTCATAGCCTTCGAGGAATTCCTCAATGACGACTTCATTGCCCGCCTCGCCAAAGCGGCGCGTCTCCATCATTGCCCGCACCGCCGCTTCTGCCTCGCTG
The DNA here is from genome assembly GCA_963553325.1 of uncultured Cardiobacterium sp. Taxonomy (GTDB): domain Bacteria; phylum Pseudomonadota; class Gammaproteobacteria; order Cardiobacteriales; family Cardiobacteriaceae; genus Cardiobacterium. The sequence goes on from CAUVOF010000008.1 coordinate 13,857, forward strand.
CGGTCTTGGCAAATCACCACGCCTTTGCCGGCGGCAAGCCCGCTTGCTTTCACCACCGTCGGGTAGGCGCAGTCCTGCAAATGGGCGAGCGCCGCATCGAGTTCGCGGAAACTGGCGTAGGCGGCGGTTTTCACCCCGTATTTCTGCATGAAATCCTTGGCGAAACGCTTGCTACCTTCCAGCTGCGCCGCCTGGCGGTTCGGGCCGAAAATGGCAAGCCCCGCCGCCTGGAAGGTATCGACAATGCCCTCGACCAGCAGCGCCTCGGCACCGACAAACGTCAGGCCAACGTTTTCATTGCGGGCAAACGTCAGCAAATCGGCGACGCGCGTCAGCGGCACATTGCGCACCCGTGGCATCGCCGCCGTGCCCGCATTGCCGGGGGCGACAAAAATCTGACCGACGCGCGCATCCTGGGCGAATTTCCAGGCGAGCGCGTGCTCACGCCCACCGGCGCCAATAATCAAAATATTCAGCATGATGACCTCACTAATCGCAGAAAGCACCGCATTATAGCGAATCCAGCAACCGCGCCACCGTCGCCACCAACAAGCGATGCTCTTCCGGCGCAATCCGCGCCTGTAGCGCCTCTGGCGTGTCATCCGCCAGCACCGGCACGCGCGCCTGGGCAATCACCGCGCCGCTGTCAATGCCGGCATCGACCCAATGCACGGTGCAACCGCTCTCGCGCTCGCCTGCCGCCAGCACCGCCTGATGCACGCGCAAGCCATACATCCCCGCGCCGCCAAACTTCGGCAACAGCGACGGATGCAAATTCACCATCTTCTGCGGAAAACGCGCCACCAGCGCCGGCGGAATAATGCTCAAAAAGCCGGCAAGCACCACCAAATCACAATCCGGCACCGCCGCATTGAGCGCCGTGGCAAAGTCCTGCGCCTTGCGGTCGAGCAAAACAAACGGCACACCCGCCGCCTCGGCATGTCGCCTGCCGGCGCAGTCGCGGTCGGCAATCACCGCCTTGATCACAGCGCGAATCTCGCCGCGCGCGATGGCATCGAGCAGCGCCTTCAAATTACTGCCGCCGCCGGAAATAAAGACCACCAAAGATTTCATGAAGACTGCTCCTTAAATTGCAAAGCCTGCTGGAAAAAAGCCGCCGCCGCTGCTGCATCGGAAAAACGATCCAGCGGAATAAACCCAGCGACATTGCGGTTCACATAAAACAACAAAAATTCCTTATCCAAAATGACGCGCGAAACCGCCGGCCAAAAATAAAAAAGCCGCGAACGTCCTGCCTCTTCCATCGTCAAACCTTCGGCAGAAATGGATAACAAAAACTCGCGCCCGTCTGGCGGATCCAACAATGCCCGCAGCGTCAGAGAATAATTCCAGCGCACATACAAAATCGCCAACCACAACAATGCCAGCGACCAAAAAAACAAACGCTGCAAGGCGGCAAAACCCGAATCCCGCTTGCCTACCCAGGCATCCCATTGCGCCGCAAACGCATCCGCATCCATGGCATCGTCGGGCAGAAACGCGCAGCTCTCTTGCAAAAACGTGGCGATGCGGCGCGCATCGAAAAAGAAACCGCCATACAACAGCGCAAACAGCACAATGGCAATCAGCGCGCCCAGCCAATAGCGCCGCTGCAAATCCGGCGTGCGATAGCGGCACATCCGCCGCCCGGCGCGCCGTTGCTCGCGCGAGGACACCGAAAAAATTATCTGCAAGGCATTGTCGTTATTCATGTATATGTTCCGCCCGTGGCAGGTATGGGGTAAAAGGGTTACGGATAGCCGCACCGCGCGCGAGCAGGGCATAGCCACGGCAAAAGCGGGCAATCCACAAGACATAAAGCGCGATGCCGTAAGCAACGATAAACAGCGTACTCCAGCGCGGCGGCAGGAAAATTTGCCCCGCCGGGCAGTACGCCAAATCGACAAAACGGCGCAGCAGGACAAACACGGCAATGCCGAGCGCCAAAAATCCTGCCATCCACAACGAACTGCACGCCTGAAAGCGGAAATGGCTGGCAAGCGGCGCCGCGGGCTGGCGACGCAATGCGAGCAGTGCCAACACGCTGCCGGCGGGAATGGTCAGCCAGCCAATCATCGCGCCGAGCAAAAAGAGGCTGTAAATGTCGTGCGCCCGCTGCAAGGGCGGTTTGCGGAAATAATCCGCTGTTTCGTATGCAAACATCATGCTTCCAATAAAGTGGTCAATAGCGCCTGGGACTGCTGCAACGCCACGATTTGCCGCGCAATCGCCGCCTGCTGCGCCCGCAGCTTTTCGCGCAAATCCGGGCAGAAATCCTGCGGTGCATCGCGCAAACAGTCGCGCAGCAGCGCCAGCACTTTGAGCGGTACACCCGCCTGATTGAGCAGCCGCACCTTGCGCAGTAAATCGACATCCGCTGCCTGATAGAGGCGGTAACCAGCGGCATTGCGCGCGGGGGCGAGCAGGCCGAGTTGTTCGTAAAAGCGCAACATCCGCACGCTGATGCCGCTGCGGCGCGCCAGTTCGCCAATTTTGAGGGGGGATTTATCTTCGTTCATGTGAGGGGCATTCGGTGAGAGAAAAAGCGCAGGCATTTTGCGCGGCGGTTGCCTTCATCCGCAAGCCATGCGTTTACATACGCGAAAGCGGGGATCGTGTATGTAAATGGGAAACTAAAAACTCTCGTCCTCGTCTTCCTCGACCATTGCCAAGAAATACCAGGCAGCGGTGTTGGCGACGAAATACAGCGCGAAGATGACGGCGACGGTGTTACTGAAGCGCAGTTGCCACAGCTGCCAGATGAGCGCGGCGAGGATGATGAGGTAGCAAAGGCTCGCGACGAGGTGAAGGAAGGTCAGATCGTAATCGCGGTAGCGGCGGGCGAGGTCGGCGATGCAGGGCAGCAGCCAGTAATGCATGAGCCACGGCGCATCTGCGACGAGGGCGAAGGCGATGCCGAGCAGGACGCTGCCGTAGCAGCGGTCGCGGCGCGGCACGTCAGCGGCGGGAATGCGGCTGAAGCACGCCAGCGCCGTTACCACGCCGAAAGCGATAACAAAGGGCAGCCAGGCGGGCGGGGCGAAGGTGGCAAGCACCGCATAGCAGGCGAGCATGCCAACGTAGAGCGGCGCCGGCGCGGCGGGCAGCGGTTTTTCGTGCTGGATGGCAATCACCCCCCGCCACCACAGTTCCATTGCGAGGATGAGGGCGAGGCAAAGCGCCGTTTGCCCCCAGCCCTGCCAGTAGAGCAGCGCGGCAACGGCGGCGAGGGCAAGATGCGGCAGGCGCAGCCCCGCTTGTAGGCGGCGGGCAGCGGGAAAGAGGGCGGTAACGGCCGCATCATCAAGGCGCAGTGCGGTTTGCAGACGGGCGAGCTGAATTTCTATCAGCCGCTGGTTATCCAGGACGAAAATATTGCCCAACCCGGCAAGGCGCTGCCGCCAGCCGGTAAGCGCCAACCAGCCGCCGAGTTCCGGACTGCGGCGGGCAAGGACGCGCAGCACTTTGTCGCGCGCGCCGGTGTGGATGAGGGCGCGCAGGTAGTCATCACGCAAGGGGTCATCGTCCGGCAGGCCGCGCAGTAGCTGGAATTTCTCAATCGCCCAAATGAGGCTTTGCGGGTAACGCTGCGGGCGGTCGCGCCCTTCAATCCAGCTCGCCAGCAGGTCGCGGAAATCGAGCTGCTCGTCGATGGTTGGCAGCGCCGCGCTTTGTTCCTGCAACAGCGCCAAGAGTGCCGCGTCGCTTTTTGCCTGGCGCCAACTGCGGCGCAGCGTGCGCACGTCAAGCAGCGGCGCGGGCTCATTGGCTTCTGCGTAATCGCTGAAGGTGCCATGCTGCCCGCCGCCCGCCAGCGCCGTTTCATAGGCCTCGCGCAGGCGGATGAAGCCGTCCGGGTCGCGGTCGGGGCGGTGTTTTTTCAGCAGTTGCGCGTAGGCGCGCTTGATGGCGGCTTCGTCGCGCGTCGGCGCGATGCCGAGGATGTGCCAGCAGGTCATGAGGTTCGTTCCGGATAAAAGGCGGCATTATAGCTATCCCATAAAGCCTCATACGGTGTTGCGCCGCCTCGCCGTACAAATGCGTACTGCCTTCGCCGGCGCGCCTTGTCTGAGGCTTTATGGTGTCTAGCTATATATAATGTCGTCATCTTTTCGTCATGGGAGTTGTCATGAATATCACGGTTATCGATCACCCTTTGGTTGCCCACAAACTCTCGCTGCTACGCAAGGCCGATTGCAGCAGCTACCACTTCCGCACGCTGACGCGCGAACTGGCGCGGTTGATGGCGTATGAAGCCAGCCGCGAACTGCCGAGCGAGCCTTATACGCTGCAATGCTGGAGCGGCGAGATTGAGGGGCGGCGCATCGCTGGCAAGACGCTGACCGTCGTGCCCATTCTGCGCGCCGGGCTGGGCATGCTCGACGGCGTGCTTGACCTGATTCCGACCGCGAAAATCAGCGTCGTCGGCCTGCAACGCGACGAGGAAACGCTGCAACCGGTTTCCTACTTTGAAAAATTTACCAGCAAAATGGATGAGCGCCCGGCGTGGATTATCGACCCGATGCTTGCCACCGGCGGCTCGCTGGTCGCCACCATCAGCCTGCTGAAAAGCAAAGGCTGCAAGGACATCAAGGCACTGGTGCTGGTCGCCGCGCCCGAAGGCGTCAAGCTGGTCAATGACGCGCATCCCGACGTGCGCATCTATGCCGCCGCCCTTGACAGCCATCTCAATGAAAACGGCTACATCATCCCCGGCCTCGGCGACGCGGGCGACAAGATTTTCGGCACGGTGATGGCGTAAGCGCCGCCCGCATTCTTCAGACAAAGACCTGTTATGCCGCATCAGGCCAAACTCTACGAAATCCTCGCCGCCTACCAGCGCAACCGCCGCCAGCATTTCACCGACCGCGACACTTTAGAACAGTGGCAGCGGCGGATGCTGCTGCGACTCTACAAAGAAATCCTGCCGCAAAGCCCGTATTACCGCGAATACCTCGGCACGCCGCTCGACAGTTGGCCGCCGGTAAGCGCGCCCGACCTCGTCCGCGATTTTGACCAAATCAACACCCTCGGCCTGCAGCACGAAGAAGTCTTCGCCCGTGGTGTGCGCGCCGACATCTCGCGCGATTACAGCTGGTTTGCCCGCGACTACATCCCGCTGCTGTCCGCAGGCAGCAAAGGGCGGCGGCGCGCTTTCCCCATCAGCCACGAAGAACGCCTCGACCGCATCGGCACCATCCTCGCCCGTCTCTACCCGGACGACCTGCCGCCAAGCCTCAGCATCGCCTGCTACTACCGCGGCAACAACGTTCCCTGTTACGAGCTCACCAGCGCAGCGCTGACCCTGCACAGCTACGACATCCAGGACGACCCCGCCTGGCTTTTGAAAAAACTGCAACACCAGCAGCCGCATATCATCATCGCCCCGGCGAGTATCCTGCTGGCATTGCTGCGCGAGCTGATGGAAGGCCGCCTCGAATTGCCCCGCTGCGAGCGCGTCTATAACAGCGGCGAAGTAATGACCGCGCGCGACCGCCTCGCCCTGCGCCGCCAGTTCGCGGTGGTTGGCGACATTTACCAGGGCGTGGAAGGCGTGCTGGGCGTTACCTGCCCGCATGGCCGCCTGCACCTTGCCGAAGAAAAATACCACCTCGAAAAAGAATGGCTGGACGGCGAGCATTACCTGCCGCGCATCACCGCCTTCGGCACGCACGCCCTGCCGCTGGTGCGCTACCGCCTCGACGACATCTTCAGCGACGCGCCCAACCCCTGCCCCTGCGGCAACAGCACCCAGGCGGTGCGCGGCATCGAAGGGCGGCTGGACGACCTCTTTATCCTGCCCACGGCAAACGCCATCCGCCGCAGCAAAATCTACCCGCAGACCAGCCACCAGGCACTCGCCCGCCTCTTGCCGTGGAAAGACGATTACCGCCTGACGCAAAGCGGCAAAAACCACATCGCCCTCGCCGCCAACGTGCCGCTGGAAACCCTGCAAGAATGCCGGCACCACCTCGAACGCGCCTGGCAGCAGCACGACGTCGATACCACGCAACTACAGTGGCAGCTCAAACCCTACCTGCCGCCGCCCGACCTTAGCGTCGAACAGCGCCGCATCCGCCGCCGTCTCTAGCTGGCAAGCGCTCTTGCGGAAAGCTATCGCCCGCTTACCACGAACCGCCCGCGCCACCGCCGGACGAATCGCCGCCACCGCCGCTGTAATCGCTGGATGATGACGAAGACGACGAAGACGACGAGGACGACGAAGAAACGCGATCGCGGTAGTGGTTGCTAGTAAGCCAGAGGCTGCTGTTATTGTCGTCGTCGTCATTATCATCATCGCTGTCATCGTGATAACTCCGTCCACCGCCTGCCAGGCCGCGAATAATGCCGCGCAAAATGCCCGCCAGGACAAAGGAAAACAGCATCATGACCGATACATGTAGCAGCGTTTGCCCAGGCAGGAGACAAATGCCGCCGCCTGCCAGCGCTAGCAGCAGCGCGCGTGTGCGAAGCGAACGAAAACAGGCGGCAGCGATGGCGAGGATAAGGGAAAGCGCCGGGCCGGTTTGCGTGCTATCCGTCGCCATGTCTTCTGTGGCGAATTGGGCGAGATTGCTGGCGCGTTCCTCCGGCTCCGCCTGCAATTGGGCGGCGAGGCTGTCCACCCCGGCATTCAGCCCGGCGGCGAAATTGCCGGCGCGGAAATGCGGCACCATGCCGTTAATCACCTGTTTGGCAAAGGCGTCGGGAATAGCTTCTTCCAAACCGCGCCCGGTGATGATGCGGATGGCGTGTTCCTTTTTGCTCAAGAGAATAAGCAAACCGTCGTTGCGCTCCCGGTCGCCCAGTTGCCAGCGGGAAAAAACCGCCATGCCGTAGTCAAAATCGCGCTTGCCCGCCAAATCATCGACCAGCACCACCGCTCCCTGCATTACCTGCGCTTGCTGCAAGGCACGCAATTTTTGGTTAAGCGCCGCTTCATCGTCGGCGGACAGCATTTCCGCCTGATCAACGACGGGTTCTTTGCCAATGGTGAGCGCATCCGGCGCGATGGCATGCGCCGTCGCCACGCAAAAAACGAGGGCAAGGACGCTAAAGATGCGGAAAAAAGGTTTCATGAGAATCTCCGGTTGAAGGTCGGGCGCAGTGTAACCCCGCCTGTGGCAAAGCAAAAGCGGCGGACGCACCGCCAATCTGCCTATAATAACGCTTCGCATTTAGCGCTTTATCGCTACACCCGCCACAAACCAACATGAACCCCATGCCCCACTACACCCGCCCCCTGCTCGCCGCGCTCGCCTTGCTTGCCGCGATGGCCGTCAGCATCGCCATCGGCGTCAAAAACATCGACTGGTCGCTGTTTTGGATTAGCCGCCTGCCGCGTACCCTTGCCATCGTTCTCGTTGGCGCCAGTTTGTCCGTCGCCGGGCTCATCATGCAGCTTGCCGTGCATAACCGCTTCGTTGAGCCGAATACCGCCGGCACCGCGCAGGGCGCAATGCTCGGCATCGTCGCTACCACCCTGCTCACGCCGCATTGGCCGCTGCTTGCCAATATGGCGGTCGCGGCAAGCTGTGCCTTTGTCGCCATGCTCGGTTTTCTCGCCATCGCCCGCCGCGTGCCGCCGCAGGAACCGCTGCTGTTGCCGCTGGTCGGCCTGATTTACGGCAGCATCATCGCTTCCATCGCCTTTTTCTTCGCCTATCAATATGAGGCGCTGCAACTGCTCACCACTTGGCTTTCCGGCGATTTTTCCGCGGTGCTGCGTGGCCGCTATGAGCTGCTCTGGCTCGGCGGCGCGATTGCCGCGCTGCTCTACTGGTTCGCCGACCGCCTTACCATCATCGGCATGGGCGAGCAGATGAGCAAATCGCTCGGCCTGCCCTACCGCCAACTGGTGGTGCTAGCAATGGCAGCGGTGTCGCTGATGACGGCGCTGGTGGTGATTACCGTCGGCAGCATTGCTTTTTTGGGGTTGGTGATGCCGAACATCGTCCGCCGTTTCAGCGGCGACAACCTGCGCCGCAGCCTGCCCTGGGTCGCCTGGCTTGGCGCGCTGCTTCTGCTCATCGCCGACATCATCGCCCGCCTCGTCCGCTTTCCTTATGAGGTGCCGGTGAGTACCGTCTTCGGCATCATCGGCGCGGTGCTTTTCTTCTATCTGCTACTCAAACCGGTGCGCCATGCCGCATAAACGTCTCGCCATTCTCGCCGCCATCGTCTGCGCTGGCATTGTCTTCTACCTTTGCTATCACGCCGAGGGCAACTGGGGCTTCGTTTTGCCCTATCGCGGGCAGAAGCTGCTGGCGATGCTGCTCGTCGGCAGCGCCATCGCCAGCGCGACGATGGTGTTCCAAACGCTCACCGCCAACCGCATCCTGACGCCGTCCATCATCGGCCTCGATGCGCTTTATCTGCTCTCGAAAATGCTGGTCATTTTCCTCGCCGGGACAACCGTCGCGCAGGCGGCGAGCCCGCCGCTGTGGCAGTTCTACCTCGACACCGCCTTGATGACCGCCACCGCGGCCGTCCTTTTTGCCACCTTCCTGCCGCTGCTCGCGCGTGACATCTACCGCCTGCTGCTCATCGGCATCATCTTCGGCGTGCTGTGCAGCAAGCTCACCGACCTGATGGCGCGCATGCTCGACCCCGCCGCCTACACCAGCTTTCAGGCGGTCGCCTACGCCCGCTTTGACCGCGCCCGCGCCGACCTCATCCTCCCCGCCGGGCTTATCATCAGCGCCTGCCTCGCCTGGTTCTGGTACAAACGCCACACACTGGACATCCTTGCGCTGGGGCGCGAACAGGCGATAAACCTCGGCGTCGCCTACCAGCGCGAACTGCTGACGCTGCTGCTCACCGTGTCGCTGTTGGTCGCCGTCTCGACCGCGCTCGTCGGCCCGACGCTGTTCTTCGGGCTTTTGGTGAGCGCGCTGGTCTGCCGTCTATTCCCCGTGCCCTACCACGCCATTCAGCTACCCGCCGCCTGCCTGCTCGCCTGCGCCATCCTCATCATCGGCCAGACACTGTTTGAGCGCGTCTTCCACTTCGCCGCCACACTGAGCATCCTCATCGAAGGCATCGGCGGCAGCGTCTTCCTCTACCTGCTCCTTGCCCGCAAACAGCCATGATTACTATCTCAAACCTCGACTACCGCATCGGCAACAAGCCCATCCTGCACAACATCAACCTCGAACTCGCCCCCGGCGGCATCATCGCTCTTATCGGGCCAAACGGCGCGGGCAAAAGCACCCTGCTCTCGCTCATCGCCCGCCTGAACCCGTTGCAAAGCGGCAGCATCCGCGTCGATACCCTCGACATCGCCACCAGCGACAGCCGCGCCATTGCGCGCAAACTCGCCATCTTGCAGCAACAAACCCGCTTCATGAGCCGCCTCACCATCGAAGAGCTGCTGACCTTCGCCCGCTTCCCCTACCACCGTGGCCGCCCGCGCGCGCACGACCGCGACATCATCAACAGCACCCTCGCTTACTTTGACCTTGCCGACCTGCGCCACACCTACATCGACGCGCTCTCCGGCGGGCAACGACAACGCGCGCTGGTTGCCATGACCTTCGCCCAGGACACCGACTACATCCTGCTCGATGAGCCGCTGAACAACCTCGACATGCACTACGCGCGCAACCTGATGGCGAACCTGCGCCAGGCGGTGGACGACTACGGCAAAACCATCCTCGTCGTCCTGCACGACATCAACTACGCCGCGCACTACGCCGACCACGTCGTCGCCATGCAGCACGGCCGCATCCGCCACAGCGGCACCACCAACGAAGTGCTGAACGGCGCAAACATCAGCGCGCTTTACGACATGGAAGTGGAAATGCTAAGCCACGACGGGAAAAGGGTGTGTTTGTATTTCTGACCGCGCCCAATAGTAAAACGCCCTGCAACGGGGTTCCGTGCAGGGCGTTTTGCTTGGCTTAGCAGCTGTAGTACAGCTCAAATTCCAGCGGGTGCACTTGCAGGCGCATCCGTTCGACTTCTTGGCGTTTTAGCTCGATGTAGCCTTTGAGCAGGTCGTCGGTGAAGACGTCGCCTTGTTTGAGGAAGGCGTTGTCGGCTTCGAGTGCGTCCAGCGCCTGTTCGAGCGAGAAGGCAACTTGCGGGATGTTGTCCGCTTCTTCCGGCGGCAAGTCGTAAAGGTCTTTGTCCATCGCCTCGCCTGGATGGATTTTGTTTTTGATGCCGTCCAGCGCGGCCATCAGAAGCGCGGAGAAGGCGAGGTAGGGGTTGGCCGTGGAGTCAGGGAAGCGGATTTCGATGCGTCGCGCTTTCGGGTTGGTGATGTAGGGGATGCGGATAGAGGCGCTGCGGTTGCGCGCGGAGTAGGCGAGCATGATGGGCGCTTCAAAATGCGGCACGAGGCGTTTGTAGCTGTTGGTCGAGGGGTTGGTGAAGGCGTTTAAGGCGCGCGCGTGCTTGATAATGCCGCCGATGCTGTAGAGGGCAAGGTCGGAAAGGCCGCCGTAGCCGTCGCCGCTGAAGAGGTTTTTGCCGTCTTTGATGAGCGAGATGTGAACGTGCATGCCGGAGCCGTTGTCGCCGACGATGGGTTTGGGCATGAAGGTCGCCGTTTTGCCCGCCGCATGGGCAACGTTGTGGATGATGTATTTCAGCTGCTGCACTTCGTCGGCCTTGCGTACCAGGGTGTTATAGCGCACGCCGATTTCGCATTGGCCAGTAGCAACTTCGTGGTGCTGCACTTCCACGCCTTGGCCGACGCGGGTTAGCAGTTCGCACATTTCCGCGCGCAGGTCGTGCAGGGAATCGACCGGGGCGACGGGGAAGTAGCCGCCTTTGACGTTCGGTCGGTGGCCGCTGTTGCCGGTTTCGATGTCGGCGGCGCTGTTCCAGATGCCTTCTTCGCTGACGATTTCAAACATCACTTTGTGCATGCTGGTCTGGTATTTCATTTCGTCGAAAATGAAGAATTCGTTCTCTGGGCCGAAGTAGGCGCTGTCGGCAATGCCGGTGGATTTGAGATATGCCTCGGCACGGCGCGCAAGCGAACGCGGGTCGCGCGCATAGCCCTGCATGGTGTCCGGCTCGATGATGTCGCAGGTGAGGACGAGGGTTTTGTGCGCGTAGAAGGGGTCGATGTAGGCGGTTGCCGGGTCAGGCATGAGGATCATGTCGGAGTTGTGGATGCCTTTCCAACCGGCGAAGGAGGAGCCGTCGAACATTTTGCCTTCTTCAAAGAAGTCTTCGTCGATGTCCGCCGGGTAGGTGATGTGGTGCTCTTTGCCTTTGCTGTCGGTGATGCGCAGGTCGAGGTATTCGATGTTTTCGTCGTGAATGAGTTGCAGGATGTTGCTTGGGGTCATGTGTGCGTTCCAGGTTGGATGAAAGGGCGACATTATATGCGTGCGGGTGCAGGCGGTGGGGTTTAAGCGGTAAAATGTCGCCTTATTTGGCGGGTCGCTCGCTGTTTTTGTTTGTTATTGTAGAGGTTTTTATGGTTGTTACCCGTTTTGCCCCCAGCCCGACCGGCGATTTGCATATCGGCGGCGTGCGCACCGCGCTTTATTGTTGGCTGCATGCGCGCCAGCATCAGGGCGTGTTCCGCCTGCGCATTGAGGATACGGATGTGGAGCGCTCGACCGAGGCTTCCACCCAGGTGATTTTGGACGGGCTGAACTGGCTCGGTCTGCATCATGACGGTGAAATCGTCTATCAAAGCAAGCGTTTTGCCGATTACGACGCGATTATCGAAGAGATGATTGCGCGCGGGCAGGCGTATTACTGCTGGTGCACGCCGGAGGAGCTGGAAGCGATGCGCGAGGAGCAGAAGCGCCTCGGTCTGCCGCAGCGTTACAACGGCAAATACCGCGACGGCGGCGAACCGGTGCCGGGGGTGACGCCCGCAGTGCGCTTCAAAAACCCACTCGAAGGCAGCGTGAGCTGGCACGATAAAGTGCGTGGCGTGGTAACCATCAACAACAGCGAACTCGATGACTGGGTTATCCGCCGTTCCGATGGCGCGCCGACCTACAATTTCTGCGTGGTGGTCGATGATGCGGCGGCGAAAGTGTCGCTGGTGATTCGCGGCGAAGACCACGTCAGCAACACGCCGAAGCAGATTAACCTTTACCGCGCGCTTGGTTACGACGTGCCGGAATTTGCGCACGTGCCGATGATTCTCGGCGACGACGGCAAGCGACTGTCGAAGCGGCACGGTGCGACCAACGTCCTCGATTACCGCCGCGAAGGCTACCTGCCGCCGGCGATTCTCAATTACCTGGTGCGTCTCGGCTGGGCGCACGGCGACCAGGAAATCTTCAGCATCGACGAGATGTTGCAGTTTTTCTGCATTGAAGACGTGCACAGCGCTGCTTCCACCTTCAACACCGAAAAACTACGCTGGCTGAATCAGCACTATATAAAAGAAACCGCGCCGGAAGCGCTGCTGCCGCAGTTGCTGCCGCATTTCGCCGCGCTGGACATTACCGTTAATGAAGCGACGGTGCTGCGCGCCATTCCGCATTACCAGGAGCGGGCGAAGACGCTGCGCGAAATGGCAGAAAACATGGCGTGGATATTCGTCGCGCCCACGACCTTCCCGGCGGACGCGGCGAAAAAAGCGTTCAAGGGCGGAGAAACCGCGCAGTTACTACAAGACTTGCAAACGCGCGTCGCCGCGCTCGCTGAGGTAAACGCAGAAACCCTGCACGACGCCATCGCTGCCTGCGTGGAAGCAAACGGCGTTGGCTTTGGCAAAGTCGGACAACCGGCGCGGTTGGCAGTAACCGGCGGCGCGCCGTCGCCCGATTTGGCGGTAACACTATCGCTGCTGGAGCGGGCAGAAATTCTGCGCCGCTTACAATTTGCCGCGGAATATATCGCGCAAAATCAGGGATAAACAAAAAAAAGCTGTTTGCCATTTGACGAAGGCGGGTGTTGTGCATAGAATGCGCGCCTTCCCGAAACGGGGCTATAGCTCAGCTGGGAGAGCGCCTGCATGGCATGCAGGAGGTCAGCGGTTCGATCCCGCTTAGCTCCACCAAATGTCCCCATCGTCTAGAGGCCTAGGACATCGCCCTTTCACGGCGGTAACAGGGGTTCGAATCCCCTTGGGGATGCCAATTCGGCATCACGTTATTTCGGGAACCCTCAAACCAAGTAGTTTCCATCACATTTTGTCCCCATCGTCTAGAGGCCTAGGACATCGCCCTTTCACGGCGGTAACAGGGGTTCGAATCCCCTTGGGGATGCCAAACTGCCCGCATTCAAAGAACACGCTTTAGGCGTGTTTTTTATTGCCTGTTTTCTGCTGCCAGAGCGCGGCGAAAGTAGCGATAGTTGAATTCGCACCAATACCTATCAATCGTCGCCCGTCGCCTAGAAACTGCTCTGTTCCCCCCCTGCAGAGCGAAGCCCAAAGCGGGAGCTGAAGGGGTGCGGCATACAACAATTTATAGCGATACACCGAAAGTTTCAGACAAGGCGTGCTGCCAAAGACAGTACAACTAGTACGGCGAGGCAGCGCAACACCGTATGAGGCTTTCGGTGGATGGCTATAACAAGAATAATATGATGCGCGTGGCAAGCCGCATTGCCCCAAATGAAAACCTAAGCCAAATTGCAGGCGAACAGGTAAAAACCTTTATTTAATTTTGCTTTGTAAATTGCCATAGATAAAGCATGAGAGAAAAAGATTGAACCATAAATCAAAGGGTCATGCCAAATATCTACTGGGCAATCCAGCGCTTGCTTGGAAAAGATAAATTTATTTGCAGTCGCCTTGTCGCTGGGTGAATGGTACAAAACGCGGTCTTTAATGGGGAGTTTTCTTAAGGAAGGGTCGCTAAATTCGAGAGAACAATAACTATGCCGCTCGCAGACATTGATGAAGTAATAAGTCTGCTCGCTGAGTAATTCATTGGTTGTTTTATCACGCAGCTTGACCGGAACGATTTGTGTGCTGCCCAAGCGGAATTTACGTAAAACCGCTAACAATGGTTCGGTAATCACGATATAACCATCGCTAATTGCAAAGAGTGGGGGCATTCGCGCCAGGTATTCCCGGGGAACAGCGGCATACATAATTTGAAAATCTGCGTACATTGTGTGGGGTAAGATTTCTGCGGGAAGCGTTTGGTGATTACGATATAAATGGATTATCTCAATGATTTTGTTGCTAATGCTTTTTCTTAGCTCTATTTCTTGTGGTGTTTTATCTTCTTTTGCTTCCAGCGCAAAATATTCGGGGAAATTTACTGTGGCAGGGATGCCCAGCTTAAACCACCATGAATTCCGAGTAAGCCTGCGATTATTCAACTGCCAAATAGTTGGTTCTTTTGCAGCCATTTCTTCATGCTCCTAATGTTTGATGGAAAGCCGTTGCTGATGAAATGCAAGATACGGATTTTTTCTTGCCGCGACAACCGCGCCTGGCGCGCTATAGCCATAAATGGCGGTGTGTTTTCAGCAGATTGTAACTGCCGCCACTGAAGGCTTTTCCCGCTTGTCTGCTTGTCGGTATATTGCGCGTTTTCGCCATCTTTTATTTTCTATGCCCACCCGAATCAAAATCTGCGGCCTGACCCGCACTGATGATGTCAAAGCCGCCATTGACTGCGGCGCCGATGCCCTCGGCTTTGTCTTTTATGAACGCTCGCCGCGCCATGTGTCGCTCGCGCAGGCGGAAAAACTGCTGGCGCTGGTGCCGCCGCTGGTGAGCGCGGTCGGGCTGTTCGTTGATGCGCCTGCCGACACGGTGCGGGCGACGCTTGCCGCCGTGCCGCTTGACCAGTTGCAGTTTCATGGCACGGAACCTGCCGCTTATTGCCGCCAGTTCGGCCGCCGCTGGTTCAAGGCGGTGCCGATGCGTGATTTGTCCAGCGCCGATGCGGCCGCCACCTGGCTCGCGCAATATCCCGACAGCAGCGCCTTTTTGTTTGACGCGTTTGGCAAGGCGCAAACGGGCGGCAGCGGCGAGACCTTTGACTGGTCGCTCCTGCCGCCGAGCGAGCGCCCGCTCATCCTCGCCGGCGGTTTGCACGCGGGCAATGTTGGCGAGGCGATTCGCCGTTTTCGCCCGTTTGCGGTCGATGTGTCGAGCGGCGTGGAAAGCGCGCCGGGGCAAAAGTCCTCTGCTAAAATGCGCGCCTTTGTTATCGCCGTAAGGAATGCTTATGAATCAATCACTCCCTGACGCGCGCGGCTATTTTGGTCGTTTTGGCGGGCAGTTTGTCGCCGAAACGCTGATGCAAGCCGTGCTGCAATTGCAGGATGCCTGGCAGACCGCCGCTGGCGACCCCGCTTTTTGGGCGCAGTTCCGCGCGGAACTCGCCGATTATGTTGGTCGTCCCTCGCCGCTGTATTTCGCCAAACGCCTCTCGGAAAAAGCCGGCGGTGCGGAAATCTGGCTGAAGCGCGAGGATTTGAACCACACCGGCGCGCACAAGATTAATAACACCATCGGCCAGGCGCTCTTGGCCGCCCGCCTTGGCAAGCCGCGGGTGATTGCCGAAACCGGCGCCGGGCAGCACGGCGTGGCAAGCGCTACCGTTGCTGCGCGCTTGGGGCTGGAATGCGTCGTTTATATGGGCGCCGACGATGTGCAGCGGCAGGCGCCGAACGTCTATCGCATGAAGCTGCTCGGCGCGACCGTCGTGCCAGTTACCGCCGGCAGCCGCACGCTCAAGGACGCGCTGAATGAAGCGCTGCGCGACTGGGCGGCAAACGTCGATAACACTTTTTATATCATCGGCACCGCCGCTGGTCCGCACCCTTACCCGGCGCTGGTGCGCGATTTCCAGAAAGTGATTGGCGAGGAAGCAAAAGCGCAGGCGCAGGCGCATTTCGGCGCGCTGCCCGATGCAGTCGTTGCCTGTGTCGGCGGCGGTTCAAACGCCATCGGTCTTTTCTATCCGTTTTACGACGACCCGGTCGCGCTTTATGGCGTTGAAGCGGGCGGACATGGCATTGAAACCAGCGCGCACGCCGCGCCGCTTACTGCCAACGCGCCGGTCGGCGTGCTGCACGGCAACCGCACTTATGTGATGAGCAACGACGACGGGCAAATCGCGGAAACGCATTCCGTCTCCGCTGGGCTTGATTACCCCGGTGTCGGCCCGGAACACGCCTGGCTGAAAGAAACGGGACGAGCGCAGTACGTCGCCATCAACGACGACGAAGCACTTGCCGCCTTCCACGACCTCTGCCGCCTCGAAGGCATCATCCCGGCGCTGGAATCGGCGCACGCCGTCGCCTACGGCATGAAGCTGGCACGCGAACTGGGCGCGGGCAAACGCATCATCGTCAATCTCTCCGGCCGTGGCGACAAGGACATCAACACCATCGCCACCCGCGACGGCATCAGCTTGTGAGGCAGCCATGATTTCATTCTTACAACGACTCTTCGCGGCAAAACCCGCCGAACCCTCAACCCCGCCCGCTGCCGCACAGCCACGCCTGCCCGCCCGTTTCGCCGCGCTCAAGGCACAAGGACGCAAGGCGCTCATCCCCTACATCAGCGCCGGCGACCCCGACCCGGCGCAGACCGCCGCCGTGCTGCACGCGCTGGTCGCGGGCGGCGCGGACGTGCTGGAACTCGGCATCCCCTTCTCCGACCCCGCTGCCGACGGCGAAACCATCCAGCAGGCGAACGAACGCGCGCTGGCGCGTGGCGTGACCTTCGCGCAAACGCTCGCCAGCGTGCGCGAATTCCGTGCAAAAGACCACGAGACGCCGCTGATCTTGATGGGTTATCTCAACAGCTTCGAGCGCGCCGGCTTTGCCCGCGCGATGGCAGACATCGCCGCTGCTGGCGGCGACGCGGTGATTCTCGTCGATTGCCCGGTGGAAGCACTCGCCGACTACGATGCCGACCTCAAGGCGAGCGGCATCACCCCTATCATGTTGGTCGCGCCGACCACCACCGCCGACCGTCGCCAACACATCGTGCAGCAGGCGAGCGGCTTTCTCTATTTCGTGTCATTACGCGGCGTTACCGGCACACAAGAAGCACAAGCCGACGCCATCGCCGCCGACATTCGCACGCTGAAAAACGAGACGGACGTCCCCGTCTGCATCGGTTTCGGCATCCGCGACGGCAAAACGGCGCGACAAATGGCGGAACTCGCCGATGGCGTCGTCATCGGCAGCGCCTTGGTCGCCCGCCTGCATGACGCCTTCACCGCCAACGAATCCCTAAGCGATGCCGCCGCCGCCTTCATCCGCGACATCCGCACCCACATAGACCAGGAGCAAACATGAGCTGGTTCGACAGCCTGATGCCGTCGCGCATCAAAACCCGCAACAAAAACCCCTCCGTCCCCGATGGCCTCTGGAAAAAATGCGACGGCTGCAACGAAGTCCTCTACGCACAAGACCTCGCGCATAACCAGCACGTCTGCCCCAAATGCGGCCACCACATGCGCATCGGCGCGCGCGCGCGGCTGACCCAGCTCTTTGACCCCGGCTGCAAAACCACAGAAATCGGCGTCGGGCTGCAACCGACCGACTTCCTCAAATTCAAAGACAGCAAACGCTACCGCGACCGCATCACCCAGGCGCAGAAAAAAACCGAAGAACACGACGCCATGGTCGCCATGCACGGCCTGCTCTACGAGCGCCCGCTGACCGCTGCCGCCTTTGAATTCGATTTCATGGGTGGCTCGATGGGCTCGGTCGTCGGCGAACGCTTTGCCCTTGCCGCCGAATACGCGCTGGCAGAAGGCACGCCCTTTGTCTGCTTCTCCGCCAGCGGCGGCGCGCGCATGCAAGAAGGGCTGACCTCGCTGATGCAAATGGCAAAAACCAGCGCCATCCTCACCCGCTTGGGCGACGCCGGCCTGCCCTTCATCTCGGTACTGACCGACCCAACCATGGGCGGCGTCTCCGCCTCGCTCGCCATGCTCGGCGACCTCATCATCGCCGAACCGGGCGCGCTCATCGGCTTTGCCGGCCCCCGTGTCATCGAACAAACCGTGCGCGAAAAACTGCCGGATGGCTTTCAGCGCAGCGAATTCCTCCTGCAAAAAGGCGCGATAGACATGATTATCGACCGCCGCCACATGCGCGAAGAACTCGCTGCCCTGCTCGGCATGCTGATGAACCAGCCGCCGCTGCCTGCCGCCGACGAAGACGCGCAGCCCACTCCGGAAGCCGCACCGGTTGCCGCCGACTACGCCGACGCAGTGGCGGACAGCCCTGCCGAAAACGACGCGGAGCCCGCTGAAACCTCATGAAGCGCAGCCTGGACGAATGGCTGGCGTGGCAGGAAAGCGCGCACGACAAGGCCTGGGATTTAGGACTAGAACGCATCGGCAACGTCTGGCGGGCGATGGGCGCGCCACGCCTGGCACAGCACATCATCACCGTCGCCGGCACCAACGGCAAAGGCTCCTGCGTCTGCTGGGTGGAAGGCATCTGCCGCGCGCATGGGGCAAGCGTTGCCAGCTTCTCCTCGCCGCACCTGCGCGACTACCGCGAGCGCATCCGTTTTGACGGCGCATGGGTTGATGCCGACGAACTGGTTATCGCCTTTGAAGCCATTGATGCGGCACGCGGCGACATCTCGCTTAGCTACTTTGAATGGTCGGCGCTTGCCGCCTTCTACCTCATCGCCCGCCGCCAACCGCAGGTCGCAGTGCTGGAAGTCGGCCTCGGCGGCCGGCTGGACGCGACCAACCTCATCGACGCCGACGCCGCCATCATCACCCGCATCGGCCTTGACCACCAAGACTGGCTCGGCGACAACATCGACAGCATCGCCCGCGAAAAAGCGGGCATCCTTCGTGCCAACCAGCGCGTCTTCCTCGCCGACCGCACACCGCCAGCGGTACTCGCTGCAACCGCCGCCAGCCTCGGCGCCGAACTCTACCGCTTTGGCGCAGAACTGCACGCCGAAGAAGAGGCGGGCGGTATCGCCGTGCGCGTCCCCGGCTTTGCCGCCAACCTGCCCAAACCGCCGCTGATGCCGGGCACACACCAATACGGCCACCTTGCCGCTTGCCTCGCCGCACTGGCACCGTGGCTGCAACTCGACGCCGCGCGCGTCGCCAAAGCCATATTGCACACCCAAAACCCGGCGCGGCTGATGCAACTTCCCGGCGAGCCGCGCTGGCTGATAGACGTCGCCCACAACGCCGACAGCGCCGAAGTGCTTGCCGCCTGGCTGCACAACATGCCGCGCGACGGCGGCCGCTTCATTGCCCTGTGCGGCATGCTGCGCGACAAAGACCATCACGCTATCTACCGCCACCTTGCGCCGGAAATCGACTTATGGGTGTTGGGCGGCCTCGACGGCGCGCGTGGTACAGACGTGGAAACCCTAGCCGCGCACGCGCGCGAGGCGGGCATCGCTGCAGAAAAATTGCTATCATGCGGCGACATTTACGCCGCCTACCAACACGTCTGCACGCTGGCGCAACCTGAAGACACCGTAGTCGTCTTTGGCTCCTTCGTTACCGTCGCCGCCGTACTGGAGAAACACACATGAATCCTTGGATGCTGCGCCTGATAGGGCTGCTCATCCTGCTCTTCATCGGCCTAATCGTCCTTGATGACTGGTTTTCGCCGAAAATCCCGCCGGTGTTGCAGCAGGACATCTCGCTCGAAATCAATGGCGAAAGCCAAACCATTACCCCCGCGCCCTTACCGCCGCCAGAAATGGCCGCGCAAGAAGAACCGCCGCCCGCCATGACCCTGGAATCCCTTACTGCGGACGACGACACACCGCAGCCGGTGCTGAGCAATCCCACAGCTGGCAAGAGCAACAGCCGCAAAGACACGAACGCGGCAGTCGCTGCCAACGACACCGCCGCCGCGCCTGCCGCTGCAGAAAAAGCCAAACCGCGCAAGGGCGGCTCGTGGATACAGGCAGGCGCATATACCAACAAAGAAAACGCCGACAAACTGCTGGCGCAGCTGAAAAAACGCGGCTGGCCGGTCGATACCGAGCTGACGCTGGTCAATGGGCAAAACATGCACCGCGTCTTCGTTGGCCCGCTATCCACGGCAGACGTCAAAACCTATCTTGGCATCCTTGACAAAGAGGGCATCAGCGCCCGCCAAGTTACCCGCTAACCCCCACATAACCGGAGAAAACTCACCATGGAACTCAATGACCTCAACTGGATAGACATCGCCCTTGGTGGTGCGCTTGCCATCTCGGCGCTGGTCGGTCTGATGCGCGGCTTCGCCAAAGAAATCCTCTCGCTCATCGCCTGGGGTGTCGCGCTCTACGCCGCCTGGATGTTCGCCGAACCGGTCGCCAAAACCTACGTCAATAAAGTCCTGACCGACGAATACATCGCCTACGTCGCAGCCTTTGGCGGCATCTTCATCGGCGTCCTCTTCCTCATTGGCGTCGTTAATCTGCTCATCTCGCAAGTGCTGAAAGCGACCGGCCTCGGCTTCCTCGACCGCTTGCTCGGCCTCATCCTCGGCACATTGCGCGGCGTGCTGATTGGCGTGCTTATCGTCTTTGGCCTCAAATTCACCGTCGGCACCCCGGACAAACTGCCAAAGTGGCAAGAATCCACCCTCGCCCCCTACTTTGAAAGCATGGCGAGCTGGGGCTACGAACAACTCTCGCCGAAAGTCCACGAATGGATTAACTCCAACCTGAAAGGTGAAAGAAAAAAGCCCAACAGCGGCGACAATAACGGCGCCGCGCAACCCGTCGTCCTCGATGAAAACAGCGGCGTGCTGCAATCTGACCTGTCGCAAACCCCAATGGTTGAAGAGCCTACCCTGAACGGCCTCGAATCCACCCAATAACCACACACAACGGGAGCGCAAGCTCCCGTCAACGTTTCTGTCGGAGCGCCACATGAAACACATCAGCACGCAAAACCGCGAAGAACCCATCACGAACTACGACGCCCTGCGCGGCGACATCGTCGAGCTGCCCTACAGCGACGAAGGATTCATCACCCTCTACAGCGACGAGCGCGAAGACTACGTACAAACCACCCTCGAAAACCCGGAAGACGACGAAAACAGCCCTTACCTCGTCGAAGCGCGCATCTACCGCAGCGCGGATGACTGGACGCACTACCGCACCACCTTCGCCAGCGCCGCCGAAGTCCTGCCCGCCTTTGAGGCGTACTACCACGACCGCCCGTTTGACTACAGCAGCTGGCAAGACGTCAGCGACGAATTTGCCTGAACCATTTACATACACGAACCCCGCTACCCTGTATGTAAACGCCCCCAATTCCCCCACCTTAAAGGAACCCACAGCATGAGCAAGAAAAAAGCCTTCGCCACCCGCGCCATCCGCGGCAGCCACTACCGCAGCCAGTACCGCGAACACTCGCCGGCGCTGCACCTCACCTCATCCTTCACCTTTGAAAGCGCCGCACAAGCCGCCGACATCTTTGCCGAGCGCGAGCAAGCCTTCCAATACAGCCGCTTCGGCAACCCCACCGTGCAAGCCTTTGAAGACCGCATGGCAGACCTCGAAGGCGGCGCGCGCGGCACCGCTACCTCAAGCGGCATGAGCGCCGTCCTGACTTTGGCGCTCGCCACCCTGCAAGCGGGCGACCACGTCGTCTGCGCGCGCAACTGCTTCGGCTCAATCCTCAACCTCTTCACGAAAACGCTCGCCAAATACGGCATCGAAACCACGCTGGTCGAGCTGACCGACCTTGACGCTTGGCGCGCGGCGATGCGGCCGAACACCCGCCTGCTTTTCCTCGAAAGCCCGTCCAACCCGCTGCTTGCCATCGGCGACATCACTGCCATTGCCAACATCGCCCACGCCGGCGGCGCCAAACTGGCAGTCGATAACTGCTTCGCCACCCCAGTGTTGCAGCGCCCGCTTGAGCTCGGCGCCGATTACAGCGTGCATTCCGCCACCAAATACATCGACGGCCAGGGGCGGGCGCTCGGCGGCATCATCGTCAGCAAAGACGAAGCCGACGGCCTCGCGCTCTACCAACTGATGCGCGGCATCGGCACCGGGCTCGGCGCCTTTGAAGCCTGGCTCTACCTGAAAAGCCTGGAAACCCTCGCCCTGCGCGTACGCGAACACAGCAAAAACGCGCTGCAGGTGGCGCGCTGGCTGGAAGCACAGCCCGCCATCGCCCGCGTTTACTACCCAGGACTGGAAAGCCACCCGCAGCACGCGCTGGCGGCGAAACAAATGCACGGCGGCTTCGGCGGCATGGTCAGCTTCGACGTGAAAGGCGGCAAAGAAGCGGCGTGGCGGCTGATTGACCACTGCGATTGGTTGTCCAACACCGGCAACCTCGGCGACGCCCGCACCATCATCACCCACCCGGACAGCACCACGCACAGCCGCGTCGATGCCGCAGAAAAAGCCCGCATCGGCCTCGGCGACGGCGCTATCCGCCTCTCCGTTGGCCTCGAAGACGCCGACGACATCTGTGCCGCGCTGGCGCAGGGACTTGCGCACTAAACCACAAAGGCGGGGCAACCCGCCTTTTTTACACCACCATGCCCCTCATCCAAACCCTGCCCGCCGGCAGCCTCGACATCATCGGCGACATCCACGGCCAGTTTGCCGCGCTGCAAGCGCTGCTGCGCCACCTCGGCTACGACGAAAACGGCGACCACCCGCAAGGCCGCCACCTCATCCTCCTCGGCGACCTCGTCGATCGCGGCCCGGACACCCCCGCCGTGCTCGACTGGTACCAGCAGGCGCAGGCGCGCGGCAAGGCGCAAAGCATCCTCGGCAACCACGAAATCAACCTGCTACTTAACGACGCCAAAGACGGCTCCGGCTGGTATTTCGAGCGCCGCGCCGCACGCGATGCCGTCATCTACGCGCCGTGGCAGCGCTACCCGGAAGCGCGCAAAGCGGCGCTCATCGCCTTCCTCAAGCGCCAACCGCTGCTATTGCAGCGCGACGACCTGCGCATCGTCCATGCCGCCTGGGACGCCGCCGCCGTTGCCCGTCTGCACACGGCGACTACGGACGACCTCATCGCGCAGCACCGCCTGTGGGAGCGCGCGCTGGACGACAATGCCCCGGCGCAGCCGTGGTACGCCGCCTGGCAAGAAGAACACCAACACGGCGACGATTTGAGCGACCCGGAACATCCGCCCGCCTTGCGCCCTGCCAGCGCTGCGCGCGACCTCTACTATAGCCGCGGCAACCCGGTGCGTGTCCTCACCTGTGGCCTGGAAACCCTCGCCGCCGCACCGTTTTACGCCGGCGGCCGCTGGCGCTTCGTCGAGCGCACCGCCTGGTGGGACGACTACCGCGACGATACCGCGGTCATCATCGGCCATTACTGGCGCTACTGGCGCGAACCGCCCAACCCGCTCTTTCCCTTCCCGCCGAATCACTGGCACGGCGCGCGGCGTAACGTTTTCTGCTGCGATTACGGCGTCGGCGCGCGCTGGCGTGAGCGCGCAAGCGGCATCGCGCCGGAGCATTCCGCCTACCGCCTCGCCGCCCTGCGCTGGCCGGAACGCATCCTGCTGTTTGACAACGGCGAAGCGGTGGCGACCGTCGCTTAGTCCACCCGCTTTGCCCCAGGCGGGCGCGCTATACTGCCGCCTTCCTTGAACGAATCATTCGGAGCAACGCCATGACCTTCCAAAAAACCGCACTTGATGCCGCCGCCCGGCAACGTCTGCAACAGGTAAGCGACAGCCTGCCTTTCCCGCTACCTGTCATCCCTAACGAATGGTGGCTGGACGCCGCACAAGATGCCGCCCTCTGGGCAGAACCCGCCGCGGACAGCGCGCCGCGCGATTTCCTTTGGCACTATTACCTGCGCTTGGGCGATGCCTATTTCCGCTTCCTGCTGCAACCAGAGCCGCTGCCCTCGGCACGCATCACCTTGTACAAGCTGAAAGAGACCATCCCCGCCGCGCACGCCGGCATTCCGCATGAAACCGTCATCGCCACCCTGAAAGCGGCGCTGGTCAGCAAAACCGCCAGCGGCGCGCATGAGGCGTTTTTTAATTTTTGAACGGCTGAGGCGGCAGCAAACACGCCGCCTGAAAGCAACCGTAGGTCGGGCATTTATGCCCGACATTGTGAATGGGATTTGTCGGGCATAAATGCCCGACCTACAAATTTATACATACACGAACCCCGCTACCCTGTATGTAAACCGACTACTGTGAACTACCACCGCTCTGCCCCTTCCCCCGTGGGGGAAGGTTGGCAGCAGGCACGCCGCGCAGCGACAAAATCCATCGCCTGCATAAATGCCCGACCTACAAATTTATACATACACGAACCCCGCTACCCTGTATGTCGCGAATTTACAATGCAAGTGCAACAGCTACAAAAAAAGACACCCATAAGCGATA
>CAUVOF010000009.1:0-35435 GCA_963553325.1 uncultured Cardiobacterium sp.
GCGCGCTAACCCAACCTGCAAAGATTCACGGCTGAATGGTAAACAGCGCCTAAATTGGCAAATCCCGCCGCCCGCTGCGGCGCGGATGGCTGCCAATATAATCCCGAAAAGCGGTGAGAAATTCCGCCATCGTCTCCGATGGCATCACCGCATCGCGGTAAACAATCCGTTCGGCAATTGCGGGCAACTGGAAATACCAATAGATCGGCATTAACGGATTGATGAATTGCTCGCTGCCACGTGTACGCGCGATGCTATGGAAATCACCAAATTCACCACGCATTGCGGATGCAATGGAATTGACGACAATACTCTGATGCGCGGTAAAGCGTTCATTCAATAAATCTGCCAATGCCAAATAAGCCGCGCCTTCTGCCATTTCCGCAGTCAGACTCTGCGCACCAAGATACGCGCCCGCTTTGGTGAGCGTGGCGATATTTTGCAAGCAGGGATAATGATCCAGCCCGTGATATTGCTCAACACCAAAACCGACTGCACATAAATAACTGCGTGCGAATCCCGCCTGCGCTGCCGCCAAAATGGAAAGGCTGTCTTCAACAATCGTCCCCATGCCAATCTCATCGCCAAACATTAGACTATCCGTACCGCCGTCTGCCAATACCAGCGTATCAAGCTGATGCCGCTCACGCAGATATTGATACGCGCGCCGCAGGCTTTGTACGCCCAGCGTTTTGGCAAAGGCATAAATAACGGGCGATTCGCCGCGTGCGCTTAACCATTCGTGAATGAATTTCTCCGGGAAATACGGTACGCCAGCGGAATGCGCATCCACCCGGTAACAACCCGGCACGATTTCGACGCAATCGGTAAATTCCAGCCGGGTAAAGGAAAGGTTGGCGAGGATGACGGTTTTGCCCTGTTGGCGTAAATAGAGATAGAGCGGAATAGTGGCGGCAATGTCATAACCACCACCGCAGCCAGCAAGTAAAAACCGCTCGCCATCATGAATATGTGAGAAAAATGGAATTTGCATGGCGTTTGGGAAATGCAGGAATAACGATGCGGCTTAATCGCTGTGCAAAGGCGGGGCGTCGAGACCAAACCAAACCTCATCGCCGCAGCTAATGACCGGGCGCTTGATGAGCGTCGGTTGTTCGCGCAGCAGGGCAATAAACGCCGCATCGCCCGCCGCCGTCGCCACCAGCACACGGCGGCTTTGTGTTCGCGGTAGGTGGTGGAGCGCTTGTTTATCAATAGACTTCTTTCCAAACTAAGCTATTTCGAAATTACAGATAGCGGCAATGAGTGTAAAGCGTAGGGCAAAACGCCGGAGCCGGTTGCGGTAACGCCCCGCGATTATCCTGAATCGCTTGATAAAACCAATGGTATGCTCATTGCCAATACGCTGCGAAGCGACCTGCCGGTTATACCGTCTTTTCTCCTTGTCCAGCGGCTTGTGTTTGCTGGATTTTGTCGGTATTTCACTGTTTTGGTGGTGTTTTTTGATGCCCTGATAACCACTGTCTGCCAACACTCTCAGCGTGCGTGCCAATGGTAGGCGCGATTGCTTGAACAGCTGAAAATCATGACAACTTCCCGTTGCAGCATGAACACACAGCACTTTGCCGCTCTTTTGACTCACCACAACCTGCATCTTTAACGTGTGTCGTTTCTTTTTGCCGGAATAACAGCGTTTTTGCTTTTTTTTGGACGCTCAACCATGGTTTCTGTCGCATCAACCATCACCACTTCCGTTTCTTCCGATGGCTGCAACAGCGATTTCTTGCCCGGCAGGGCAAACTGCGGGTGGCGTACTAATACCTCTTCTACCTGCCTGACAATCTTGCAGACATTGCTTTCTGTCGTACCAAATTCGGTGGCAATATGGAACTGTGTGCGGTATTCCCGGTAATACGTCATGGTAATCAATAATTTATCTTCAAGACTGATGCTTGCTTCCCTGCCGCCGCGTCGGTGCTTTTTCTGATAATCCTCCTGCAAGACCAAGAGCATTGCGGCAAAGGTTTCAGGCTTGACGCCACAAAACCGGCGAAAGTCTTCAGGTGGCAGCGCTTTGAGTTCTTCGTATTTCATTTTCTGACAAATCAATGTGATTGTTATGAATGATTATCCGAATTTTTTGGTTTGGAAAGAAGTCTAATGCTGTCCCGAAGCGGGCGAGCCAGTCGCGCAGCAGGGTTTCATCTGGCGGGTTTTGCCGCAGGTCGATGTACTGGTATTGCATGCCGCGCTGGTCGAGGATTTTGCGTGCCTTGCGTACGCTGTCGCAGGTGGTGATGCCGTAGAGTTTCATCATGATTTTTAGGGTGTTTGGTTGTTGGAAGTGGTGTGCCAGGCAAGAAATGGCAAACATGCCACAAAAAACCGCCGCAGGCGGCAAGGCTTGCGGCGGCGATAAGCAGCGAGGTTTAGAAATCGTAGCGCACGGTTGCAACGCCAGTCGCTGCGGTTTTTTTCTTGACGATGGGGCTGTCACCCGCCTTGCCGGTAAGGCGGGTCACGCCGACGTTGGCGCCGGTTGACCAGTTTTCGTCAAACTGATGTTCCCAGCCTGCACTCGCTGAATAGGCGTAGATGCCCGCTTTGCTTTTGTGCTCGCGGTAGCCGCTGTTGGCGGACTGCTGCGGGCTGACGCCAAAGTAGGTGCGGTTAAAGTTGCCGCTGCCGCCGTGGACGTTAGCGCCGAGGGTGAGTTGGTCGCTATCACCCATTGCCAAAGATGAGCTGACGCCGAGGCGGTAATCCTGGCCGCGTTTTTTCTGCCCGGCGAAGGGCAGGTTCACTTCGCCATTGACCGCCAACCACGGGGCGACTTCCTGGCTCAAGCTGACGTTTGCCAAGGCGCTGCTTTTGACCTTGCCCATGCCCTTGAGCTTTTTCGAGCCGGGACGCCAGCTGCTGTTTTTCTCGCCCCGACCGCGGTCGTAGCCGATGGAGGCGGCGATGTTAAAGCCGCTGTCGTTTTGGTATTGCGCGCCAACGCCACGGTTGTCGAGAAAGAAGGTGCCGTCGCTGAAGCTGAATTCCGGCTCAACCGCGACGCGGTAGTCATCAGCACCGAGGTAGCGCGGCGCGACATCGGCTTTCATGCCGATATAAGTGTGCCAGCCGCTGTTTTCACCGTCATCTTCGGCATATGCGCCTGCCGCCAGTACAAGGAGAATGAGCGGTAATTTTTTCGTGAATTGCATGGGAGTTCCCCCTGGTTTTGTGGTAACAATACAACTATCCTAACAAAACATTACCGTGTCGTAAAGAAACAGCAAAACAAAACTGCCGCATGGAAAAAGCGGCAATGACGGCGATTCTTTATAATGCCCGCCTTTTTTCAACCACCCCATTTAGGAAGGAACTTGCCTATGACGCCCTTTAGCATGATTGCCATTGTGCTGACCATTACCGCCATTTTCGCGGTCATTAACGACCGCATCATCAAACTGCACCGCACCATCGGCGTCATGCTGATTGCGCTCGTGATGTCGCTGTGCATCATCATCGCCAAGCAAACAGGCCTTATCCACGATGACGTCATGACCGAAGTCATCGGCCGCTTCAACTTCGGCGAAACGCTCATCCAAGGCATGCTCGGCGCGCTGCTCTTTGGCGACGCCATCAACCTGCGCTACGAAGACATGCGGCCGCGCCTCGTCGTCATCAGCGTGCTGGCGGTGGTCGGCGTCATCATCTCCACCTTCATCGTCGGCTACCTCGTCTATTTCGCCGCGCTTGCCCTCGGCATCAAACTGCCGCTGGTGTGGTGCCTCACCTTCGGCGCCGTCGTCTCGCCGACCGACCCGATTGCCGTCATCGCCATCCTGCGCTCCATCGGTGTTTCCAAAGGTCTGGACATGGACGTCTGCGGCGAATCGCTTTTTAACGACGGCATCGGCCTCGTCGCCTTCACCTTCTTCCTTCACCTGGCGCTAAGCGGCGAAACCATGGGCGCGCTGGAAGTCTCGACCTTCTTCGTCCGCACCGTTTTCGGCGGCATCCTCCTCGGCGCGGCTTACGGCTACCTCGTCTGCAAACTCATCGGCATGGTCGATGACGAACACGTCGAAATCATGCTCTCGCTTGCCCTCGTCTTCGGCTGCTTCCAGTTGGCCGAACACTTCGGCGTTTCGCCCGCCATCGCCATCGTTGTCGTCGGTCTCGTCTTCGCCAACATGAGCGACAAAGTGATGACCCCCGCCGGTCGCATCTCGATGTACACCTTCTGGGGCGTCATCGGCGAAGTGCTGAACACCATGCTCTTCGTCCTCGTCGGCATCCTCATCCTTATCCTGCCGGTAAGCGGCATGCAAACCGTGCTCGCCATCGCCGCCATCTTTATTGGCCTCTTTGGCCGCTGGGTGAGCGTGCTGCTGCCCGTTTCCATCCTGAAAAAGTGGTACTACTTCTCGCCGCGCTCGGTGCGCATCCTCACCTGGGGCGGGCTGCGCGGCGGTCTGTCCATCGCCATGGCTCTGTCGTTACCGGAAAACGTCCCCTACCGTGGCATCATCCTGCTGATGACCTACGCCATCGTCGTCTTCTCCATCCTCGTACAAGGCATGACCATCGGCAAACTCGCCGGCCAGCGCTCCACCCACGGCAACGAATACAACGACCCGCGCCTGGATGAATCGCGCGAAGAAAAAGCCCTGCCGAGCGTTATCGAGCGCTTCTTGAGCCGCGCCAGCCGCGACACCGCCAACCGCGACTAAACGGAGACAGCATGCAACTCAAACTGCTACCGCAAAACCCCGGCAGCGTGAACTACCTCGAAAGCAGCGACCCGGATTACCCGGACATCGACCTTGCGCAAATCCTCGCCGACCAACTGGAAGGCGAGGGCAACACCGTGCGCATCGTCAAAGACGAAAACGGCAACAACTGGATACACGTCAGCGAAAACGACTACTACCTGCTGCCGCTGCTTAACTGGGGCGATAACAACGACGAAAACCAATGCCGCGCGGCAACCACCATTCAAATCCAGCACCCGACACTCTTCCCCGACGGCATCTACGAATACCAATACAGCCTGTGGTACGACGACTTTGCCGAGGCCATCGCCGGCGCCTTTGCCAGCTGGCTCGCGCTGGACTGGCAAACCCTAAAAGACGCCGCCGACCCGGACGGCGGGCAGGGGCTACAACAAAGCATCGACATCGCGCACGGCGACCAACCTATCCGCCACCGCATCCACTTCGGCGGCGTGCAAGTCTTCCCCAACCTCGACGAAGACGACCCGGCGCACGACGAATTCTGCCCCTGCTGCCTCTTTACCCGCAGCATTGACGCCTTCAGCGACCTCTTGCATGAGCGCGGCAAAAACCACGCCATCCGCCTCTTTGCCAGCAAAGACAGCGACGGCAGCACCAGCGCCGACTGCCGCATCGACGGCGACGAATACCCCGCCGCACAAGCCGCCCTGCAAACATACGCCGCCAGCTGGAAAAACTGCGACAGCATCAAATTCCGCAAACAATACATCATCATTATTGATGCCAGCGACGCGCCGCCGGGCGACATCCCCAGCATCACCCTCGACGCGCACAGCTGCCACTATCACTAGACAGTAGCCGCATCGCAAAAAAGAACCCGCTTCTAAGAAGCGGGTTCTTTTTTACGAAAGAGAAGGAATTTTGGCTCGTTTTATGTCCTCTTGTGTCAGTAAATCATCCAACGATCGTGCCACTGAGTAATGCGCCGGGTTCTTGCTGGTTGCTAGTGCGCTGAAATGCGCTTTACCGCATTCGATTTTGGCGTTTTCTTTGTCGCGCAGGTCGTCGCTGAACAGGCTGCTTTTGGTTTCTACGACGAAGTAGAGGCGTTGTTCGTCATTTTTTTCAATTAACACCGCCCAATCGGGATTGTAGCTGCCAAGCGGCGTGGGCACTTTGAACCAGCCCGGTAGTTTGACGTAGAGTTTGACAGCTTCGTTTTTTTCTAGCGCATCGGCAAAACCGCGCTCCACCTCCGAGTCATACACCACGCTTTCATAAAGGGATTTTTGGGTGTCATGCAGCATGTTTTCTAGGTAGCCGGTCAGCTCTTCCTGCTCAAACAGTTCCTGTGCGTAGTACGCATCATTGCCGAGTTTGCAGTATTTGATGCCATCCACCAGTGCCAAGCGTTTGCGCCGGTTGATGGCCTCGGCGGTGATGCTGATGAACTGCTGTGGATTGCGCGTGAAATCTTCTAGACGACCGCTTGCCGTGAGAATGCGGACGATGCTGCGACGGGTGAGTTGAGTGCGGTTTTGTAGTTCGGTCAGCAGGTCTGGCAGTTCGATGGCGGTTTCTTCCAGGGCGATGGTTGCGGCACCTGTTTTTTCTGTCGCGGTGATGCCCGCTTCGCCAATGGCAAGGTCAGCCTTGCGCCATTGCAGCCGCGCTTTGCTGACGGTCGGTGCATGTTTCAAGGCAGCGATGCAATCGGCAATGAGTTGTTCATTGTTAAACTGGACGCGGTAGGTGGTGCGGTGCTTGATGCGTTCCCACAGTGCGCGGAAGTCATCGCTGAGGTAGATGGCTTTACGCAGCTGCACCGGACGACGGTCGTCGGCATTTTTGACTTCCAGTCGCCCCGCTACTTTGCGCAATATTGCCGTGATTTGCTCTTTTTGCGTGGTAAATGCGGCGGGTAGTTCCAGACTGCCGTTTTTTAGTGCCGTGCGCAGCGCGTCTTGCACCTTGCCGGTGGTGTCAATGTAGGCGCTGGCTTGCAGGTGTTCCCACAAGGCTTGTGATTGTTCCGTACCTAATGGCATAGTCTTTCCGTCTGCGGCGGTTACGGCAATGGCGGCGAATTGATGCGGCTCGACAATGCCAAAGCGGATGCCGGTATCTGCCTCGATTTCTTTTTGCAGGTTTTCAGCAAACTGTTCGTAGTTTTCTGTAGCGATGACGGTCAGGATGTTGATTTCGCCGCGCACCCGCTCGCCTTCCTGATTGACACAGAGACGCAGGCCACGACCAATGCTCTGGCGGCGCTCACGCTCGCTTTGGATGTCGCGCAGCGCGCAAATCTGAAAGACGTTGGGGTTGTCCCAGCCCTCGCGCAGTGCCGAATGCGAGAAGATGAATTTCAGTGGGGTGGCGAGCGAGAGCAGTTTTTCTTTTTCTTTCATGATCAGGTTGTAGGCACGGGCGGCATTCTCGCGGTTGCCCGCATTGTTCTCGGCGGTATCCGTCCAGCCGCCTTTTTTGTCGATGGAAAAGTAGCCATCATGTACCGCCATCGCAGCGGTTCGTAGGTCAATTTCCCCAAAGAGGCTTTGGTATTGCGGCAGTTTGGCGGCGCGGCGGTATTCTTCTTCAAAGATATCGGCATAGATGCCTTTGTGTGGTTGACCGTCTGCGTCGTAGCGGCGGTATTTTTCGACGCTGTCGATGAAAAACAGGCTAAGTACCTTGATACCGCGCGGGCGTAGGATCAGCTCCTTGTCGAGATGTTCTTTAATGGTGCGGCGAATCATCTCGCGTTGCAGCAGCAGCGGGTCAATATCGCCATGCGCCTCGCCAGGGCGCAGAAACGCTTCACCACCGGGATAACGCAGCTCCATAAACTCGTTGTCCTTGGCGGTGCTGATTTCCCCCACGCGAAAATTGGCGTAAATCTCGCGGCCATTGGCGCTTTGTTGCAGGTCGTCGCCGTCGCAAACGGTTACTTCGGTGCGTTGCACGCCCGCTTGCGTTTGTCTATCCAGCTCAATCCGCGCGCTGATACGACCGCGTTTGTTTTCCACCTTCAGCAGGCGAACGAAGGGCTTGTTGTGCGCTTCTTCCACTGTTGCCGAGGCGACTTCAATCTGCTTGACCAGCTTGCGCTCGTAAGCGTCCACCGCGTCAAGGCGGAACACCATGTGGTGCTTGTCGGCATGGGTTGCGGAATAGCGCAGGGTGCAAAGCGGGTTCATCCTGTCCAGCGCTTCCTTGCCACGTCCTTCAAGCCCACCATCCACGCTTTGTGGCTCGTCCACGATGATGATAGGGCGGGTTGCGCGGATCAGGTCTATCGGCTTCTCGCCACCCATTTTTTCGCTCTCTTTGTAGAGGTTGTTCACGTCCTTTTTGTTAATGGCGCCAACCGTTACCACCATAATCTGGATATTGGCGCTGGTGGCGAAGTTGCGCACTGCTCCTGGCTTGGCAGAATCGTAAAGGAAATAATCGAACGACACGCCCGCATACAGGTTTTTGAAATGCTCTTTCGTGATTTGTAGGGTCTTGTAAACGCCTTCTTTAATGGCGACAGACGGCACGACGATGACGAATTTGCTGAAACCATAGCGGCGGTTCAGCTCGAAAATGGTGCGCAGATAGACATAGGTTTTACCGGTGCCGGTTTCCATTTCTACCGTGAAATCGCCCGATGCTAACGTGGCGGAAGCTGGCAAGGCGTTGCGCATCTGCACGTCATGCAGGTTTTGCAGTAGCTCGTCATCTAGTAGGGAAAGACGGTTGCCGATGCCCAAATCGGATTTTGCGGTCAACATTCCTTCTTTTCCGCCAAGGTTCGGCGCAAGGGGCGCCTGCATGGTTACGGTAAATTCGCTACGACATATTTCCTGCCCACGAAAGAGGTCGCAGACGGCCTCAATGGCCTGGAGCTGGTAATCGAGGTTGGATTCAAAATGCAGTTTCATGAGCCATCCTGAGGGATTATGGAAAACGTAAATGCGTTCACAATGTTGCGCCTGCTTGTGCCAGTTTCGTTGCTGCTTGCTGTAATGCCCGCCGGGCGCGCGCCAAGCTGGGTGAGCGTTCGGCGGCTCTTTGTGGCGACCATTCTTTTTCCACCCATGCCGTCAAGCGTGTGTTGTAGCCCAATCCCTGTCGGGCGATGGCGCCTTGTGCCGCGACCAAATCCTTACGCACTTCCCGTGGCGCGTTTTTCGCCTGTTTCAGCAAAAATTGCTTGGGATCGGGCAAAGTATCCGGTGTCTCCGGCAGTTTTGCTTTTTTGCCCATGAGTTGCGCTATCGCCTGGTGATCTGCCAACAGCCAGGCTTCCACTTCCCGCACCGCAATGCGAAAGAGCAGGTTGGCAGGGCAGGGCTGGTTGGTGCCAAGCCAGTCTGTCCGTAATTGCAGCGGACAGGAGACGGCGTCCAAATCCGTGAGCAACAGGACGGTTTGACGTGCCGCCATTTGCTTCCAGCTATCCATTCTGGCGCGCAGATAACCGGCACCGCCTTTGCGTACAAGCATGGGTGGCGTGCGCACCAGAATGCCGTGTTCACGGAGCAGGCGCAGGCCGACTGCCTCGCTCAGCGCGTCTTCAGTCGCAAGGAAAACAGACATTGCCCTATTCCCATAAACTGAGTTGGCCAACCGATTCCGGGCGGGTTTTGGGCAGTATGACTTCTGCCACGGACAACCCGGCTTCCAGCGCCGACTGCTCATCGCCTTGTACGGTTCGTGCAGTAGAGCCGTCCGGCGTGGTTTCCAGCAAAATGACGCCGCGCCCGTCAATGCCCGGGTTACTCAATAACGCCTCGCTGTGCGTGCTGATGACGATTTGTCGCCGGAGTTTCTTGTTCCTTTGCAAGCGATCGATAATCTCCGGTATCCGCTGCACGACCGCATCGTTCAGTGAAATTTCCGGTTCTTCCAGCAACAGCATGGCATTGCCGTCCAGCAAAGACCACAACAGACCGAGCAGCCGCAGCGTGCCGTCGGAAAAATGCTCCTCTGACTGCCAGCCCGCTTTGGGGCGATAGTGGGCGTATTGCGCTTCCAGATGGGGATGGCCGGACTCATCCTTGACGAAGCGCAAATCCTTGAATTGCGGCACCGCCACTTTGAGCGCTTCGCTGATTTTTTTCAGACGGGAAGAGCGGGTGCGTTCCGGTGTTTTAGCAATACGCTCCAGAAATGCTTGGCCGAATGGGTCATTTTCCAACACACGTCCGCCTAGGTGGTCGGCAAACTTCAGTAGCTGCGGCACCAGGTGCAGATATGTAATCGCGCCAAAAAAATCCGCGAGCACACGAAAGTCGGAATTGGCGGCAATCTGCTCCAGGCGGGTTTGCGTCAGTAACACAGAATCCACCTCATCCTGCGCATCAGGGCGTGAGAAGAGTCTTTTGCCTTTCTGCCAGACCTCCTCTCTGGATACCAAAATGCGTTGCAATCCCCTGGGCTCGCGCTTGAAACCCAAAACATAGCGCCAGTCAGCGACGGCATCATCGGGTAATTCCGACAGCTCCACGTCAATACACACCTCCGTATCCTTGCGGGCGTGCAGGCAGCGCAGCTTGCTGATGCCGCCCCTGGCGAGAATGGCCGCTTGCAGCCCGCCGCCGGTCGGCTTGCTCACATCGCGTAGAAAGCGGAACACATCCAGCAGGTTGGACTTGCCGGAGGCGTTTGGCCCAAGAATGTAGGAAACGTCGCGCAGAGGAACATCCAACGTACGGAAGTTGCGCCAGTTTTTCAGGTTAATCCGGGTAATTTGCATGGCGGGCTTCTCCTATAGGCTGCGCACGTTAGCGATGCCGTACTGTTCCAGAATGGCACTGAGGTTGGTTTTGGCAACGTCATCGGCAAAGGCGTTGTCGCGGAAAACGCAGGTGCTATCGCCGGCGGGTGCCAGTCCCTTGTGCCAGGCGGCAATACCCAATGCCAGCGGTTCGGCCTGCTCGCGGCTGATTGTTTCGGCAAGGCACGCGAGCAGCACACCGCCACCGACGGCGTACACCGTGAGATTTGCGATGTCGCGCGTCTCAATGGGGACGCACAAATCCAGACCCAGCTTGAGCAGCAGCTCGTAAAGGACGTCGGTCTCGCTGCGCCCGGCGCGCAGATTGTTCTGATAATCCAGCAAGGCATCCTGCAGGTTTTCCGGCTGCGGATTCCAGGCGCGGATGTTCGAGGTATCGAGTTTGAAAACGCGGAAACCGGTATCACCCTGCCAGTCGGGATTTTCCGCTTTGAGTTTGTCGCCGGCACGACGCAGACGTTCTTTGGTAATTTCGGCGATGGTAGGTGGCCGTCCTAATTTTTCTAAATACTCAATGGCATTCTTGGCAGTTTTTTTTGCGGATCCTGTTGCATTCTCCCAAATAATTTCTAGGTCTTCCGGAAACTGAACTAACACATAGCGGCGTGTTCCACCATCTGCAGCGTTCTGTGCCATAACAGCATGGCCAGTTGTGCCAGAACCTGCGAAGAAATCCATAATAATATCTTGAGATTTAACATTTCCAACATTAAGGATTCCATCAATAAGTTCAATAGGCTTTGGATTGCTAAAAATATTTTTTTTATCAAATAGTGATTCAAGTAAAATGTTAGCACCCTGATTATGACCAAACTGTTCATGTGACCACCAGTTCGTTGCACATTGCCCCTCTTCTTCACGCTCTATACGGTAGTATTTTTTTCGTGGTGGTCCGTTTCCACTATCAGGAAAAATTATTCTCTTATCATTTAAAAGGTTTTTGAAATTATCTTCATCACCCATCCATTCTTCATTATATATTTTTCCTGTTGGTGTAGTAATTGAATATCTACTGCCAGATTGTTCAGAACCTACTTTCCAAGGTTTTGTAGCCCAATCTCCACGCGGATCATTATCTGGATTTGAGAACGCCCCAGTTAGCCCGATTTTACCAACACCAGCTTCTTTATAAGCTCGGCTATTTTTTGCGTAACAAACGATATGTTCAGCAACTTGACCAATCATTTTAGTTTTGTCATTAGGCTGATTATTCCTCCTGCGCCAATGAATATTTCCTTCAAAATTTTCTTCCCCAAAAATCTCATTCATAATAGCTCGTAAACTAGAAATTTCATGGTCAGCAATGCTGATAAAAATAACGCCTTCATTCTTTAGCAAACGATGAGCAAGTTTCAGTCTTGGATACATCATATTTAGCCAATCAGTATGAAAGCGTCCGTTGCTTTCGGTATTGCTGCTGATTTTTTGTCCGCCTTCTATTTGCCCGGTCAGTTCCAGATAGTTTTTGATATTGTCCTGATAGTTGTCGGGATAGACGAAGTCATTGCCGGTATTGTAGGGCGGGTCGATGTAAATCAGTTTGACTTTACCGGCATAGCTTTTTTGCAGCAGTTTGAGCACTTCCAGGTTGTCACCTTCAATCATCAGGTTTTGTGTGCTGTCCCAGTCCACGCTTTCTTCCGGGCAGGGGCGCAGTGTGCCAGTGCTGGGGGTAAGTGCCAGTTGGCGTGCGGCGCGCTTGCCGTGCCAGTTGAGGCCGTATTTTTCGTCGGCATCGCTTACGGTGGCATCACCGACCAGCGCCTTGAGAACGTCCACGTTAATTGCCGCGCCGTTCTTGTCTTCGCTGACCAGTTCCGGGAAGAGCGCTTTGAGGCGGGCGATATTGGCGGCAATGAGGTCGGCGGATTGGGCTTCGGGGCTGTTTGCGGTGAGTTTTTCCATGGGTTTTCCTGTGTCAAAGTTGTTGTTGGGCGGCAGCGAGCGCTGCTTGCAGTTGTTTGAGTTCTTGGTTGATGGCGACAAGGCGCGCCAATTGTTTTTCTTTGTCGGCCTGGGCTCGCAGGCGGCGGATATCTTCTTCCAGCTGCGCACAGGCGGCAAGTGCTGCGCGGCGCGCGTCTGCTTGTTCTGCGGTGCTTGCCAGGCGGTAGTTGCCGCTGCGGCGTGCTGCCTGCAAGGCTTCTAGGCAGGTTATCCAGCCTTGGTAGAGGGCGTACAGGCTGGTTTGGGGCTGTTGGCCGAGAGCGAGCGATTGATAGAAAGCGTCTGCGATAGCGTTGTCGGTGCCGCTGGGGGTAATGGATAGCGGCTCACCATCGAGTACGGTTTTGTCTGCTTCGTTTTGCGCGCGGCGTTTGTGCGCCAGCGACAGGGTGGGTGTTTGTCCTGCCAGTAGTAGAAACAGCGGGTAGGGAATGGCGCGGTGGATAAGGGCAGCAAGCCGTGTTTGCCGCGCCGGGGTGAGGTCGCTACGCAAGGTGACGGCAAGCACGGCGATTTCCAGGTATTCGCGGATGGCATCGTGGTATGCGGGGATGCCGATGGTGTGCGGCTTGAGGGCGGCAATCCAGCGGATTTCTTCGATGGCATCGTTCAGTAGTCGTTTGTCGGCGGCGGTTGCTGCGCTGTTTTCCAGCAGCAGTTTTTTGGGGATGCGCTGTTCCAGCCGCGCTTGTTGCGGTAGTCGCAGGGCATCAAGCAGGGTTTGAACGGTATGCGCCGTCATGTCGTCCCGCTTTCCGGGTGGATGACGAGGAAGGCGATGACTTCAAATTCGCCGCTGCCCGCCATTTCGCCCGGCAGGGCGTGTGTGCCGCCGGGGCTGAACAGGCTGGCGACGGCGCGCTCTTCTTGTTTGCCGCTGATTGAGGCGATGGCGGCGGCGAGCAGTTTTTGGGCGTGTTGCATGTTTTCGCCGTTTTTGGTCGCTTGGTCGAAGCGGGCGCAGGCGTCAGCATCCGGGAGTTCGCGTCCCAAAGCGAGGCGCTTGAGGTGGTCAAGGATGTGTTTTGCCTGGGTGTAGGGGAGCAGGACACTGCCGTCGTCGCTGACGTGTACCAGGTAGTACGGCGCCAACGGGTAATCCGTAGTGGTATGCGCTGTGGTGCCGCAGGCTTGCAGGCAGTAGATGATGCCGGGCGGGATGTCGGCATCGAGGCTGGTGGTGATGGCGTAGGCGCCTAATGGTTGGGTGTCCAGTGCGCTGGGATGGGCTTTTTGGTATTGCGCCAGGTCGATGCGGAAGTCGGTGAGGGTGAGGTCGGTGATGGATACGCCGCTGGATAGGTCTTCGATGTCGATGACGCTGTCTTGCAGCTTGAGTAGTTGTTTGCGCCGGTATTCGAGGTCGTTCATGGTGTTGCCGGAGGCTTGTTCAATCAGGTTTTCTTCGCCGGTGGCGGAGATGTCCAGCAATACCATGCGTCCGCTGACGCGCTGCTCGAGGTTTATGTATTCTTCCAGTTCGATGTTTGGCCAAAAGTTCACCAGCTGGATGCTCTGGTTGGGTGAGCCGATGCGGTCAATGCGGCCAAAGCGCTGGATGATGCGTACCGGGTTCCAGTGGATGTCGTAGTTGATGAGCCAGTCGCAGTCTTGCAGGTTCTGGCCTTCGGAGATGCAGTCGGTGGCGATGAGCAGGTCAATTTCGCCTTCGCCTGCCATTTCTTGCGGCCGTTCTTTGGCGCGCGGGGCAAAGGCGATGAGGACGTCGCCCATGTTTTTGCGCAATCCTGGCAGGGTCGTTTGGATGCCTTTACTGCCGGTAACGACGGCACTATGGATGCCCAAGGTGTCTTTTGCCCATCCGGCCAGTTGGGCGTATAGGTAGTTTGCGGTGTCCGAAAAGGCGGTAAAGATGATGATTTTGCGATTGCCGGGGTTGGTGGGCGCGCTATTTTTACGAGCAATCATCTCGCGCAGTTTTGCCAGTTTGGCATCGCGCGCGGCGTTCACCTGCCGGGCGGCTTTCAGTAGGGTGTCAAGGCGGTTGCGGTCTTCGAGCAAATCCTGTTGCCAGCGGATACGGTCAACGTCGGCAAGTAATACTTTGATTTTGCGTCCGACCAGCAGGGTTTCAAAGGTTGGGTCATCAATATCAATGTCGGCGATGCTGGGCGCTTCCAAGGTGTCGCTGTGGGCTTCGATGCGCGCCAGCATGGCTTCTACGTCTTTGAGTTGCCGTTCCAGGGTGAGGGTGAAGGATGAGACGGCGCTTTCCATGCGCTTCAGTACGTTGACGCGCAAGAGATGTATCAGGCTTTCTTCACGGTCTTTCTGGCGGAAGAAACCTTCGCCACCGCGTACTTGGGTGCTGTATTTCTCGTCGTATTCGGCCTGTTTGTGCGGCAGGACGTAGCGCAGCGGCGCGTAACTGGCGAGGTTTAGGCGGCGGATTTCCTGGTTGATGTCGCGGATGCTGCGGAATTCGGCCTGTAGATCAACATCTGCCTTGATGTTGATAGGCGGTAGGCGATCGGGGAAGCGTCCGGTTTCGCCGGTGCCGTAGTATTTTTCGACGTGGCGGCGCGAGCGGGCGATGGTGAGGTGGTCAAGCAGGGTGAAGTAGTCAAAGCCCAGCATTTCTACCAGTCTGGCAGGGGTTTTATTGGCATCATCCAGTTCCAGCCAGCGGTTGAATTGTCTTTGCGCTTTGCGTGTCGTCGCTTCGATACTGGCGATGCCATGCGCTGCCAGGGCGGTATCGTCGCCTTCGGTGGCAAAGGCGATTTGGTTGCGCAGGTCGGTCAGGCGGTTATTGACGGGCGTGGCCGAAAGCATCAGCACGCGGGTTTTGACGCCTTCGCGGATGATGCGCCGCATCAGGCGGTCGTAGCGCGATTCTTTGTCTTTGTGTGTGGCCTTGTTGCGGAAGTTGTGCGATTCGTCAATGACAACCAGGTCGTAGTTGCCCCAGTTCACGTGCGACAGGTCTATATCACCGGACATGCCGCTATCACGCGAGAGGTCGGTGTGGTTGAGGATGTCGTAGTTGAAGCGGTCAGCGGCAAGGATATTGCGCTTGTCGTTTGCCTTGTAAAGCGCCCAGTTGTCGCGCAGGCGTTTGGGGGCGAATACCAGCACGCGGTCGTTGCGCAGTTCGTGGTATTTGATGATGGCGAGCGCCTCGAAGGTTTTGCCAAGGCCGACGCTGTCGGCAATGATGCAGCCGCCGAAGCGATTGAGCTTGTCGATAGCGCCTACTACGCCGTCACGCTGGAACTTGAAGAGTTTTTTCCACACGGCGGTGTTGTGTATGCCAGTGGCGGATTTGACGATGCGTTCTTCGTCCATGCCATCGTCATTGTCCTGAAAGAGGTGCTGCAGTATCAGGGCGTAGATGGCAAGCGGGGCGCGGTGTTCGCCCAATGCACGCAGTGCGGCAAACACACTGTTGCGGCCTTCGTTTTTATTTTCGGCGTCTGGCAGATTTGCCCATTGCACATCAAACCATTGGGCGAATTGTGCGGCTTCGCTGGCAGTTTCCGAGGCTTGTATCAGGTTCAGCGGATTACCAGGCGTCAGGCCAAGTCCCGCCGTGCTGAGGGCAAATGAACCCAACACGGCCTGTTCTGGTGTGCCGTTGCCGTCGCGGATGACCGCCACCCCCTGCGGGATTTCGCCCGTTGCCTGCCGCAATGTTACTTTTTCCTGAATCCATCGCGCACATTGGTTGGCAAGCCAGCGGGATTGCAGACGGTTGCGGGCGCTACGGTCGCTGTCCGTACCGGAAAGTTTGAGCGTTTCACTATCGGGCGGCACGATGAGCCGAACCCGTTCCAGTTCAAATAGTGCTTCCCGGATGGCGGCAAAGGCATAAAGCGACAACGAAGGCGTTGCGCAATCCAGTTGGTTGCCGCGTTTGAGATACGGGTTGAGCAAGTCAATGACACGCTGTGTGGCGGTATTGGTAATGGTCTTCATGCGGTAGTCATCGAGGTTTTAGTCAGCAATCCGCCACGGCCAGGTTTCGCCGGCGAGGAAGGGGACGAGTTCGCTGTCGCCGTAGGGCAGGCTGGTCGGGAAGGTTTGCGCGCGGCGTTCCAGGGTGATTTCGCCGGTGTTGTAGGGCAGGCCGTAGTAGTCGGCGCCGTGTCTCGCGGCGAAGGCGGCGAGTTTGTCGAGCGCATTTGCCTGTTCAAAGGCGGCGGCGTAGAAGGGCAGGGTGGCGTGGCCGGTGTAGCAGCCCGCGCAGCCGCAGGCGTTTTCTTTGGCATGACGCGGGTGCGGGGCGCTGTCGGTGCCCATGAAGTAGCGGGAGTCGCCGCTGATAACGGCGGCGAGCAGTGCTTTGCGGTCGGCTTCGGTTTTGAGGATGGGCAGGCAGTAAAAATGCGGTTTGAGGCCGCCGACGAGCAGCGCGTTGCGGTTGTAGAGCAGGTGGTGCGCGGTGATGGTGGCGGCGAGGTTGTCGCGCTGGCTTTGGATGTAGGCGACGGCGTGCGCGGTGGTGATGTGCTCAAGGACGATGCGCAGGCGCGGGAAGCGGCGACGCAGCGGCTCCAGCGTGCTGTCGATGAAGGTGGCTTCGCGGTCGAAGATGTCCACGCCGTCGGTGGTTACTTCGCCGTGGATGAGCAGCAGCAGTCCCGCCTGTTGCATCGCTTCCAGTATCGGGTCAAGTTTTTGCGGGTCGGCAACGCCCTGGGCGGAGTTGGTGGTCGCACCTTTCGGATACCATTTGACGGCGACGACGCCCGCCGCTTTTGCCGCCAACACGGTTTCCGCGGTGAGGCTGTCGCTGAGATACAGGCTCATCAGCGGGGTGAAGGTTCTGCCCGCCGGGATGTGGGCGAGGATGCGCTCGCGGTAGGCGGTGACGGCATCGATGCTATCCACCGCCGGGGTGAGGTTGGGCATGATGAGCGCGCGCGCGCATTGGGCGGCGGCGTCGGGGACGGTGCGGGCGAGGGCGGCGCCGTCGCGCAGGTGGATGTGCAGGTCGTCCGGGGTGGGGATGGTGAGGGTTTGCATGGGGGTTCCTGTTTTTTGGGGTTCAATGTGCTGGAAGGTGGTTTTTTTTATTAGACCTCCTTCCAAACTGTCTTTTCTGCGGAATTTATTTATCCCTGCCCTCACCCCAACCCCTCTCCCACCGGGAGAGGGGCTTTTTCGGATTCAAGCATTGACATCGGTTTCCTGCAAAATCGTGGTTTGGAAAGAGGTCTATTCTGCCCGGTTCGGTTGCAGTTTGCTGGCGAGCCAGATGGTGGTGGCGGCGAGGATGAGCGCGCTGCCGACGGCGAGCCGGATGCCGCCTAGCATGGTTTGTTGCGCCGTGGCGGCGGTGCTGAGTTTTTCGCCGATGCTGGTCACGCCGATGAAGTAGGCCGCGCCAATCGCGCCCGCTATCGGGTTGAGGGTGGCGATGATGGCGGCGCCGTGCGGGTTGAGCGCTTTGGGCAGGGCGTTCAGGCCGTGGGTTTCACCGGTGACGCAGGCGACGCCGGCGACGGTGAGCAGGGTGAAAGTGGCGGAGAGGGCGAGCACCTGGGCATCCAGCTGCAGCAGCAGCCACAGTACGACCAGCAGGGCAGTCAGCAGGATGGTGGCGGGCAGCACGGTGTAGCGCCCGCCCTTGCGGTCGAGCAGGCGGCCAAGCAGCGGCGCGGCGATGGCTTCGGCGATGCTGGCGGGCAGCAGGATGAGGCCGGTAATGGTGCCGCTGAGCAGCAGTACCTGCTGGGTGTAGATGGGCAGCAGCAGTTCGAGGCCGAGGAAGAGGAAGGAGACGCTGGCGAGGATGAGGACGCTGTAGCGGAACTGGGCGTAGCCGAAGGCGCGCAGGTTGAGCAGCGGCACGTCGATGCGGTGCTGGCGCCGTACGAAGACGCCAATCAGCAGCAGCGCGCCGAGGGCGAGCGCGGCAAAGGTCGTAGCATTGAGGTGGGCGAAGTTGCTGCACGCATAGACCAGTCCGCCGAAGCCCGCGATGGAGAGTATTGCCGAGGGCAGGTCGATTTTCGGACGGCTGATGTCGCTCAGGTTTTCGTTGAGGGTTTTGCCGACAAGCAGCATTGCCGCCAGGATGAAGGGCACGGTGAAGGCGAAGAGGACGCGCCAGTGGCTGTGGTCGGTGATGAGGCCGGAGATGGTTGGGCCGATGGCGGGGGCAACGGTGAACATCATGGTGATGACGCCCATTGCGGTGCCGCGCCGCGCGGGCGGGTAGATGGCGAGGATGCCGTTGAACAGCAGTGGCACGAAGCAGGCGGCGGAGACGGCCTGCACCAGCCGCCCGGCGAGGAGGACGGCGAAGGTCGGCGCGCAGGCGCAGATGAGCGAGCCGGTGAGGAAGGTCGCCTGGGTGATGAACACTATTTTGCGGGTCTCTATCCACTGGATGAAGTTGGCGGTGATGGGGGTGAAGGCGCCCATCACCAGCAGGAAGCCGGTGGTTAGCCATTGCGCGGTGGTTTTGTCCACGGCGAAGTCGTGCATGATCGGGGTGAGGGCGACGTTGAGCAGGGTTTCGTTGAGGTAGCCGAAGAAGGCGCCAACGAAGAGGGCGGCGACGATGGTTTTGGCGGGAAAGCCAGGGCGGTCGGCGAGGTATTCGTGTTCGGTGGAGGTGTCGGCGGTGGTGTGCATGGTGTTTTGCGACGGGTTAAAGGGGCGGTGGCACGGGGGTTGCAGCGGCGCAAGGAAGGGGGGATGCGGGGAAAGGTCTGTTGGCGCGGGTGGATTTTCGGGGCGGGTCGGGCATTTTTGCCCGATGTTTTGTGTTGTCGGCGATTAATGACCGTACTGTCGGTCTGCGACGGCGGTTTGTGTCGCTTCGGGCGGGTTATTCCGCCTTGCGGTTGAGCCAGTGGCGCTGGCGGATGTGCAGGTCGCCCGGGGTGGGGATGGTGAGGGTTTGCATGGGTCAGTCGTCTTCGTAAGGGCAGAAAGGTTCATCACGCTGCGGATAGGGCGCGTAACGGGCGAGGAGTGCCTGGCGTTCGCCGCTGTTTAGCAGGACGCGGTTGCCGTAGCGGTCGGTGTGGAATTCGCGCTGGTAGATGTCGGCAAGCAGGTCATGATGTTCTGGTTTGAGGTAGGGGCGGTGGCTTGTGAGTTGGGCTTGCAGCTTGGCACGGAAGGTGTCGTCGTCGTTTTCG
Organism: uncultured Cardiobacterium sp.; assembly: GCA_963553325.1. Lineage (GTDB taxonomy): Bacteria > Pseudomonadota > Gammaproteobacteria > Cardiobacteriales > Cardiobacteriaceae > Cardiobacterium. The sequence goes on from CAUVOF010000009.1 coordinate 19,542, forward strand.
TCGCAGTCCGGTTCTACCTGCAAGAGCATGGCAAAGATGAAGTCTTCGAGGTTTACTTCCAGACGCAGGGATTCGTCACTGTCGTGGTAGAGGAGGACGATGCAGGGTTCTGCGCTTTCGTCCAGCCAGGCGAAGGCGTAGATGTCGCCCGCGCCGCTTGTGGCGAAGGGGATGAAGCGGTGTTGGTATTCGGCTTTAAGGGTCAGATAGCCGAAGTCGCAGTCAGCATATTCGTTGTAAAACGTCTCCGGCTGGGGGATTTCAAAGTCGTTGCCAATCAGCAGGAGCGGCGGGTGGGCGAGGAGCTTGGGGTAGGTGGTCTTTGACCAGTCCGGGCTGCTTGCGCCCCAATCGAGCATGCCGTCGGCGGCGAGGCGTTTGTAAAGGGCGGGCAGGATTTTGCCTTGCCGCGCTTCCATTTGCGCGATGTAGTCTTGCCAGTTCATGTTTTCCTATTTGATTTACATACGGGGTAGCGGTATGTATATCAGGCGCTGAGGATGTCGCGCAATACCGCCACGCCACGCGCGATGTCGTCGTCGCTGATTACCAGCGGCGGCAACAGGCGCAGTTTGTGTTTGGCGGTGAGGAACAGCACGCCTTTCGCCTGTGCCTGTTGCACGACGTCGGTGGCGCTGATGCCGTCGTTAAATTCGACGCCGAGCATGAGGCCGAGGCCGCTCACGCTTTTGACGTTCGGCAGGGCGGCGAGCGCCTGGCGCAGTGCTTCGCCTTTGCGCGCGACTTCGGCAAGAAAAGCGTCATCCAGGCGGGCGAGCACGGCAAGCGCGCCGGCGCAGCAGACCGGGTTGCCGCCGAAGGTCGAGCCGTGGTCGCTTTTGCCGAGGGTGGTGGCGCATTTGTCGCTAAAGAGCGCGGCGCCGATGGGCAGGCCGCCGCCCAGGCCTTTGGCGAGGGTAACGATGTCGGGGGCGAGGTCGTGGTGTTGGTAGGCGAAAAGTTTGCCGCTGCGGCCGATGCCGGTTTGTACTTCGTCGATGATGAGCAGCACGTCGTGGCGTTGGCAAAGCGCTTGCGCGGCGCGTAGGTAGTCGCCGTCGAGCGCGGTAACGCCGCCTTCGCCCTGCACTGGTTCAAGCATCAGCGCGGCGATGTCGTTGTGCGCGAGACGCGCTTCGAGGGCGGCGATGTCGTTGGCAGGGATGTGGGCGAAACCTTCGACGAAGGGGAAGTAGTGCTGGTGGAAGATGTCTTGCCCGGTGGCGGAGAGGGCGGCGAGGGTGCGACCGTGGAAGGAGTTTTGCAAGGTGAGGATGGTGTGGCGCTGCTCGCCGTAGCGGTCGCGGCTGTATTTGCGCGCGGTTTTGATGGCGCATTCGTTGGCTTCGGTGCCGCTGTTGCAGAGGAAGACGCGGGCAAGGCCGCTTTTTTCGCAGAGACTTTGCGCCAGCTCGGCGGCGGGGACGCTGTAGAACAGGTTGGAAGTGTGCGCCAGTTTGCCCGCCTGCGCGGCGATGGCGGCAACCCATGCCGGATCGGCAAAGCCGAGGCTATTGACGCCGATGCCGCTGGTGAAGTCGGTGTAGGTTTTGCCGTCGGCGTCCCAGACGGTGCAGCCTTCGCCGCGTACCAGCACCGGGGCAAAGCGGGCGTAGGTGGCGGCGCTGTATTGTTGGTCGAGCTGGCGGATGTGGTCGGCGTTGTGCATGGTGGTTCCTTGGTTGGTGGTGTGTTGAATGTTTTTTACATACACGATAGCGGGGTTCGTGTATGTAAATGGGGTGTGGTTTTGTCGCTACACGCGCAATGCTTGTCCCATCGGAAGAGGGGCTTGTCCGCTGATATGCAAACACGCTGGCTTATTCGTCATCGTCGTCTTCGTCATCCAGTTCGTCAATCGGGATGAATTCGATGATGACGTCGCAGACTTCGCCGTTGCCATCGTAGCCGAAATAGACAGGATAGACGCCGTCGCCCCAGCCGGCGCTAAAGACTGGCACGGTCAGTTCGCTGTCGGGCAGGCGGTAATTGACCCAGTCGCCGTCTTCGTTTTGATATGCGGGGTGCGCTTGGTAGTTTTTTTCCAGTTCTTCGGCAAAGAGGTCGTCGTAGAGGTTGAAGTATTCGTCTTCTGCCAGGCATTTTTCGGTAAAGGCGGTGTAAGCGGCGAAGGTCGCTTCATCCATGATGGTTCCCAGCCCTGCATCGACGCAGAAGCCAAAGTACTCGCCTTGTGCCACCTCGCTCAGGTCTTCTTGTCCCGTCAGGGCGTTGTAGTAGGCGATAGCGCTGCGCCCGCTGGTTTGGACGCGCACCGCGGCAATGCGGTAGTGGTCTGCGCCGATTTCGACAACCATCGCCGTGATGGGGTATTTGCCCGGCGGCACGCTTTGCAAATAGGGGCGCATTTGTTCGGGGTACACCACCGGATCAAATGCCATGATTTTTCCCGTAGGGAAATTCACTTCGCCCATGTCGAGGTAATGCAGTTTCTGCCCGTAGGCTTCGCTTTGCCCGAAGATTTCGCCATACGGCACGCTGGGGGTGAGGCGGTCTTTCACTTTTTCGTATTGCGCCAACCATGCGGCGGTGGGGTTTTGTGGCATGAGGGGGTTTCCTTTTTATTGATGAAACAGCGTGCCGTTGCCGCGGTCGCTGAAGAGTTCTTGCAGCACCGAGTGCGGGCGGCGGCCGTCGATGATGGCGACTTCCGGCACGCCCTGGCGCACGGCGTCGATGCAGCAGGCGATTTTCGGCAGCATGCCGCCGCTGATGATGCCTTGGCTGATAAGCGCTTCGGCTTCGTCGATGCGGATGTCGCGGATGAGCGAGTCTTCGTCGTTGATGTCGCGCAGTAGGCCGGCGATGTCGGTCATGTTCACCAGCTTGCAGGCGCCGATGGCAGTGGCAATGGCAGCGGCAGCGGTGTCGGCGTTGATGTTGTAGCTGTTGCCGGCGGCGTCGGTGCCGATGCTGGCGACCACCGGGATCATGCCGGCGTTGAGGACGAGGTGGATGATGTTCGGCTGGACGCGGCTGATTTTGCCAACCGCGCCGAGTGCCGGGTCGAGCGCCTCGCAATGCAGCAGGCCGCCGTCGATGCCGCAGAGTCCGACGCCGCGCCCGCCGAGTTGCGCCACCAGGTTTTTGTTCACTTTGCCCGCCAGCACTTGCTGCACCACTTCCATGGTTTCTGTATCGGTAACGCGCAGACCGCCGACGAATTCGCCTTGTTTGCCGATTTTGGCAAGCGCGGCGTCGATGTCGGGCCCGCCGCCGTGTATCAGCACGATTTTCACGCCGACTTGGCTCAAAAACAGCACGTCCTGCAAGACCGAGGCTTTTAGCGTCTCGTCGGTCATCGCGTTGCCGCCGTATTTCACCACCACCGAGTTTTGCTGGTATTTCTGCAGGTAGGGAACGGCCTCTTTGAACCAGTCCATATATTCTTGTTGCATGCTTAGCTCCGGTAGTCGCCGTTGATTTTGACGTAGTCGTAGGTGAGGTCGCAGCCCCAGGCTTGCGCCTCTGCCTCGCCGTCGTGCATGTCGAGCAGGATTTCTATTTCTTTTTCTGCCAACACGTTGGCTGCCTCGTCTTCGCTGAAGGGATGGTAGGCGCTGTGTTCGCAGACTTTGACTGCGCCCGCCGCGCTTTGCAGGGTGAGGGCGACGTCAGCGACGGAAAAGTCGCCCGCAGTGTAGCCGACGGCGCACAGCACCCGCCCCCAGTTGGCGTCGGCGCCGAACATCGCCGCTTTGAAGAGGTCGCTGGCGATGATGCTTTTTGCCACGTTGCGCGCCACTTCCGGCGAACGCGCGCCGCGCACGCGGCAGTGCAGCAGTTTGGTCGCGCCTTCGCCGTCGCGGGCGATTTCGCGCGCTGCCCAAGCACAAAGCTGGTGCAGCGCGGCGCGGAAGGTTTGGTAGGCGGCGCCGTCGTCGCGGATTTCGGCGTTGTTTGCGGCGCCGTTGGCAAGGATGACCGCCATGTCGTTGGTGGATGTGTCGCCGTCGATGCTGATTTGGTTGAGGCTGTCTTTGACTTCGTCGCTCAAGGCGCGTTGCAGCAGGGCGGGGGCGATGGCGACGTCGCTGGTGATGAAGGTGAGCATGGTCGCCATGTTTGGGTGAATCATGCCGCTGCCTTTGGTGATGATGCCGAGGCGGCAGGGGTTGCCGTCGAGGGTGAATTCGAGCGCTTGTGTTTTGGCGTAGGTGTCGGTGGTCATCACTGCTTCTGCCGCCGCCAGCGCCGCTGCCGGGGTGGGCGCGAGGGCGGCAACGGCATCGGGGATGCCGCGGGCAAATGGTTCCAGCGGTAGCAGTTGGCCGATGACACCGGTCGAGGCGATGACCACGTCGCTCGCCGCGATGTGCAGGGCGTCGCTGAGCAGGTCGCAGCAGGCGCGCGCCAGTGTTTCGCCGTCGGGGTTGCAGGTGTTGGCATTGCCGCTGTTGCAGAGAATGGCGCGGCTGTAGCCGTCGGCAATATGGGCGCGGGTAACGGCAAGCGGCGCGCCTTGGACTTTGTTAGTGGTATAGACGGCGGCGGTGGCGCAGCGCGTGTGGCTGACGATTAGCGCCAAATCGGCCTTGCTGCGGTTTTTGCGAATGCCGCAGTGCACGCCGCTGGCGGTAAATCCCTGCGGCGCGCAAACGCCACCGTCGATATATGTAAATTCAGGCTGCATGTAATCCTCCGCAATCATCAGTAAACCAGGCCGGCGGTTTCCGCGCGACCCAGCATCAAGTTCAAACATTGCACCGCCGCGCCGGACGCACCCTTGCCGAGATTGTCAAAAAGGGCGCAGAGCAGCAGTTGCCCGTCGCCGTTGGCAAAGACGAAGAGTTGCATATCGTCGCGCCCGGCAAGCGCGTTGGCGGCAAGCGTCGCCACGCTGGCAGATGGCGCAAACGGCTGCACGCGCAGCAGCGGCTCGCCCGCGTAATAATCGGCAAGCAGTTCGGCAAGGCGCTTGCCGTCGGCAAAACCGTCCGCCAGTTGCGCGGCAAAGAGCGGCACGCTCACCAGCATGCCGCTGTAAAACGGCGCGACCACCGGCGTGAACAGCGGCGCCTGCGCAAGCGTGCTTTGCGCGCGCATCTCCGGTAAATGTTTGTGCTGCAAGGACAAGCCGTAGAGGCGCGGCGCATCCAGCGCGGCGGGGCGCTCCGCTGCTTCATATTCGGCAATCATCGCCTTGCCGCCGCCGGAATAACCGGTGAGCGACTGGCAGGTGAGCAGCGCCTCGCGCCGCAGCGCCCCCGCGTCGCACAGCGGGCGGGTGAGCGCGATAAAGCCGCTGGCATGGCAGCCGGGATTGGCGACGCGCGTCGCGTCTTTGATTGCCGCGCGCTGACCGTGCAACTCAGCGAAACCATAAACCCAGCCCAGCGCGTTGCGGTGCGCGGTAGAGGTGTCGCAAATGCGCGTCGCCGCCGGCGCGTGTTGCACGAACTCGCGCGCCGCCTCGTCGGGCAGGCAGAGCAGGCTGACATCGCTCGCCGCCGCCGCATCCAGCCGCGCACCCAAGTCTTTGCGCTGCGCTTCCGGCAGGGTAAGCAGGTGAATATCGCGTTCATGGCGCAGCCGTTCGCCAATGCGCAGGCCGGTGGTGCCGGCAGAGCCGTCGATAAAAACGGTGTGAGCCATTGAATTTCTCCTTTTATCTTCGGGTGGTGCAGTTTTGTTTTCAGTATAGGCAGATAAATTTAATCGGCACAAGGCACGCGGGAAAAAAGGTTTTTTTGCGCAGTATCCGGGGCTTTTTACGGCGAATTTACAATGCAAGTGCAACAGCTACAAAAAAAGACACCCTATAGATTGGTCGCAAAGGCGTATGTAAATGGCGTTATACATACAGGGTAGCGACTAAGGTGTATGTATAAATGAAGCCGGGCTTTGTCCGGCTTCGTCTATGTAACCGGTGAAAGGGAGGCATGGTGCTTGTCGCTGCGCGATTTTTCACACCCCCTCCCCGGGTTCCCTTGAAAAAGGCATTCGCCTTTTCAAGGGAACCCCGACCCTCCCCCGCTTCGCAGGGGAGGAGATTTTCTTTACATACAGGGTAGCGACTATCGTGTATGTAAACGGGGAGATTGTGGGAGCCCTGTCCTTATTTGCGGGAAGGGCAGGGCGCGCTGTATCAGGCATTGTCGTTACGCGCTTTTTTCCAAAGGTAGGTGCCTTCGATGCCGCATTTTTCCGCGTCAAAGACTGGGTCGAGTCCGGCTTTTTTCTGCGCTTCGTAGTCGCGCAGCACTTTGTTCGCCGGGCGGGTAAGCAGCACGATGACGATGAGGTTGAGGTAGCACATGGTGCCGAAGCCGATGTCGCCCAGTCCCCACATGATGTTGGCTTTTTGCAGGCAGCCAAAGAGGACGACGCCAAGGAAGGTAAGCTTGAGCGCGAGGTTGTGCTGGCGCAGTTTGATGTTTTCGGCGATGTACACTAGCGTCGTCTCCGCGATGTAGTAGTAGGCCATCAGGCAGGTGAAGGCGAAGAAGAAGATGGCGATGGCAACGAAGCCTGCACCGATGCCGGGGAAGACGGTGGTAATCGCGCTTTGTGTGTAGGCAACGCCTGCGGCGACGCCGGGCAGATGCTCGACCAGCGGGGTTTCCGCGCCGGGCGGGGTAACGTTGTACATGCCGGTTGCAAGAATCATCAGCGCGGTGGCGGTGCAGACGAGGACGGTGTCGATGTAGACGGAGAAGGCTTGTACCAGGCCTTGTTTGACCGGGTGCGAGACTTCCGCGGCAGCCGAGCTGTAGGTGGCTTCGCCCGCGCCGGCGACGTTGGAGAAGACGGCACGGCGCACGCCCCAGGAGATGGCGTAGCCAGCGATGCCGCCGAAGACGGCGTCGGTGCCGAAGGCGCTGCGGTAGATGAGGGCGAACATTTCCGGCAGGTTGCCGAGGTTAGCAGCGAGGATGAAGACCATCATCACGATGTAGCCGATTGCCATGAAGGGCACGATGTAATCGGCGGCGTGGGCGATGCGCTGGACACCGCCGAAGATGATGAGCGCCAGCGGGATGAGGATGATGGCAGCGGTGAGGTAGCTGCTCCAGCCGAAGGCTTCGTGGAAGGATTTGACGATGGTGTCGGCCTGCACGCCCGGCACCAGCACGCCGTAGGAGAGGCAGACGACGACGGCGACGAAGAGGGCGAAGCCTTTTTGTTTGAGGCCGCGCTCGATGTACCAGGGGCCGCCGCCGCGGTATTGGTCATCGACTTTTTCTTTGTACACCTGGGCGAGGGTGGATTCGATGAAGGCGCTGGCGCCGCCGAGGAGCGCCATGACGTTCATCCACAGCACCGCGCCGGGGCCGCCGGCGGCGATGGCTGTTGCAACGCCTGCGATGTTACCGACGCCGATGCGGCCGGAGAGCGACATGCAGAATGCCTGGAAGGGCGAGATGCCGGCGCTGGATTGTTGTTTTTCAAAGAGCAGGCGCACCATTTCGCCGAGGTAGCGGAATTGCACGCCACGGGTAACGATGGTGAAGTACAGTCCCACGCCCAGCGCCAGGTATACCAGCGCGTCGCTCCAGACCAGGTTGGCCACATTGTTGATGATTTGTTCCATGTTGCTTCCTCTAGGTTTTGTGAATGTTTTAAGTTTTCGGATTTCCGGGAAATCCGTTTGTTGTCAGTCCCCTGTAAAGCGGGGGAAGGTAAGGAAGGGGGGGGGTGAAAATCGCGTAGCGGCGATGGGTTGTCTGCTTCGCAATTGTTCATACACCCCCTCCCCGGGCTCCCCCGCTACGCAGGGGAGGCGATAGGGCGCGTCTTCAGGCAAAGCGCCGCAGGGCGAATGGCTGCAAATCCAGCGGCGCTGTGCTGCCGCTGTAAAGTGCCGCCACCGCTTCCGCGGTCAGCGCTGCCTGGGTCAGCCCCAAATGCTGGTGGCCGAAGGCGAGCAGGACGCGGCCATCGCGGTCGATGACCGGCAGGCTGTCCGCCGTGGTCGGGCGAAAGCCCATCCATTCTTGGGCGCCGTCTGCCACCAGCGGCGTTTTGAGCATGCCTTGTGCCAACGGCAGGAGGTGGCGCGCGCGTGCCATGTTCGCCGGGGCAGCAAGGCCTGCGTATTCGACTGTGCCGGCGAGGCGCAGTCCGCCCGCCATTGGCGTCATGATGAAGCGGCGGTCGGCGCTGGAGACGGGTATCGGCAGCAGCGCCTGCATTTTCGGCAGCATCAGGTGGTAGCCGCGTTCGGTATCGAGGGCGACGCGCACGCCGGTTAGCGCTTGCGCCAGCGGCCGCGAGTAAGCACCAGCGGCGAGGACGGCGTAGTCGCTGCGGATGTTGCCGTCGCTGGTCTGCAGGGTTACGCCGCTGTCGTCCTGTTTGCCGCCGAGTACGCGGCAATGGGTGCGCACGCTGCCACCGAGTTCGCTGAAGGCGCGCAGCAGGGTGTCGTGCAGCGCGGCAAGGTCGGTGATGTGTGCGGTTTGCGGGTAGTAGAGGCCGCCGAGCTGGTTTTCTGCCAGCGCCGGGGCGATTTGCCGCAGTTCGTCCGCGTCCAGCCAGTTGTTTTCGACGCCGAGGCGGTTGAGGGTGGCGCCGTGTTGTTGCAGGCGCTGCCGCGTTTTTTCGCGTTCGCAGACGAGGATGGAGCCTTCGACGCGCAGCCATGTCCGCAGTTGCCAGTCTTCCGCGAATTGTTGCCAGGCGGCGAGGCTGGCGCCGTTGATGGCGAGCAGCGCCTGATGGATGCGGCGCGCCGCTGCCGGACGCATATTCCACAGGGTGCGCAGCGCCCACGGCAGCAGGCGCGGCAGGTAGCGCCAGTCGAGGCGCAACGGCCCCAGCGGGTTGAGCAGCATCGCCGGGATTTGCGGCAGCATGCTGAGGTCGGCCACCGGATAGACTTGTTCGGTGGCGATGTGACCGGCGTTGCCCCAGGAGGCGCCGCGTCCGATGTCGCCCTGGTCGAGGAGAAGGACGGCAACACCGCGCCGTTGCAGGGTGGCGGCAATGGTCAGGCCGATGATGCCGCCGCCGATGACGGTCAGCGCCGCTTTCATCCGTTTATCCCCCAGCAGAAGGGGTCATCCTGGTCGAGCAGCAGTTCGGTGTGTGCGCAGATGTTGGCGCGGCCGCGCAGGGTGGGGATGATACCGCCCGCCTCCGCCGGCAGGTAGCTGGCGCGGAACTGGCTGCCGATGATGCTTTCTTGTACCCAGGTTTCGCCGGGGGCGAGCAGACCGTCGGCGGCAAGACAGGCGAGTTTGGCGCTGGTGCCGGTGCCGCAGGGCGAGCGGTCGTAGGCGCCGCCGGGGCAGAGGACGAAGCTGCGGCTGTTGGCATGCTCGCTGTCGGCAAAGAGTTCGATGTGGTCAATGGCCGCGCCGTTGTCGCCGCCGATGCCGTTGTCGCGTAGGGCGGCCATGATGGCGGCGGAGACTTGGGTGAGTTCGGCGATGTTGTCGGTGGCAACGCGCAGGCCGTGGTCATTGACGAGGAAGAACCAGTTGCCGCCCCAGGCGATGTCGCCGTGGATGCGGCGAAAGCCGGGAACGTCAAGCGCGACTTGCTGGCGGTAGCGGTAGGCGCGTACGTTTTCGATGCTGACGCTGCCGTCTGCGTGCAGGGTGCAGCTGACGTTGCCCACCGGCGTTTCCACGGTATGCACGCCCGGCGCGATGCGGCCGAGGTAGTGCAGCGAGGCGATGAGGCCGATGGTGCCGTGGCCGCACATGCCGAGGTAGCCTTCGTTGTTGAAGTAGATGACGCCGCAGGTGTGGGCAGGGTCTTGCGGCGGGCAAAGCAGGGCGCCGACGAGGATGTCGTTGCCGCGCGGCTCGAGGATGACGGCGCGGCGGTACTGGTCGTACTGGGTCTTCAGCACGTTCAGCCGCTCTGCCATGCTGCCCGTGCCCAGCTCGGGAAAGCCTTGGTAAACCAGGCGGGTCGGCTCGCCGCCGGTGTGCGAGTCGAGGATGCGGATGCTTTGGTAACGCTCGGTCATGTTGTTCCCCTTTATTTAGAGTCAGCTGTTCTCTGGCCAGGCGGATGACCGTCTAGCCGCTTAAAAGAACGGCGCCATCAAGCGGCGCCGCAGTCGGGTTAATGCAGTTCGACGCTGAAGTCGCCGTCGCGCATCGCTTGCAGGCGGGCGAGGTTTTCCTCGCTGATGGCGATACCGTCGCGTTGCGAGATGGCACGCGCGCTGTAGCGGCGTTGCGAGGGCAGGCGCGCGCCCTGGGCGCTGATGGCGTCCAGCAGTTTGCGCGTGTGCGTTTCCAGGTCGTTGGCGGTAAAGGCGGCAGGGTCAATGGCGATGAGTAGTTCGCCGTGGCGCGGTGCGAGCAGGCGGCCGCCATCGACTTCGGAACTTTCCACGCTGAGCAGGTCGCCAATCAGCACCGCCGCGAGGATTTCTATCATGGTGGCAATGGCTGAGCCTTTGTAGCCGCCGAAGGTCAGCAGGGCGCCGCCATCGAGTACGGCGGCGGGGTCGTTGCTGGGCTTGCCGTCGCGGTCGATGCCCCAGCCGTCCGGTAGGGCTTTGCCGTCGAGACGGTGCAATTCGACTTCGCCGCGCGCTGCGACCGAGGTGGCGAAATCGAAGACGTAGGGGTTGCCGCCGGTACACGGCCAGGCGAAGGCGAAGGGGTTGGTGCCGAGCAGTTTGGCGATGCCACCGGCGGGGGCGACGTAGGCGTTACTGGGGCACATCGCCAGCGCTGCCACGCCCTGCTCGGCCAGTTGTTCGACTTCCGGCCAGAGGGCGGAGAAGTGGACGCAGTCGTTAATCGCCATTGCCGCGATGCCGAAGCGCTTCGCCTTGGCGGCAAGCAACGGCGCGCCCTGTTCAAAGGCAAGCGGGGAGAAGCCGCCGCCGGCATGCACTTTGACGATAGCTTTGTCGGCAACGTCGTCGATTTTCGGCGCGACCACCGCTTCAGCAACGCCGCCTTGCAGGGTGCGCAGCACGCCGGGGATGCGGTAGATGCCATGCGAGCGGCAGGCGTCGCCTTCGGCGCGGACTATCACTCTGGCAACGGCGGCGGCGTGTGCTGCGGCGAGGCCGCCACTTTCCAACACGCCGCTGACCAGCGTTTGTAATTCCGGGTAACTGAGGTATGTCGTCATACGCGCTCCTTGGCTGTGGTGAGGGTTGCCCGACGTCGTGCTGACGCCGGGCGCTTGCTTATTTTTTACCAACCGGGCGAGTGGCGGCGCATTTTTCTACCATTGCTGTGACCTGTTCGCGGCGTTTGCCGGCGAGCGGTTTGCGCGGCATGCGCACGGTTTCGGTGCCGCGTCCCATGATAGTTTCCGCCAGTTTGATCGATTGCACCAAGTCGTGTTCGGCGTCGAGGTGCAAAAGCGGCATGAACCAGCGGTAGATTTTCAGCGCGGTCGCCATGTCGCCGCGTTCAAAGGCGGCCACCAGCTCCACCGATTCTTCCGGGAAGGCTGAAGTCAGCCCGGAAATCCAGCCCTTGGCGCCCAGCATCAGCCCTTCCAGCGCGACATCGTCCAGCCCGGCGAAAATCTCGTAGCGGTCGCCGAACTCGTTGAGCAGGTCGGTGAAGCGGCGGCTATCTGGCGCGCTTTCCTTGACGGCGACGATGTTTGCCGTGCCGTGCAGGGCGTGCAGCAGCGATGAAGTAATGCTGACGCGGTAGGCGGGCGGGTTGTTATAAAGCATCTGCGGCAGGGCGCTGGCGGCGGCAACCGCCTGGAAATGCGCGGCAAGCTCGTCTTCGGTCGGCACATAGACCATTGCCGGCAGCACCATCAGGCCGTCGGCGCCGATTTTCTCGGCATCGCGGGCGTATTCCACCGCGCGCGCCGTATCCAGTTCGGACACCCCGGCAATCACCGGCACCCGCCCCTTGGCGACTTCCACCGCGCCTTGCAGCACCTTACGCTTCTCCTCCGGCAGCAGCGAATTGTTCTCGCCGCAGGTGCCGAGGATGATGAGGCCATTGACGCCGTCGTCAATCAAAGCCTGTTGCACCTTCTGTGTCGCCGCGTAGTTGATGGAAAAATCGTCGTTGAATTGCGTTGTTGCGGCAGGGAAAACGCCGCGCCAGCTGGTCTTCATTTTGCTCTCCTAAAAGTTACGATTTAACGAAGCGGTTTTAATCGTATATTGTATACAATATACACGTCAAGTATCATAGACAAAAAAATTGCGCCCCGTATCATTGCGGCGCGCACCCACAAGGAAGAACCATGAAACCCGTACCGCTTACCCAACAACTGGTAGATAGCATCCGTGAAGACATCCTGAGCGGCCACTACGAACCGCACAGCAACCTGCGCCAGGACGCACTCGCCGAAAAATACGGCGTGAGCCGTATCCCGGTGCGCGAGGCACTGTTGCAACTCGAAGGCGAAGGGCTGGTCAGCATCCAGCCGCGCCGTGGCGCTATCGTTACCCCGCTCTCGCTGCTCGAAGTTGATGACGTCTTCGCCCTGCGCTTGCTTTTGGAAATCCGCCTCTATCACGCCTCGGCGCCCAAACTCGATGCCGCCGCCATCGAAATGGCAAGCGAGGCCAACCAGCGCTACCGCGACGCCATTGCCAACCAGCAGCACGCCGTACTCGGTGCCATCAACGCCGAACTGCACATGGCGCTTTACCGCGAAGCGCCCCTGCCGACCACGCGACAAATCGTCGCCGCCCTCCTGCAAACCTCGCAGCGCTACACCCGCATCCAACTACGCACCGAAGCGGCGCTGCAACAATCCCTCGCCGAACACGACCAACTGCTACAACTGACGCGCGACGGCAACTACCACGCCGCCGAAGCGCTTTTGGACGAACACATCCGCCACGTCTGGCACAGCCTGCGCGAGATGATTAACGCGCAGAGTCATTTACATACAGATTAGTCGCTACCCTGTATGTAAAAGCCCCTCCCATCACCCCAAACCCACAAGGAGCAAGCATGACCATCCAAGGCCACAACCTGATTGGCTACCAAGAAGAAAGCGGCAGCAGCAGTGCCATCGCCGCCATTAACCCGGCCACCGGAGAAACCCTCACCCCCAATTGGCACTCTGTCAGCGAAGCCGGCCTGCAGCGCGCCGCCGACCTTGCCTGGCAAGCCTTCCTGCAATACCGCGAATACAGCGGCGAAAAACGCGCCCTTTTCCTTGAAGCCATTGCCGAACACATCGCCGCCCTTGGCGATACTCTCATCCAGCGCGCGATGCAAGAAACTGGCCTGCCGCAGGCAAGACTCGAAGGCGAACGCGACCGCACCTGCAACCAACTGCGCCTCTTCGCCGGTGTCGTCCGCGACGGCAGCTACCAAGACCTGCGCCACGACCCGGCACTGCCAGAACGTAAACCGCTGCCGCGTCCCGAACTGCGTTCGCGCAAAATCGCCCTGGGGCCGGTCGCCGTCTTTGGCGCCAGCAACTTCCCGCTCGCCTTCTCCGTCGCCGGTGGTGATACCGCCAGCGCCCTCGCCACCGGTTGCCCGGTTATCGTCAAAGCGCACAACGCCCACCCCGGCACCTCCGAACTGGTCGGCCGCGCCATCCTTGCCGCCGCGCGCGCGCAACACATGCCGGAAGGCATCTTCAGCCTGCTCTACGACGCCGGCACCGACATCGGCCAACAACTCGCCGCCCACCCGCACATCAAAGCCATCGGCTTCACCGGCTCGCGCACCGGCGGCACCGCACTGATGCGCATTGCACAAAACCGTGCCGAGCCCATCCCCGTCTACGCCGAAATGAGCAGCATCAATCCCGTTTACCTAATGCCACACGCCCTGCAAAACCGCGGCGAAGTCATCGCGCAAAGCCTGGTGGCAGCGATGATGATGGGCGCCGGCCAATTCTGCACCAGCCCCGGCCTTATCCTTGCCACAGAAAGCGCCGCGCTGGATACCTTCATACAAAGCGCCAGCCGCATCCTGCAAGAACAGGCGGCGCAAACCATGCTCACCCCCGGCATCGCCCAAGCCTATGCCGCAGGCACCACGCGCGCCGGCAAACACGCACAGCTCTTGGCACAAGGACAGGCGAGCGACGCGCCAAACCACTGCCGCGCCCACCTCTACAGCGTGCATGGCGATGACTTCAACGCCGCCCTTGCCGAAGAAATCTTCGGTAGCGCCGCCATCATCGTCCGCTGCCGTGACCAGGCACAAATCGAAGCTATCAGCGAAGGACTCGAAGGGCAACTCACCGCCGCCATCCATGCCGACGACGCCGACGATCCCGCCACCCTGTGCCGCCTCATTGCCCTGCTGGAGCGCAAAACCGGTCGCATCCTCTTTAACGGCTACGGCACCGGGGTAGAAGTCTGCGACGCCATCGTCCACGGCGGCCCGTATCCGGCAACCAGCGACGGCCGCAGTACCTCGGTCGGCAGCGCTGCCATCGAACGCTTCCTCCGCCCGGTCTGCTACCAAAACATCCCGCCCGCGCTCCTGCCGGAGGTGTTCCAAGCAGAGAAAAACTGAAACCACAAAAAAACGCCGGGTAACCGGCGTTTTTCAATATACATACACGATAGTCGCTACCCTGTATGTGGCGAATTGTCAAACCAAGTGCAACACCTCATCAAAATACACTTCATAAGGTGTCCTCCACTGCAAACATTTGCGCGGGCGGTTATTCAATGCCAGCACCGCCTTTTCAAGGTAATCATCAGGATATTGCGCAATATCCTGATGCTTCGGAAAATATTCACGCAACAAGCCGTTGGTGTTCTCGTTCGTGCCGCGCTGCCACGGCTGGTACGGCGGCGGAATGTATATTTTTATCCCCAACGCCTCCGCCACCACCGCATGCCGCGCAAATTCCTTGCCCCTGTCCGGCGTGATGCTGTGTACCGTCTGCTCGCGCAAGGCTTCAATCATCGCCGCATTCACGCCGTCCGCCGTCTTCTTCTCCAGCCGAACGCACCGCAGATAGCGGCTTTTGCGGTCAACCAACGTCAGCAACACCGCACCACCCACCACGCCTGCAACGGTATCGGCTTCCCAATCGCCAAGTCGCTCCCGCGCCTGTGCCTCTGGCGGACGCGCCGACAGCGCATGCTCAACCGGGAAGTTATCACGTGTCGGCTCGCCCTTGCGCCGCCGCTTCTTGCCACGGTGGCGCAGCCTTTTCTTGCCGCTTATCACCCAGTTGGGGTCATTGAAACGCCCGGCGTAGATGGCGCGGTAGATAGTCGAGTAGCTGATGGCGTGCGGGCGGCCTTCGTGGCGCAAGCGGTACTGAATCTGCTCCGGCGACCAGTGCAGTTTCAGAAACCTCTCCTTGACCAGGGCAAAAAGTTCCGGGTCATCAAGTTTACGCTTGCGGCGGCAGAGCTTACGCCTGCTGTCGTATTTCTCCTGCGCCTTGCTGGCGTCGTAGCTTTCGCCAGCGCTATTGCGCTTCAGTTCGCGCAAGATGGTGCATCTGTGACGCTTCAACATGGTGGCAATAGCGGCGGGGCTATGACCTTGGTTGAACAAGGTCATTATGCAACCCCGCTCAATGGGCGTAATATGACTGTAGGCATCCATTTTCGGTCTCCTGCAATGTTTTGATGTTTTTTGCAGTATCGCTTATGGATGTCTTTTTTGTAGCTGTTGCACTTGAATTGTAAATTCGCCGTAGTCTTAATTGGTGGGGCGGTTTACCTGCTATGCGCCGCTGATGGTGAAGATGCTCCGGCTAATGACGATCTCTTGTGCGCGCCCGCAGCGGCAAGGCGGGAGAGTCAAGTGCGGGAGTGGTTCATGTGTTTTTTCCGGTGTTGCCCCGCGGCTCGATGGTGCGCTCACGTCTTGCAGTATGCCTGCGGTGACGGCTTCATCAATGGCGCGCGGGATGTGTTGCAGGTAGGTGGAGGTCGGCTTGATTGGGTGCGCGCGGCTGTGTATGATTGCGCCCGCTTCGCCGGTGTAGCTCAGTTGGTAGAGCAGCGCATTCGTAACGCGCAGGTCATGGGTT
>CAUVOF010000010.1:0-35431 GCA_963553325.1 uncultured Cardiobacterium sp.
TGCGACGGACGAAAGGGATTACTACAGATGTTTCCCGAAATTCCCGCGCAACTGTACCAGTTTCACCAGGTCAAAACCGTCAGTCGTTACCTGACACGCAACCCCAAAACGGCCGCTGGCAAGGCGTTGTGGCGGCTGACGCTACAGCCGCAAGACGGCGTTTCAAAGCGCGCTGCAGGCGTGGTTTGAGCAGCACGAGGGCTTCCTCAACGAACGAACGGTCAACGAGGAAACCGGCAGCTCACACTACACGCACAAGACGCTGAGAAGCGCGTATTTGAGCCTGAAACGGAACCTGGACTACCTGTTTACCTTCGAGGCGTATCCGGAACTGGGCATGCGCAACACCACCAATTTGTTGGATGGGCGCTTTGCCGACTTAAAGCGCAAATTGGGGTGTCATCACGGGATGAAAAGAGAGAATAAGGTCAGGTTTATAAAGGATTATTTCGCCATGCCTGACGACGGATAGCTCCTTTTTAGTCCTATACGCCCTACAAAGCGATGCTCCGGCCAGGTGTGAAAGGTGTGAATGCTGATGTGCGACTCGGTGAGCAGCAGCAGCACGCCGATAACACCCATGCCCTTACCGAAATGGTGAAATGTGCAGCAAGGGTGGTCGCGCCTGCCATATCGGCGGCGTGTTGCAGCAGCGCTTGCAGCGCAGATGCGTCTGCGAGCAGCGCCGCATCGCAGTCGTAGAGGTCAAGCAGGGCGTGCGTGCCGGGGGTGTGGGTCATCATTCCATTCAGGAAGCTTCGATGTTTTTGTCGGCGCTTTCGTGATTCTGCTCAATCGTGCCGTTTTCGTCCATCAACAACCAACCACCGGCGGTTACAACAATGAGTTTGCCATTTTTCAGGGCAAAGATTTTTTGGATGAATTGTTTGCCACCGTTGAGAATGCGGCGCTGTGAGAAATTTTCGCCATGCCATTCCACTACTGGATAAACACCATTGCTATCGTGGTATTTGCCACCAGCATAGAATTTTTTGCTATCTGGCGACCAAGCCAATCCTCTGGCAAATTCGCTATGGTTTATTTCTTTGGCATCTAACGTTTGTATTTTTTTCAGTGTATCTGTGTTGCTGATGTTAAGCGTAGAGGTATGTTTTACGACACTTTGATAGGCAAAGTTCTTTCCGTCCGGCGCAATTGCAATCCAAAATGGATATTCTTCCGCAGGCAATATTTCTTCTGCTAAAGGTGTACCATCATTTTGGTAAAGGTTTAGTGATTGGACGATTGTATTATTCGGCAGTACGCGGGTATTGGTACTGGTTAGCAGGCGATGGTCAGGCGTAAATTGGCATTGAAAAATAAGCTCGCTAGATGTGTCCTTTTTCATAATGATGCGCCCGCTTTCTTTCTCTTTCAGGATGAGATTTTTCTGCGAGATTGTCGCCAGTAATTTGCCATCTTGTGCGATACAAATACTCGTTATTACGTAGTCATTATCTACACCGCTAAGTTCCGCATCAGATTGTCCTTTTAGTTTGCCGGTGCGGGTATCGAAGAAATAGATTTTATTGGCTGTCCCTGCAACGGCAATTTCATCGCTTTGCGGCACAAAGGCAATATCCCAAATTTTTCCGGCATATCGGTATTCTTTTGCCCAATCATCATCCGGCATATGCCATTCATATTTTTTTTCACCGCTAGCAATATCCCATAGGGTCGCGGTTTTTTTTTGGACGGTAGCGAGCAGGGTTTCGTCGGTATTGATGGCGGCTTTGGTAAAAACTTCGGCACTGGCATTTGTGATGGTGAATGCCAATGCAGTGGTGCATATCCAGCGGGATATTGTTGTGAACTTGGGAATTTTTTTCATGGATAACTCTTGTTGTGGGGAATATTTTGCTGGCAGTAACAGCAAAGCCATTTATAGCAACCCACCGAAAGCTTCATACTGTGTTGCGTCGCCTCGCCGTACAAATGCGTACTGTCTTCGGCGACGCGCCTTGTCTGAAACTTTCGGTGTATCGCTATACATACACGATAGTCGCTACCCTGTATGTAAATGGCTAAGAGACGGGGTTATTTGTGGAAGCTGCCGCCGCCGCTGCCGTAACTGCCGCTGCCAAAGCTGCTGCCGCCGAAGCTGCGTGAGCCGCCGCTGCCGACGTCGCCGCTGACGCTGTAATTGACGATGGTGCAGAGCCCGAGCACGCAGGCGACGATGATGCGGTAAGTAGTGCGTTTCATGGTGGTCTCCGGTTAGTCGTCATCGTTTGTTCTCAGCACGTCGATGACTTCGCCAAGGTTGCGTGCCTTGCCGATTTTGCTGAGGATGAGGACGACGATGAAGGAGAAAAAGACGGACACCGTGACGAGGTCTTCTTCCATTGCCAGCCAGGCGGGGATGTTGAGGATGATGTAGATGATGACCATCACGGTGAGGGCGCGGCGGTTGTCCTCCCCGTCCGCCTGTTCGATTTTCCGCCCGAACCAGGTCTCGACTTGCTCAACGCTGACCGCGAGGTTGCGGCTCCAGGAGTATTCGTGCGCCGATGCTTCAGCGCAGATTTTGTCGTGGTCGCTACCGTAGTCGTGGTGTTGCAGGGTGTCGCCTGGGCGGATGTGCCAGTAAAAGGCGCCGGCCGCGTGCGCGACCCGGCTTTGGTAGTCGTAGAGTTTGGCTTTGCCGAGTGGCGCGGCGTTGCGGTCAAGCAGCGGCCAGTCGTTCAACGTCTGCGCGAAGCTCCATTCGCCGTCGTCGGTCTCGACCAGCCAGGCGAAGCCGTCTTGCGGCGCGTAGAGCAGGTATTCTGTCCAGCCGCTGTTTTCGCCGACCTCAGTCTTGTACACCACGCCGATGAGGGTGTAATGCACGTTGTGGATGGTCGCTTCCGCGCCGAGCGGCAGGGTGTGTGTTTCGCTTGCCACGCGGCGCGCGTTTTTTTGCCGCAACGCCAGCCCGCTACCTTCGCTTGCCAGGTCGCTGCCGCAGGACGGGCAGAGGATGGTGTCGGTCAGGCCGCTCAACCATTCGACCGGGCTGCCGCAATGCGGGCAGTTGCCGCTCGCGCGGCTGCCTTTCAGTTTGCCCGCGGTTTCGATGATTTGTGCGTCGCTGCGCGTGTTTTGCAGGCGCAGATCGGCAAGCGCCACGCCTTGTCCGGCGAACAGTTCCGGCGGTTCGTCGGCGTAATCGACGGTGAGGAAGTCGCCCGCGTAGCGGAAGTCGGCGACGCGGTTTTGTCGCGTGCCGCTGAAGCGGAAGGGCAATTCGCCTTCGGCGGCGGCACGCTCCAGGGTGATGTCGCGCACGTCGGCGGCGAGGAAGGTTTTGCCGTTAAAGACGAGGCGACTTTGTCCGGCGCGCAAGCTGGCGAAATCGGGCAGCGGGTCGGTCGCCATTACCGGGCGTATCAGCACGAATTGGTCGCCGGATTCGGATAGCCAGCCGTCGCTGCCGTCGGCAAAGAGCAGGTACCATTCATTCCACACGCCCGCGTCGTAGCGCGCTTGCAGGCGGCCGACCAGGGTAAACGGCTGCCCGTGCCAGACGCCGCCCGTGCCGATTTGTAGCGGGCTGAAGTCTTCGAGCAGCGCGCTGTCTTCGCCGCTGTCGGTGAGCGTTTCGCCCTCGCGCACGAGCAGGCTGTGGCAGTAGCCGCACACCAGCGTTACCGCGCTGGCGCTCATGCTGCGCACCGGCGCGCCGCAGTTGGGGCAGTCGGTGTGAAATAGCGGCGCGGCCATGTCAGCCAATCAGTTGTTTCAGCACTTCCGCCTTCGCCTGGTCGTAGTCGGCGGCGGTTATTAGCCCTTGGTCAAGCAGGGCTTTGAGCTGCGCCAGGCGCGCCTGTGGGTCGTTGTTGCCCGCGGCGGGGGCGGCGGGCGCTGCGGTGGGGTTCATGCTTGCCGCCATCGCCTGGCCAATCGCCGCACCGACGCCGACGCCCGCGCCTATTCCGGCGATGCCGCCTTCGTTCTGCGCGGCGAGCGGGATGGCAGTCGCTGCCTGGTATTGGGTGTAGCGGTTCAGGTCGCCGACAACGCCCATTGAGATGCGCTCATCCAGCGCTTTCTGTATCGCTTCCGGCAGAGTAACGCTCTCAACGCTGAAGCGTTCCAGCGCCAGCCCCAGGCGGGCGAAATCGGGGGCGAGCAGCTCCGCCATTTTTTGCGAGAGCAGCATTTGGTTCGCTGCCATGTCGAGGAAGGCGATGCCGGATGCGCCGAAAACGCTGGCGAGGCGGGTCATCACCACGTTGCGTAGCGGCTCGTCGAGCTGTTCGCGGCTGTACTGCGCGACGACGCCGGTGACTTCGCTAAAGAGTTTCGCCGGGTCGCTGATGCGGTAGTCGTACATGCCGAAGGCGCGCAGTTGCACCACGCCGAATTCGCTGTCACGCACCGTTACCGGTTGCGCTGTGCCCCAGCGGCGGCCGAGTTGCTGGCGCAGGTTGAAGAAATAGACATCGGATTTGAAGGGCGAGGCGAAGAGTTTGTCCCAGTTTTTCAGGTTGGTGAGCAGTGGCAGCGTCTGCGTGGTCAGCAAATGCGTGCCTGCGCCAAACATGTCCGCCGTTTTGCCCTCATCGACAAACAGCGCCTGCTGCGATTCGCGCACCACCAGCGTCGCGCCGGTCTGAATTTCCTGGTCTTCGGCGGGGAAACGCCACATCAAGGTGTCATCGCCCGGATTCGGCCACTCGATGACGTCTATAAATTGCTTGCGGATAAAACCAAACATAAAAACCTCCACTAACTCAAACAGGCCGCGTTAAGCAGGCCAATCGACAGCGACACCGCGCCCAAATACGCGCCAACGGCGACATTGTTGCGCGCCAGCTCACCGCTGGCATCTTTAATAAAACGGGTGGCGACAAAATAAACGAGGACTTGCACCACCGCCGCTGCCAGTCCCCACAGAAGAAAATCCGTCAATTGCACGCTCTGGCGGATGCTGGCGGCAAGCGCGAGGGAAAAGCCGAGCAGCGCCCCGCCAAAGGAAAGCGCGCAGGCGGTGTTGCCGGCGCGAATCAGGCGCAGCTCCGCCTGCGGCGTGCAGCGCAGATAGGCAGCGGCGAAAGTAAAGACCATCGCCACCGCCAGCGCCATATAGCGTAGGTACAACCAATATTCAGCTGGTGAAAGTTGCATGGGAACTCCTTTATGCGAAAAGTTACAGGCGATTATAGCGAGGGCATCGGACAAATTCTTGCCTGTCGCCGGATTTTCCTGCATTTTTATCCCGTAGCATTTCCTGCCCCCGCAAGTGGGGGAAATCCATGAAGAAAAACCGCCACACTGCCGCATAAAAATATGAAAAAACTGCTCGCTTTTCTCGCCCTGCTTTTCCTCACCGCCGTCCGCCTTGCCTGGGCAGAGCCGGCGCGCGTTGCCCTGGTCATTGGCAACGCCGCCTATTCCCGCGCGGCGCTTGCCAACCCGGTCAATGACGCCCGCGCCATGACGGCAGCGCTAGAGGCGGCGGGGTTTCGCGTAACGACTTTGGAAAACGCCAGCCAAAAAGCGATGAAACAGGCGGTGCAAGCCTTTGCCGCCAGCCTGGACAGCGATACCGTCGCGCTGTTTTACTATTCCGGGCATGGCGTGCAGCACAACGGCGCCAACTACCTCATCCCGGTGGACACGCTGGAAAACGTACAAAACGAAGCGCAGCTCGAATACGAAGCGCTGGATAGCGGCTACATCCTCAGTGCCATGGAAAACAGCGGCAGCCGCCTCAACCTCTTTATCCTCGACGCCTGCCGCAACAGCCCCTTTGCCAGCGCGACCCGTGGTGGTCAGCACGGCCTCGCCTACATGAACGGCAGCCGTGGCACGCTCATCGCCTACGCCACCGCGCCGGGAACGGTCGCTTACGACGGCCAGGGCGCGGCCAACAGCCCCTACACCGCCAGCCTGGTCAAATGGATGCGCCAGCCGCTGCCCATCGAGCAAGTGCTGAAAAACGTCTTAAACGAAGTCCGCGCCGCCACCGCCTGCCATTACCGTGCGGGAAGATGCGCTGCACGGCGACTGGTTTGCCCGCCTCACCGCCTGGGCGGACGCCAATCACATCGACGCCGATACCCTGCCGCGCGACCGCGATGCCCTGCTTGCCCTCGACCTTCTCAAACTCAACCGCAGCGGCATCAGCGACCTGCCCGCCGAAATCGGCGCGCTGCGCAACCTGCAAATCCTCGACCTCAGCGACAACAACCTGCGCCATTTGCCTGCCGAAATCGGCGCGCTGTCGCAGCTGCAATGGCTCTGGCTTAACAACAACCAGCTCAGCGAACTGCCGCCCAGCATTGGCGAACTGCGCCAGTTACAACGTCTCGAAATGGCGCAAAACCAGCTCACCGCGCTGCCAGCAGAAATGCGCCAACTGCAACAACTGCAAATCCTCGACCTTAGCGACAACCAGCTTGCCGCCTTGCCGCACGGCCTCGATGCCCTGCCGCAGCTGCAATGGCTGAACCTGCGCGACAACCCGCTGCCCGGCGATACCTGGTCTGCTGCTATCCAGGCGGGCGAAGACACGCCGCCGCCGCTTTACCGCCATTCCGTCAGTTTGGAAGACTGAGCAGCGGGCAAAATCGCAGAAAAGACCGCTTGGCGAGGCAATTTTTTGCCGTCACAGCGCGAACCTAACCTACAATGCGCCCCTTTCACACACCTTCAAGGAAACCCCATGAACGACATCCTGCGCCAACACGCCGAACAACAAACCGCCGAAGAACTGCACGAACTCAAGCAGCAAGAAAGCCACCCCGTGCCGGACAACTGGCAACTCTCGCCGCAATCGGTCGTTACCTACCTCATCGGCGGCACCCTGAAAAACGGCTTTACCATCAAGCCCAAATACATCGGCAACCGCCGCCTGATGGAAATCGCCGTCGCTACCCTTGCCACCGACCGCGCGCTCTTGCTCTACGGCCTGCCCGGCACCGCCAAAAGCTGGGTGAGCGAACACATCGCCGCCGCCATCTCTGGCGATTCTACCCTCGTCGTACAAGGCACCGCTGGCACCGGTGAAGAAGCCATCCGCTACGGCTGGAACTACGCCGAACTGCTTGCCAAAGGGCCAAGCGAACAGGCGCTGGTCGAAACCCCAGTAATGCGCGCGATGCGCCAGGGCAAACTGGCGCGTATCGAAGAGCTGACGCGCATCGGCGCCGACGTGCAGGACACGCTGATTACCATCCTCTCCGAAAAAACCCTGCCGGTACCGGAACTCAACAGCGAAATCCAGGCGGTGCGCGGCTTTAACCTTATCGCCACCGCGAATAACCGCGACAAAGGCGTGAACGACCTCTCCAGCGCCTTAAAACGCCGCTTCAACACCGTCATCCTGCCGCTGCCGGCAACGCTCGATGAAGAAACCGACATCGTGCGCAGCCGTGTTGAGAGCTACCAAACCACGATGAAACTGCCCGCAGAAAAACCGGCGTTGGAAGAAATCCGCCGCATCGTTACCATCTTCCGCGAGCTGCGCGCCGGCCTCACCGCCGACAAAAAAACCAAGCTGAAAAGCCCTTCCGGCACACTCTCGACTGCCGAAGCCATCTCGGTGGTCAATAACGGCATGGCGCTTTCCGGCTACTTTGGCGACGGCGCGCTGAAAGCGGACGACCTCATCGCCGGCATCTTGGGCGCTGTCGTCAAAGACCCGGTGCAGGACAAAATCGTCTGGCAGGAATACCTCGACACCGTGGTCAAACAACGCGACGGCTGGCAAGACCTCTACCGCGCCGCGCGCGACATGGCTTGAGAACCTATTCAAAATCGTGGCGAAGCGACTTTTCTATGTAGTGAACGAAGCGAGGCAAGCCGCAGAACTGTCCCCTCCCCCCGTGGGGGACTGGAACAGCTCGCGAAGCGACAAGAATCGCTTGCGAAGCAAGAAATTGGGGTTGGGGTGAGGGCAGCAAGCAATTGAAAACTCGAAATCTTATCTCGTAAGCGGCATTGTCCACCCCCTCCCCAGCCCTCCCCCGCTGCGGGCTTCGCCCTGCGGGGGAGGGGGATTGTCCAATTGTAAAGCTGTGTTGTTTAGCGCGCCGCAACAGCGCAGGCGTAAAATCGCCGCTTCTTTTCCATGAGGCCTGAACATGAACAGCGAAACCTCGCCGCTTGCGGCAATCCATTTAGATGAAGACGCGCAGCACGAAGTTACCCGCCTTTGCGTGCAGTCGGCATTGCTCCTGCTGCAATACGGCGCGGAAAGCAATTTGGTGGTCGGCGTGGCGACGCGGCTCGGTTACGCCCTCGGCGCGACGCGGGTCGAATGCACGCTGACCGCCAATTCCATTGTTCTAACGACGGTTTTTGACAGCTACTGCATCACCACCGCGCGGCGCAACATTGACCGCGGCGTCAATATGACAGTAGTCAGCAGCGTGCAGCGCATCATGCTTGCCGCCGAAGAAGGCAAACTTGACCGCCTTGGCGTGCATGAGGCGCTGGAAAAAGCACAGCAGCAGACGCGCGTCTATGCGCCGTGGCTGGTGTTGCTGCTGGTCGCCGTTTCCTGCGCCTGTTTCGCCCGCCTCTCCGGCGCCGACTGGGCAGTGTGCGCGCTCACCTTTGCCGCCAGCGTCTGCGGTATGCGGGTACGGCAGTGGCTCGGCGGCCTGCATTTCAACGCGATGCTGGTCTTCATGGCGACCGCCTTCGTGACCAGTCTCATCGCCGGACTGGGACTGCGTTTCCAAATCGGCAACGACGCGCACATTGCGATGGCGTCCGCCGTCTTGATGCTCGTCCCCGGCTTCCCGCTGATTAACTCGCTCTCCGACGTCCTCAAAGGCTTCATGAACATGGGCATCGGTCGCTGGGCGCTGGCGACGGTGCTGACGCTCGGCTCCTCGCTCGGCATCGTCCTGGCGCTCGCCGCGCTCGGCATTGATAGTTGGAACAGTGCGGCATTGCCGCCTGCCGCGCCGCAGACGCTGCCCGCCATGCTCTGCCTGCTCGCCAACGACGGCATCTTTGCCGCCATTCCGGCGGTCGGCTTCGCCCTGCTGTTCAACGTGCCGCCGCGCGCGCTCAAATTCTGCGCAGCGCTCGGCGCGCTTGGCCACGGCACGGCAACGCTGCTCAAACTGGCGCAGGTAACGCCGGTGTTTGCCACCTTCTTCGCCGCCGCCCTCGTCGGCTCGCTTGGCGTTTGGCTGGCGCAGCGCTACCACCGCGCGCACCCGAAAGTGTTTACCGTCGCCGCCGTCATCCCGATGTTCCCCGGCATTCCCGCCTATCGCGCCATGCTCTCGCTCGTCCTCATCGAAAAAGAAGGCTACTCGCCGGAGCGCTTCGCGGTGATGGTCGATCAATTCGTGCAAACCGGCTTCCTGCTGGCGGCGCTGGTCTTCGGCCTCGCCCTGCCGGGGTTGCTCTTTTACCGGCAAAAACCGGTGGTCTGACCATGCCCATCCCGCAAAGCCTCTACATCCACATCCCCTGGTGCGTGCGCAAATGCCCCTACTGCGACTTCAACTCGCACGCGCTGCGCGGCGGCATCGACGAAGCCGCCTACATCCGCCATCTCCTCGCCGACCTCGCGCACGACCTCGACCCACGCCCGATAGAAACCATCTTCATCGGCGGCGGCACGCCCAGCCTATTGAGCGGTGCCGCCATCGCCGCGCTGCTCGACGGCATCAACCGGCTAAGCCCGCTGCCGGACAGCTGCGAAATTACCCTGGAAGCCAACCCTGGCACCTTTGAGCAGGCAAAATTCGCCGACTACCGCGCCGCCGGCGTCAATCGCCTCTCCATCGGCGTGCAGAGTTTCGACCCGGCGCAGTTGCACACCCTCGGCCGCATCCACAGCCGCGATGAAGCAGTGCGCGCCGTTGCCATTGCCGAAAAAGCGGGCTTTCAACGCATCAATCTGGATCTCATGTTCGCCCTGCCGGGGCAGGACGTCGCCGGTGCTTTGGCCGACCTCAAACAGGCGGCGGCGCTCGCGCCGGAACACATCAGCTGGTACCAGCTCACCCTCGAACCGAACACCGCCTTCTACGCCAACCCGCCGCTGCTGCCGGACAGCGACGCGCAAATCGACATTTATGAAGCGGGCTGCGCCTACCTCACTGCGCACGGCTACCGCCAATACGAAACCTCCGCCTGGCGCGCGGGCGAGCCCTGCCGCCACAACCTCAACTACTGGCAATACGGCGACTACCTCGGCATCGGCGCCGGCGCGCATGGCAAACAAACGCGCGACGGCACGATAGCGCGCAGCAGCAAATACCGCGCGCCGGGGGCGTACCAAAAAGCGGCGGGGGCGGGCGACAACCCCTACCGCGACCAGCGCTTCACCGTGCCGCGCGACGAACAGGCCTTTGAATTCATGATGAACGCCCTGCGCCTGAAAGACGGCGTGCCGACCGCCTACCTGCACGAACGCAGTGCGCTGACCCTGAACGAACTGCGACCAACGCTAGACCGCCTCATCGCGCAAGGACTACTGGATGCCAACATCGAACAGCGCCTGAAAACCAGCGAACGCGGCTTTGCCCTACTCAACAACGTGTTGGATGCCTTTCTCTGAAGCGCTTATCATGCGGCGCTGACAACCAATCGGAGCAAACCATGACCGAAAAAAACCACCTGCGCCTCATCGCCGGCGCCAATCTGCTGCTCATCGCGCTCGCCTGCGCCAACATCTGCGCCCATTTCAGCCAGCCCGGTTTCCTCTTGCCGTCGGCAAGCGTCGCCAACGCCGCCGACTTTGCCTTCAACGCGCTGCTCGTGCCGTTCATGGCGATAGTCATCTACTTCCTCGCCGTGAACGACCTGCGCGTCCGCCGTGGCGAGGCAAAAATCTGCGCCGCCGAGATGGACACGCTGACGATGAATGCCCTGCTTCTCTTTGTGCCGTTCTGGCTTTCCTGGCTCAGCCTGCGCCAGCCGCTACTCGCCCTGCTGCAACTCACTGGTGATGTCGTCGTGATTTACCGCTGCCTGCGCACCTTTCTGCCGCCGCGCCAAACAAAACCCGCCGGCAGCGCCACGACAGCACCGCACATCAGCGCCAAAGTCAATTACCAGCTTCTTGCCGGCGGCTACGCGCTGCTGCTTGCCGCCATCCTCACCTGCATCCCGGCGCAACTCGCCTACAGCGGCCTCACAACGACCAACGCGCTGACCCGCGCCATCGATGGCGTGCATTACCTGCTGCTGGTGCCGCTTATCCTGCTCATCCTGTGGCTGTTCTTCGCGCGCAGCAGATTGCCACTTGCCAGCAGCGACCACCCAGCCGCGCTCGCCATTATCTGCGCGGTCATGCTGCTGCTGTTCAGCCCGCTCACCACCACCGCGAAAGCGGGCTATACCTACTTCTACCTGCTGATGAACCTACTGCTGTTAGGCGCGCCTCTGCTTGGCTTCCTCCGCCTGCACAAAGGACAAACGGCGGCGGCATAGCGTAGGCGCCACACTTTGTAGGTTGGGCATTTATGCCCGACCTACTGCTACGCCCCGTAGAAAGGGTGCGCCGAGGCGCACCCTTTCTATTTGCGGCGTTTTGTCGCGGTGCGCCGTCGTTTACATACACGATAGCGGGGTTCGTGTATGTAAAAGCTATTGCCCCGCTGCCAGGCTTCTTGCCTTCTCAATCAACGTCAGCAATTCGGCGCGTTCGCCGTAGGGGTCGCTGCCTTTGGCCGCCTGCGCGAGGCGGTGGATGCCCGCCCAGTCAAGTGCGCCGTTGTTTTCGCCGCCTTTCAGCGCCTGCGCGTAGCTGGCGGCGGCAACGGCAAAGCGCGTTGCCTCGTCGGCGTCATTGAGCGCGATGCTTTTTGCCGCTAGTGGCTGTTCTATCAGCTGGCTTTGTTCGCCCGTTGGCGCTTTGTAGCGCAGTTTCAGCCAGCCGTATTCGCCCGTGTTACCGCTCGCTGCCGGCGCGTTTTGGTAGCGGCTGTCGTCAAGCCAACCCGTTTTGCCCTGCGGGATGATTTCGTAGAGGGCGGTCACGTTATGCCCGGCGCCGATGTCGCCGGCATCGACGCGGTCGTTGTTAAAGTCTTCTTGGCGCAGCAGGCGGTTTTCGTAGCCGACCAGGCGGTATTCTTTGACCGTTGCCGGGTTGAATTCGAGCTGGATTTTCACGTCGCGCGCGACGGTGGCCAGGGTCGAGGTGAGCTGGCGCACCAGCACTTTTTTCGCCTCGTCTTCGTTGTCGATGTAGCTGTAGTTGCCATCGCCCGCGTCTGCCAGTTGTTCCATCATCGTGTCGTGGTAGTTGCCCGTGCCGAAACCCAGCGTGGTGAGGCTGATGCCGCTTTTGCGCTTGTCGGCGACAAAACTTCTCAGCGCCGCCGGGTCGCTGATGCCAACATTAAAGTCGCCATCGGTGGCGAGCAGGATGCGGTTGATGCCGTCCTTGCGGTAGTTCTTCTCCGCTGCATCGTATGCCATGCGCAGCGCCTCGCCGCCGGCGGTCATGCCGCTGGCGCGCAGCGGTTTGAGGGCGGCGACGATTTTTTCTTTTTGCGCGCCGCTTGTTGGCGGCAGGATTTCTTTGGTGTCGCCGGAATAGGTGATGAGGCTGATGTGGTCATCGGCGCGCAAGGCCTCGGCGAAGCGGCAGATGGTTTTTTTCACCAGCGGCAGTTTGTCCGGTTCATCCATCGAACCGGAAGTGTCGATGAGGAAGACGAGGTTGGCAGGCGGGCGTTTTTCCGGCGCGAGGTCGGCCGCCTGGATGGCGATGCGGATGAGTTTGGCGTCGCTCTTCCACGGCGAATCCACCGTTTGCGTATGCAGCGCGAAGGGCTTGCCGTCCTGCGGCAGCGGGTAGCCGTAGCTGAAATAGTTGAGGATTTCTTCGATGCGCACCGCGTCTGCCGGCGGCAGGCGGTTTTCGCGCGCAAGCATGCGGCGGATGTTGCTGTAGCTGCCGGTATCGACGTCAATGCTGAAGGTGGAAACGGGTGCATCAGCGACGCGCTGCACCGGGTTGGTGTCGTGGTGGGCGTAGCGTTCGGTGTTTTTCGCTTCTTCCGCCGGAACAACCACCACGGAATGCGCCATGGTGCCGTATAGGGTGGTTACGTTGCCGCCCGCTTCCATCTGCATGGGCTGCGGGCTGGCGGCTACTTTTGCCAACACGGGCGCGGGGCGGATGTCGTACTCCACCGGCGGGTCAAGCGGTGGCGGTTCCAGGTCGGCGCAGAGGTCGGCAGCGCGGGCGATGCTGCCAGCGGCGAGCAGGGCAAAGGCGAGGGCGTGTTTTCGCATTGGGATTCTCCGAGGTTAAAGAGGCGGTGATTATGCTGTTGTCTCGCCGTTTTTGCCAAAACTCCTGCTATATTGCCGCCCTTTTTCTTAGCGACGAAAACCATGACCGACACCGCCCGCCTTGCCGCCCTGCGCGAAGAAATCCGCGCGCACGACCACGCCTACTACGTCCTCGACAACCCGCGCATTGCCGACGCCGAATACGATGCGCTGATGCGCGAACTGCGCGCGCTGGAAGCCGCCAGCGACGCGCCCGTCCCCGCCGATTCACCGACGCAGCGCGTTGGCGGCAAGGCGGACGACGCCTTTGCCCCGGTGGCGCACAGCGTGCCGATGCTCTCGCTCGATAACGTCTTCAGCGCGGACGAATTCCGCGCCTTCAGCCAGCGCCTGCAAGAGCGCCTCGACCACAGCGGCCTGCGCCTTTCCGCCGAGCCGAAGTTTGACGGCCTTGCCATCAGCCTGCGCTACGAAAACGGCGTGCTGGTACGCGCGGCGACGCGCGGCGACGGCGCGACCGGCGAAGACGTCACCGCCAACGTGCGCACCATCCGCGCCATCCCGCTGCGCCTGCTCGACACCGCGCCGCCTGCAGTCATCGACATCCGTGGCGAAATTTACATGCCGAAAGCCGCCT
The DNA here is from genome assembly GCA_963553325.1 of uncultured Cardiobacterium sp. Classification (GTDB taxonomy): domain Bacteria; phylum Pseudomonadota; class Gammaproteobacteria; order Cardiobacteriales; family Cardiobacteriaceae; genus Cardiobacterium. Next base: position 13,844 of record CAUVOF010000010.1, read on the forward strand.
TCGCCGCGCTGAACGCAGCCGCTGAGCGCGATGGCGGCAAAACCTTCGCCAACCCGCGCAATGCCGCCGCGGGCAGCCTGCGCCAGCTTGACCCCGCCATTACCGCCAGCCGCAAGCTGAGCTTTTTCGCCTACGGCCTCGGCGCGCACGACGGCTATGCCCTGCCCGCCACCTACAGCGACCTGCTCGCGCAATACCGCGCCTGGGGCGTACCGGTCTGCCCGCTGCAACGCGCGCTCGATAGCGTCGCCGCCGCCGTTGCCTACATGGCAGACCTCGGCGAAAAGCGGCACGCGCTGCCCTACGAGATCGACGGTGTCGTGTACAAGGCCGACTACTACGCCGACCAGCAGGCGGCGGGCTTCGTCTCGCGCGCGCCGCGCTGGGCGATTGCCTGGAAATTCCCGGCGGTGGAAAAAACCACGGTGGTGGAAGCCATCGACGTACAAGTCGGCCGCACCGGCGCCATCACCCCGGTGGCGCGGTTGCGCCCGGTGGAAGTCGGCGGCGTAACCGTTACCAACGCCACCCTGCACAACGCCGACGAAGTGGCGCGCAAAGACGTGCGCGTCGGCGACACCGTCTTCGTCCGCCGCGCTGGCGACGTCATCCCGGAAATCGTCAAAACCGTCTTGGACGCGCGCCCGGCAGAAAGCCAGCCGTTTGCCATGCCGACGCATTGCCCCGACTGCGGCTCAGAAATCATCCGCCCCGAAGGCGAGGCGGTGGCGCGCTGCTCCGGCGGCCTGCATTGCCGCGCACAGCGGGCGCAAGCGCTCATCCATTTCGCCTCGCGCAAGGCGCTCGACATTCAAGGACTCGGCGACAAACTCATCGAACAACTGGTGCAGGACGACCGCGTCCACAGCCCCGCCGACCTCTTTGCCCTGACGCTTGAAGACTGGGCAGCGCTGCCGCGCATGGCGGAAAAATCGGCGCAAAACATCCTCGCCGCCTTGGAGGCGGCAAAAAGCACGACGCTGGCGCGCTTCATCTACGCGCTCGGCATCCGCGAAGTGGGCAACGTCAGCGCCGAGCTGCTCGCCCGCCACTACCGCGAACTGCCCGCGCTGATGGCGGCAAGCGAAGAAGACCTGCAAGCCATTGACGGCATCGGCCCGGTGATGGCGCAGTACATCCGCCACTTCTTCCTCGACGACGCCAACCGCGCGGTGATTGCCGCACTACAGGCGGCGGGCATCCATTGGCCCGTCGTCGAAGCGCCGGTTATCACCGCCGACAGCCCGCTTGCCGGCAAGACAGTAGTCATCACCGGCACCCTGCCGACGATGAGCCGCGACGAAGCCGCCGCGCACGTCGCCCGCCTCGGCGGCAAAACCTCAAGCGCCGTCTCGAAAAAAACCGACTACCTGCTCGCTGGCGACAAGGCGGGCAGCAAACTGGAAAAAGCACAGGCGCTCGGCGTTGCCATCATTGACGAGGCACAACTGCTGGCGTGGTTGGCGTAGCCCTGCCGTTTACATACACGAACCCCGCTACCCTGTATGTATAACGCTAATTATCGTAGAAGGAATATAGATATGACATCGAACGACTTACCAAATCAGAAGCGCAGCACGTCTATGCAGCCGCTCATGCTGACGCCAGCAGAAATCGAATCACTCAGGCAAGATTTACAGCAGGCGTCGGATTGGGCGAAACAAATGCTAGCGCAACGCAAGATAAAAATCCGGAACTAAACCCTATCATCGTTGCTTTGTAGAGAAAACCGCAAGGCAATCCTCAAAACGGAAATACCAACTACGCTTTGACGATAAACAGTCAAAAAAACCATTATTTTAATTTTTGACAAAGGATAAATTATGGCTTTTATTAAAGAAAAAATCCCCGAGCAATATTGGGATAAATTGAAACAGCTAGGGTTGTTTGATGAAACTATCCAGTATTCATCATGGCTTGCCGACTACAAACGAAGCATTTTTTCATGGCTTATTTTTCTTGAAGAGCATGATCGTGACGATCATACTATGTATTGGGTTATTTTATGGAAAGAGCGAAAAATTATTGTTAGAGAATTAGTCGTAGATAGCTCAATACGCTCTGTTTGGAATGAGGATGTTTTACTTAAAAAAGGATTGGCAATTATAGATATTGTTGAGATTGTTGCTTATGGTGTATTGCCGGAAGAAAAAAATGAATTGTTATCAATTATTATGGAAATTGCACAAGCAAGGAATCCAAGTTATGTTATCCAGTTTAGAAATATGGCTGAGCCTGAATTTAATGGAGGATAAATTATGACCTTTATTAAAGAAAAAATTCCCGAGCAATATTGGGATAAATTAAAGCGGTTAGGGTTTGATGAAAATATTTATTATGCATCATGGCTTGCCGACTACAAACGAAGCATTTTTTCATGGTCTATTTTTCCTAAAGAACAGGATCGCGATGATCATACTATGTATTGGACTATCTTATGGAAAGAGCGAAGAATTGTGGTTGGAGAGTTAATAGTAGATAGTACGTGGCCTGTTTGGGATGATGAAGATATTTTACTTAAAAAAGGGTTGGTGATTACAGATATTGTTGAGATTGTTGCTTATGGCGTCCTGCCAGAAGAAAAAAATGAATTGTTGGCAGTCATTAAGGAAGTCGCTCAAGCAGAGGATGAAAACTATGTCGTCCAGTTTAGAAATATGGCTGAACCTGAATTTAATGGAGGATAAATTATGACCTTTATTAAAGAAAAAATTCCCGAGCAATATTGGGATAAATTAAAGCGGTTAGGGTTTGATGAAAATATTTGTTATGCATCATGGCTTGCCGACTACAAACGAAATATTTTTTCATGGTCTATTTTTCCTAAAGAGCAGGATCGTGATGATCACACTATGCATTGGGCTGTTTTATGGAAAGAACGAAAAATTATTGTTAGAGAATTAGTCGTAGATAGCTCAATACGCCCTGTTTGGAATGAGGATGTTTTACTTAAAAAAAGATTGGCAACGACAGATATTATTGAGATTGTTGCTTATGGCGTTCTACCAGAAGAAAAGAATGAATTGTTAGCAGTTACTCAGGAAATTACACAAGCAAGGAATCCGGACTATGCTATCCAGTTTAGAAATATAGCTGAGCCTGAATTTAATGGAGGATAAATTATGACCTTTATTAAAGAAAAAATTCCCGAGCAATATTGGGATAAATTAAGGCGGTTAGGGTTTGATGAAAATATTTATTATATATCATGGCTTGCCGACTACAAACAAGATATTTTCTCATGGTCTATTTTTTCTAAAGAGCATGTTCGTAATGAGCATACGATGCATTGGGCCATTTTATGGAAAGAACGAAAAATCATTGTTAGAGAATTAGTCGTAGATAATTCGATAAGCCCTGTTTGGAATGATGAAGATGTTTTACTTAAAAAAGGATTGGTAATTACAGATATTGTTGGTATTACAGCTTATGGTGTTTTACCAGAAGAAAAAAATGAATTGTTAGCAGTTATTCAGGAAGTTGATCAAGCTAGAAGCCAGAAATATGTTATCCAAATTAGGAATATGGCTGAGCCCGAATTTAAAGAAGGATGACATTCATAGACTACGGCGGATAGTTAAAAACCAGTCCCTGCTGCAAAGGGTTTTCCGCTTCACCCGCCTTGTGGCGGGTTTCTTTTATCCAAAATATGCCGTAACCCCGTCCTTATAGTCATCCGCACAACGTTTCAGACAAGGCGCGCCGTCGCAGATGGCAGGTTTCTGTAGCGCGCCTTCGCGCCGCCATGACGATTCTGTTATATTCCGCGCTTCTTTTTTCGCAGCTGTGAGGTGTTATGTCTGCGCCAATTCGGGACAAATCGGCTTTTTGGGCGACGGGTTTGATGCTGTTCGCGCTGTTTTTCGGCGCGGGCAATCTGATTTTTCCAGCCGCGCTTGGTCAGCAGGCGGGCGAACAGGTTTTTGCCGCCATGGCGGGTTTTCTCGCGACCGGGGCTGGTTTGCCGCTGCTCGGCATTGTCGCCGTCGGCTATGCCAATACCGCCGACGCGCAGGCGCTTGCCGCCCGCGTTACCCCGCTCTATGGACTGGTTTTTACGGTGCTGCTGTATTTGACCATCGGCCCGCTCTTTGCCATGCCGCGCACGGCGACGGTGTCGTTTGAGATTGGCGTGATGCCGTTTTTGTCCGAAGCGCAGCGGGCAAGCTACCTGCCGCTGGCGTTGTTTAGTCTGATTTTTTTCGCTTTGAGTTATTGGCTGGCGCTGTCGCCGGGCAAGCTGATAAGCCGCATCGGCAAGGTGCTGACGCCGCTGTTGCTCACAGCTATCGCCATTCTCGTCGGCTATGCCGCGCTGCGCCCGATGGGCGCGTTGCAGGCAGCGCATGGCAGTTATGCGGCGCATCCGTTTGCCACCGGCCTGATTGAGGGTTATCAGACGATGGACGGCCTGGTCTCACCGGTGTTCGCCATCATCATCACCGACGCGGTGCGCGCCCTCGGCCTGCACGGGCGGCGTCAGGTGCTGCGCATGATTTCGCTCTCTGGCGCGCTGGCGGTGAGCTGCCTCGCGCTGGTTTATGTCTTTATCGCGTATATGGGCGCGACCAGCGTCGCTGGGATTGGTTTGCAGGACAACGGCACCGCGGTGCTCGCCAAGGTGGCGCAGCATTATTTTGGTGACGCCGGCAATTTGCTCCTCGCCGTCATTGTGTTCCTCGCCTGCCTCACGACTTCGGTCGGCCTCATCACCGCCTGCGCCGAGTATTTCAACCGCATCCTGCCGCGCGTGTCTTATGTCGCCTTCGCCACCCTTTTTACCGTCATCCCCTGCCTGCTCGCCAATTTTGGCCTAAGCGCCATCATCACCTTCTCCGTTCCGATATTGATGCTGCTTTACCCGCTAAGCATTGCCCTGATTTTGCTTGCTTTCCTGCACCGTTTCTTCGGCGGCAGCCGTATCGTTTATGTGGCGACGATGACCGCAACCGGCATCGCCGGGCTGTTTGATGCGGCGAAAATTGCCTTTGATTTCAGCGCGGAAACCGTCGCCCGCATCAGCGCCTGGCTGCCGTTTTACGACATCGGCCTCGGCTGGCTCGTCCCCGGCGCTATCGGTTTCCTCATTGGCTACGCGCTGCACCTCGCTGGTGTCCGCCTCTCTGATCCCCCGCAACAACCCGGAGTGTAATTATGACCCGCACTGTCTATCTCAATGGCGACTATCTGCCCGAAAATGAAGCGAAAATCAGCGTCTTCGACCGTGGCTTTCTCATGGCGGACAGCGTCTATGAAGTGAGCGCCGTCATCGACGGCAAACTGGTCGATAACCTCGCCCACCTGCACCGTCTCGAACGCAGTCTGCGCGAACTGGCGATGCCGCTGCCGTTACCGCTTGCCGACATTGTCGCCGTGCAAAAACAGCTCATCGCCGCCAACCAGCTGCAAGAAGGCGCGGTTTACCTGCACGTCAGCCGTGGCGTCGCCGACCGCGATTTTCTCTACGACCCGGCGATGACGCCGACGCTGCTGCTTTTCACCCAGGCACGGGCGATTATCGACGTGCCGGCGGCGCAAAAAGGCCTGCGCGTCATGAGCCAGGCGGATATCCGCTGGGCGCGGCGCGACATCAAAACCACGCAACTGCTCGCCCAGTCGCTTGCCAAAATGGCGGCAAAAGCGGCGGGTTACGACGACGCCTGGATGGTTGATGGTGCGGGCAACGTTACCGAAGGTAGTTCCAACAACGTCTGGATTCGCCGCGGCAACACCCTCATCACCCGCCCGCCAACGCATGACATCTTGAACGGCATCACCCGCCAGGCGGCAATCAGCCTGCTCGGCGAGCTCGGCATGACGCTGGAAGAACGCCCCTTCAGCCTCGCAGAAGCGCGCCAGGCGGACGAAGCCTTTATGAGCGCAGCCACCTCGTTCATCCTGCCGGTGGTGGAAATCGACGGACAGCGCCTCGGCGACGGCACGCCGGGCGCGTTCACGCAAAAACTGCGTGAGCGCTACATCGCGCTGGCACGCGAGACGGCGGAATGATTGTCCTGCCATCCCCAGCCAAAAATCCCGGCTGCGTGCCGGGATTTTTTTATAGCGCGCATTGCGGCTTGCTGTCGCCACCGCAGTACGGCGAGGCGTGCAAAACATCCTGTATTTCCTTACAATGCGGAGCCTTTGCAAACGTCCAAACGATATAAATCTCACCATGTCCTCTTCCAACCCGACCGAAAGCTGGCATCGCTATCTGCGCCGTGGCGTTTCCGACGTACTCTTCCTTGTCATGATTGCCTTCGCCGCGCTGCTGCTGCTCATCCTCCTCGGCTACTACAACACCGACCCAGGCTGGAGCACCTCCGGCAAAACGCGCGAAACCCAGCATTTCCTCGGCATCATCGGCGCATACACCGCCGACGCCCTCTTTTCCGTCCTCGGCTACGGCGCCTACCTGCTGGCGCTTGCCATTGGCCTGCTCGGCTGGCAGGGCTTACGCAGCGAAGAGCTCGATGCCGAGCTGATGATCTGGAAATGTATCGCCCTGCTAATTGCCCTCGCCTCAAGCTGCGGCATCTTCTCGCTGCACAGCACCAGCGCCATTAACTCCATCTCCCTTACCGGCGGCGGCCTTGTCGGACAAAAAATCACCATCGAACTGCTGCACATCCAGTGGCCGGTGCAACTGGTGATGAGCATCTACACCCTGCTTTTTTTCATCGGTACCACCCTGTTGCTGGAAGCGCAATGGCTTGGCATCCTGGAGCGCATCGGCCAATACGGCGTCAATGCCTACTACTGGCTCTGGCGCAAAGTCGATGGGCAGGCGCACACCCCACCGCAAGCGGGCGACGCACCGCGCCGCAGCCGCCTGAGCGATGTTGAAGAAGACGATGATGACGACGACGTGCGTGTTCCCGTTGCCCGTGCCGGATTTGGCAGCGCCCTGCGTGAGCGCGTCCTCGGCGCACTCGCCAAATACCAAGAACGCCGTGCGGAAAAAAGCCGGCAACGCCCGCAACATACCCCGACCTTCAACAAACAGCCGCCCTACATGCCAGAAATGTCGGATATACCGGAAGCGCAAACCGACGACGACGGCGAGCGCCCGCGTTTTCGCGCACCGCTACGCCGCCACAGCACCACGGACGACATACCGCTGCGCAGCGAGCCGAACATCAGTTGGGCGCATTACAAAGACCAACTCACCCTGCAAGAAAGCGAAGCGCCCGCGCCTGACGAAGACGCCACCTACCCGAAAAGCGACTACTTCAGCCGCCACCAAGAAACAGAGCTGCCGTTGCCGGGCGAAGACAGCAGCTGGCTCACCGCCGCCAACGATGCCGACGGCGAAAGCGCGGGCATCCTGGATAGCGACGACAGCAGCGCCGACGAAGACGACTTCGCGCCCGTTACCGCGAACAGCGATGCCGCCCCGCCCGCCAGCGAAGAAACAGCGGACGAACCGCGTAGCGAGCCGCAGTTGCGCGTCCGCCTGAATGGTACCAGCGCCAGCAATGCGGCTGTCGCCAACAAGCGCGCGCCGTTTATCGCACCGAGCCGCATCGAAAAACCCTACCAACTGCCGGCGCTCGACCTCTTGAACCCCGGCACCACCACCGTCGCCAATTACAGCGACGAAGAACTCGACGAAATGGCGATGCAAGTCGAACAGGCGCTGAAAAACTACAAACTGAACGTGCGCGTCGAAAACATCATCGTCGGCCCGGTCGTCACCTGCATCGAACTCTCGCTCGCCCCCGGCATCAAAGTCAGCTCTATCACCAACCTTGAGCGCGACATCGCCCGCTTGCTCTCGGTGCGTAGCGTGCGCGTGGTCGAAGTCATCCCCGGCCGCCCCTTCATCGGCCTGGAAATCCCGAACCGCAAACGCGAAATGGTGCCGTTGCGCGGCGTGCTCGAATCACCGCAATACCAAAAAGAAGCCTCGCCGCTCACCGTCGTCCTCGGCGCCGACATCAGCGGCAAGCCAGTCATCGCCAACCTCGGCAAAATGCCGCACCTGCTGGTCGCCGGTACCACCGGCTCTGGCAAATCGGTGGGCATTAACGTCATCCTCGCCAGCATGCTCTACAAAGCAAAGCCGGACGAGCTGAAACTCATCCTGGTCGATCCGAAAACCGTCGAACTCGCCATGTACCGCGACATCCCGCACCTGCTTGCGCCAGTGGTTACCGACATGGGCGACGCCGAAAACGCGCTGCGCTGGGCGGTTGGCGAAATGGAACGCCGCTACCAACTGATGGTGGCGCTGAAAGTGCGCAAACTCGACGAATTCAACCGCGTCATCCGTGAAGCTGAAGCACGCGGCGAGCGCATCCCTGACCCGCTGGTGGACCCCGCGCTCTACGTTGGCCTCGCCAACCCCGCGCCCGACCTCAAACCGCTGCCCCACATCGTCATCGTCATCGACGAACTCGCCGACATGATGATGGTCGCCGGCAAAAACGTCGAACAACTCATCGCCCGCATCGCGCAAAAAGCGCGCGCCGCCGGCATCCACATGATACTGGCGACGCAGCGCCCCTCGGTCGATGTCATCACCGGCCTCATTAAATCCAACATTCCGACGCGCATCGCCTTCCAGGTCTCTTCCAAAATCGACTCGCGCACCATCCTGAACAGCCAGGGCGCCGAATCGCTGCTTGGCAACGGCGACATGCTCTACCTCGAACCCGGCAGCAGCATGAAGCGCGTGCATGGCGCCTTCATTGACGACAAAGAAGTGGACCGCCTCACTACCTACCTCAAAACCCAGGGCGAGCCGCACTACGAAGACATCACCGACCCCACCGTGGCAAACCCCGGCAGTAGCAATGGCAGCGGCGACGATGATGGCGAAGTTGATCCGCTCTACGACCAGGCAGTGCAAGTGGTCATCGAATCCGGCAAAGCCTCCATCTCCGGCCTGCAACGCCACCTCAGCATCGGCTACAACCGCGCCGCGCGCATGGTGGACGTGATGGAACGCGCTGGCCTCGTCTCCCGCCCGGACAACAAAGGCATCCGTAAAGTCCTGACCGGCGGCGGTATCGGCGAAGAATAACGCGCCCTGCCACCATGAACCCCGCCACCCGGCGGGGATTTTTCATAAAAGACCGACAAACCATGCAAACCCTCGCCCACCTTGCCGCTGCTCTCGCCGCACTCATCCACCTCTACATCTATTGGCTCGAACACCATGCCTATGGCAGCACCCGCTTTTGCCGCACCTTTAACGTCGCCGCAGCCGACCTGCCTGCCCTGCGCACGCCCTTCCACAACCTCGCGCTGTATAACCTGATGCAGGCGCTCGGCGTCCTTACCGGCATCACGCTGCGCCTCGCCAACATTGCGCCCGCCGTGGCAACCGGACTGCTGCTCACCCCGCTCGCCACCATGAGCGCGGCAGGCATCTACCTCTACATCACCGCAGCAGACAAACGCCGCCCCGCCCTCATCCAGGCCCTGCCGCCGCTGCTGGCACTTGCTGCGCTGACGCTGGCATAACCCCACCCGAACCATGATCGACCTGCAAAACCGCCCTATCGGCGTCTTCGACAGCGGTGTCGGCGGCCTCACCGTCGTCCGCGCCCTGATGGAACGCCTGCCGCTGGAAAACCTCATCTACTACGGCGACACCGCGCGCGTCCCCTACGGCGTCAAATCGCGCGCCACCATCGCCGCCTACAGCGCACAAATCGTCGAATACCTGCTGGCGCAGCGCGTCAAAGCGCTGGTGATTGCCTGCAACACCATCGCCGCCGTCGCTGGCGACGCCATCCGCCAACAGGCGCAAGGCCTGCCGGTGCTGGACGTCATCAGCGCCGGCGCACAGGCGGCATTGCACACCAGCAAAAACCACCACATCGCGGTCATCGCCACCAACACCACCGTCAACAGCAACGCCTACGCCCGCGCCATCCACGCGCACGACCCGGCGGCGCGCGTGCAGTCGCAGGCCTGCCCGCTCTTGGTACCGCTGGTGGAAGAAGGCTGGCTCGACCACGACGTTACCCGCCTCACCGTGCGCGAATACCTGAAACCCATCCTCGCCGACGACGCCGACACCCTCGTCCTCGGCTGCACCCACTACCCGCTGCTCAAGCCGCTTTTGCGCAGCGAAGCGCCGCGGCTGGCGCTGGTCGATTCCGCCACCACCACCGCCGAACACACCGCCCACGCCCTTGCCGCCGCCGGCCTCTTGCGGCAACACGGCGACAGCGCCCACTACCGCTACTGCGTCAGCGACATCCCGCTGCGCTTCCGCGTCATCGGCGAGCGCTTCCTCGGCCGCAGCTTCGATGACCTCGAAACCGTCCGCTTGGGTTAAGCAACGCCACAATCGCCACCCTATCAATTACAGAGAAAAACAATGAGTTACGACCTGATGGTATTTGACCCGGCGGCCGCACCACGCGAGCGCGCCGCCTTTATGGACTGGTATGACACGCAGAGCGAATGGGCAGAAGGGCATGACTACAGCGACCCCGCCGTTACCACGCCCGCCCTGCGCGCCTGGTTTATGGAAATGATAAAAGCCTTCCCGGCGCTGAGCGGCCCTTACGCCGTCGCAGACGACGAGGACGCGGAAGAGGACGGCCGCTACTGTGAGTATTGCATCGGCAAAGCGGTTATCTACGCCAGCTTTGCCTGGTCGCAGCAAGCGGCGGCGTATCAGACCATGCGCGAGCTGGCGATACGCCACGGCGTCGGTTTCTTTGACGTCAGTGGCGACGTCGATACCTCGGAAATCCGTTTTCCCGCATAAAAAGCAAGCGCCCGCAAGGGCGCTTTTGTTTAGCTGTCAGGCAGTTATAGCCATCCACTCAAAATTTTACACAAAGAGCAACGCTGAAGGTGGTACGTGGCTACATGGCGAGACGACATAGTGCAAAACTTTCGGTGGAAGGCTATATACATACACGAACCCCGCTACCCTGTATGTAAATTAGGCAAACAGCCGTTGCCGCCGCGCCTCAAACAGCATCACACCGCAGGCGACCGAAACGTTCAGGCTTTCCATGCCCTCTGCCATCGGAATCTGTACGAGAAAATCGCACAGCTCGCGCAGGCCGTGGCGGATGCCCTCGCCCTCATTGCCGACGATGATGGCAAGCGGCAGGTTCAAATCGGTGGCATAGAGCGACTGCGCCGCGCCGCCAGCACCGCCGACGACCCAAATGCCTTGCCGCTGCATACGCTCCGCCTCGCGTCGCAAATTGCTGACGCGGAAAATTGGCAGAATCTCCGTCGCGCCACAGGCGACTTTTTCCACCACCGGCGTGATGTCCGCGGCGCGGCTGTTCGGAATCAGCACCGCATCCACCCCCGCTGCCGCCGCGCTACGCAAACAAGCGCCGAGGTTGTGCGGGTCTTGAATGCTATCCAGCAGCAGCAGCAGCGGTTTCTCGACGCCAGCGATGGCGTCCGTCCAGTCCGCCGCCTGCCCGCGTGCTTCGCTCACCGCGGCCACGCCCTGATGACGCACGTCGGGCAGCATCATATCGAGCTGATACAGCGCGACCGTCTCGACCGGCACGCCGCGCGCCCGCGCATCGCTGACCAATGCGGCGAGATTTTTCGATTTTTTGTTGTCGGCGACGTAGAGGCGCAAGGCTTTGCCGTCTGCCAGCAATTGCTGCACGGTGTGAATGCCGCCGCTGATTTTTTCGCGTGTCATAAATGCTCCAATCTATTCGTCAGGATTTTTTCCGCTTTGGCGTTTTATTGGTCGTCGCTTTTTCGGATTTTTTCGCTTTGGCGGGCTTTGCCGCTTTCTTCGCCTTTTTCGCGGGTGCGGCTTTTTCTTTTACCGCCTTTTCCCGTTTTTCCGCTTTGGTCAGCGGCGCATCGCCTTTTTTCTTGCCGGCTTTATTGGCGACCGCTTTTGCTACTTTTTTTGCCGCCGTTTTGCCTTGCAGCGATTTGCCTTTGTGGGTCAGCAATTCAAAATCGATTTTGCGGTCATCGATATCGACTTTCGCCACTTGTATTTCCACCGCATCCATCAGGGCAAAGCGATAGCCGCTGCGTTCGCCGTTTAGGGTGAAGGTTTCCTGGTTGTAGTGGTAATAGTCGTTGGTCAGTGCCGAGACGTGTACCAGGCCGTCGATATAGATATCGTCGAGGGTAATGAACAGGCCGAAATTGGTAATGTTGGCAATGCGTCCGCTAAAGGTTTCGCCAATGCGGTGGCTCATGAATTCGCATTTGAGGAAATCCATCGCGTCGCGTGTCGCTTCATCGGCGCGGCGTTCGGTCATCGAGCAATGTTTGCCTTTTTCTACCATGCTTTCCGCGCTGTAGCGGTAATTGTCGCGTGTGCCGCCGCGTAATTGGTGGCGAATGGCGCGATGCAGCAAAACATCGGGATAGCGGCGAATGGGCGAGGTGAAATGCGCATAGTGTTCGAGGGCAAGGCCGAAATGGCCGCGATTATCCGGGATGTAAATCGCCTGATTCATGCTGCGCAATACCATGATTTCTATTTGTGCGAAATCGGGACGCTCGGCACATTGTGCCAATAAGGCGGAAAATTGTGCCGGGGTGGCGTTATCTATTGAGCCTTTCCATTGAATGCCGCGCTTGCCAAGAAAATCTATCAATTTGCCCAACCGTTCGGCGCTTGGATGTTCGTGCACGCGGTAAAGCGCCGGTAATTTGTGGCGGCCAATGTATTTGGCAGCGCAGATATTGGCGGCAATCATGCACTCTTCTATCAGACGATGCGATTCGAGGCGGGGGCGCAGCTGAATGGTTTCTATCTTGCCTTCGCTGTCGTAAATAAATTCTGGCTCGCTCGCATGGAAATCGATGACGCTGCGCGCCAGGCGTGCGCTGCGCAATATGGCATAGACGGCTTTCAAATTATCAAGTGGGCGTTCTAACGCGGCAAAAGATTCGCGCAGCAGGGTATTGTCGAGGAATAGCATTTCTTCGACGGTTTCGTAAGTCAGACGCGCGTGCGAATGAATAACGGCATCGTGAAAAGCACTGCGTTTGATGCTGCCATCCGGGGCAATGGTCATTTCGCACACCATTGCCAATCTATCCACGTCGGGATTGAGTGAACACAAGCCGTTGGACAATTTCTCCGGCAACATCGGAATGACGCGGTCAGGGAAATAAACCGAGGTGCCACGATTATAAGCCTCAATATCTAATGGGCTATCGGGCTGCACATAATGGGCAACATCGGCAATGGCAACATAGAGGCGGTAATTCTCGCCGCGTTTTTCCGCATAAACGGCGTCATCGAAATCGCGCGCGGTAATGCCGTCAATGGTAACGAAGGGCAAATGGCGTAAATCGAGCCGTCCCTGGTAATCGCTCTCGCGCAGTGCGTCGGGAATTTTTTCGCATTGCGCGCGCACCGCTTCGGGAAATTCCGCCGGGATATTGTGGTTTTCAATGGCGATATCGACTTCCATCCCCGCCGCCATCGCCTCGCCCAAAACGGCAATCACTTTGCCAATCGGCTGCTGGTAGCGCGAGGGGTAGGCGGTAATCTCGCCGATAACCACCTGCCCCGCCTTGCCGCCGCCCAGTTCGCCCGCCGGGATAATCAGGCGGTGCGTCAGGCGGCGATTGTCCGGTAGTAGCGACCAGACGCCGTGCTGCACCGCCAGTTTGCCAACGATACGCTTTTGCGCGCGCTCTAATATTTCCACCGGCGCGTAATCTTTGCGACCGCGCTCATCAATATCTTTGACGCGGGCGAGGATTTTGTCGCCGTGCATCAGTTCCGCCATGTATTTCGGCGGAATGAATCCATCGGCTTCGCCATTCTCCGGGCTAAAGAATCCATAGCCTTCTTGGTGGGCGATGACAAAGCCGGCAGTTAAATCCATTTTGCGGGTAACGCCGAATCGTCCCTGGCGGTTGCACATCAATTGCCCGGCGCCGAGCATGGCTTTCAGGCGGAATTGCAGTTTGTCGCCTTCTGCTTTGTCCATGCCAAAGGCACGGGCAATTTGCGCGAAGGTGAGTAATTTGCCCTGCGCTTCCAGCCAGCTCAATATAAATTCGCGGCTGGGCAGGGGATTTTCGCCATATTTTTCTTGCTCACGCGCGTAAAAGGGATCGAGCGTGCGCCATTGTTTGGCATCAGACATAATTTGTTTACTCCTTACAAAAGGGCGCGTCATCTTTTGCGACGCGCCCGGATAATTTCAATGATTGCGGGCAGCACGGAAAGGAAAATAATGGCGAGAAGAATCAGCGAGAGATTTTCTTTCACTATTTTTCGCTGCCCAAACCAGTAACCGGCATAGGAAAAAAGCGTCACCCAAGCGATACCGCCGATGACGTTAAAACGGAAAAAGCGCCCGTAAGACATATGCCCCATGCCGGCAACAAAGGGGGCAAAGGTGCGCACAATTGGCACGAAGCGGGCGAGGATAATGGTCTTGCCGCCGTGTTTGGCATAGAAATCTTCGGTGCGCTGTAAATAGCTGCGGCGGAAAATACGCGAATCGGGATTGGCAAATAGACGCTCGCCCAGGTATTTGCCCACGGCAAAATTGACGGCATCGCCGAGAATGGCGGCAAGCATCAGCAGCAATGCCATCAGATGAATGTTCATGCTGCCCAAAGCGGCAATGCTACCTGCGGCAAAGAGCAATGAATCGCCGGGTAGAAATGGGGTAACGACCAGCCCCGTTTCGCAAAATACAATGACAAATAAGATGGCATATATCCAGGCGCCGTATTGTGCGCTGATTTCGCTTAAATGGCGGTCAATATGGAGGATGAAATTTACCGCGCCATATAAGAAACCGCTCATAAATAAAGCGGCGAGGATGGCAACAAAAACCAGGGCGGCGATAGTGAGCCAGAGATAGTGTTTTGGGGCCATAATGATGTTTGTTAAAAATGGCTATGTGAAATTTGGTCAGCTGCTGCCCATCCAAATATGAAAACGGCAAATGCTGCGAATGGAAAAGCCATAATTACCAGAAATATTTTGAGGTATACTGGCATATCTAACGTTAGTATATCAATAGCAGAAATAGTCAGAAAAATAACAGAAACAATTAAAAATAATAACGGAGCATCAAAATAACCAACTATGGAAAACACGATTGCAAGAATCAATGCTGTCAAAATCATCATGGACAAACTGTACTTGACAAACCATATTACGGATTCTACGGAGGCTATTATGAGTAACAGGAAAAAGAAATATGCCGATATCAGAAATGGTATGCTAACGGTTTCTCTATGCTCCATGATTGCCAAAGAAAATAAACCGCAAGGCGGTATCCAAACAGAAGAAAACAGATAGAAGACGTTACGAAAGCCACGCCACCATGTCAATGGTGGTCGTATATTGATGAAGTTGTCAGGAGAATTGGCTGTTCTTTTCATTATGCGTTTTCCTTGCATTGTGAAGAGCATTATGCAACGGAGATGAATACATGGCTTCTGTTAATACATTCCGAATATATGGACAAACTCAACGAGCTTCATGTTATTTGCCCCCATGTTTCAGGCCGACGGTGAAGTTGGTTTCGCCGCGTGCGTCGCCTTTTAAGCGCACGTCGTAGCGGTGCAGGGTGCCGCAGGCGTGTACTTGCCATTCTTCATCGGAACGCGGCAGGCCGTTTTCTCTGCCTTGTTTGATGATGCGGCTTTTTACCGCCGGGATGTTGCGGCAGGAAAAGCGGGCGTCTTCCATTTTTTGGATGAGATTGAAGACGTCGTTGCGCAGGATGTTGTCGCCGCCAAAGCTGCCGCTTTCGCCGCTAAAGGTGACGGGCGTGATGCCGCCGCTGGTGCAGGCGGCGAGGATGAGGGTGCAGGCGAAGGGTAGGGCGGTTTTCATGGCGGTCTCCGTAACGATAGAGCGCGCATCATAAAAGAAAAGCGGCGCGCTGGTTGGCGGAAATGTCGTGCTGTAGTTAGGCGCAGACATGAAAAACGGCTGCCGTGGCAGCCGTTTTCAATCACTAAGGCGTTATTTTTTGATTTGCCAGTTGTCCTTGCCTTTGCCTTTTGTCAGGCGGATTTTGCCGTCTTTGCTGACGTAGCCGCCTTTGCTGCTTTTCAGGATAGCGCCTTCGGGGATGTCAGCGGCAAAGACTTCAGCCTGTTTTTTGTCTTTTGAGAGGATGGCATAGACGGCCATGGTCTCATTCGCCGGGTCTTGCAGGCGGATGTCGGCAATGTCGAAGATTTGCACGCATTCGCTGCGCAGGTTCGACCAGACTTGGCCGGCAGAGGGCAGGCAGCCGTGCGCGTCTTGTTCGCCACCAACGGCTTGCGCCTGTTCGGCAGCTTGTTGTTCAGCGGCCTGTTGTTCGGCGCTCATTTCCGGCGGCGCGACGGCAGGGTCGGCGGGCGCTTCGTTTTTGCTGCCACCACAGGCGGCGAGCAGGCTGGCGAGGCTGGTTGCAATCAGCAGTTTTTTCATGGGTTCTCCTGGTTTGAGAGTGGGTTTAGAGGACGGATTTGACGGCATCGGCGAGGCGTCTTACCTCGTCTTCGCTCTTCATGCCGGCGATGTTGATGCGGCCTTCGCCGACCATATAGACGGCGTAGTCGTTGCGCAGGCGCTCGACCCGCTCTTTGCCGAGCGGCAGCAGGGTGAACATGCCGCGGTGCGAGGTGGTGATGAAGTTCCAGTCGCCGCCGTTGCGGTTGAGCGCGTCGGCGAGTTGTTGGCGACGCAGGCGGATGTAGGCGCTGACTTCGTCGAGTTCTTTGACCCAGTCGGCGTAGAGGGCGCTGTCGCCGAGGATTTCCGCGACGCAGGCGGCGCCGTGGTCAGGCGGCATGGATACCATGGCGCGGCTGGCGACGGCGAGGTGGCTGCGCAGGGCGTCAGCGGTGCGCGCGTCTTTGGCGATGGTGAGGACGACGCCGACGCGCTCGCGGTAGAGGCCGAAGTTTTTCGAGCAGGATGCGGCGATGAACAGAGTTTCGAGGCTGCTCGCCAGTTTGCGCACGCCGTAGGCGTCCGGCTCAATGCCTTCGCCAAAGCCGAGGTAGGCAAGGTCAACTACCGGCAGGAAGCCGCGGCGGGCGGCGATTTCCGCAACTTTGTCCCAGTCGGCCGGGGTGAGGTCGGCACCGCTTGGGTTGTGGCAGCAGCCGTGCAGCAGGACGATGTCGTTTTCGTCCATTTTTTCCAGCGCGGCGAAGAAGGCGGCGGTATTGACGATGCTTTTTTCGCGGTCGTAGTAGGGGTAGCTGTTCACGCCAAAACCGCAGGCGCCGAAGATGGCGTGGTGGTTGCCCCAGGTGGGGTCAGGCGTCCAGAAGCGTTTGCCAGAGGCGATGGCGCGCAGCACTTCGGCGACGATGCGCAGCGCGCCGGTGCCGGCAACAGCTTGGTTGGCGCGGGTGCGGTTGGCGTCGTAGTTGTTGCCGAGAATGAGGCTGGTCATGTGTTGGTTGAAGGCGTCTAGGCCGTTCACGCCAACGTATTTTTTCGTGGTTTGTCGCCCCCAAATGCGTTTTTCTGCTTCTTTGACGGCGCGCATCACCGGCGTTTCGCCCGTGGTGTCTTGGAAGATGCCGACGCCGACGTCGATTTTTTCCGGACGCGGGTCGTCGCGGCAGAGTTGCGAGAGTTTGAGTATCGGGTCGTCGGGCAGTTTTTCGACGTGTTCAAACATGTTTCTTTTTCCTTTTTTTCTTGGGGGACGGATAGGGATTGGTTTGCAGCAGGTAAAGCCGCGTGCGGGAGAGGCGGTCGTAGAGGGTACGGCCGTCTGTGTCGAGCGCGCGCCACCATAGCCCGATTCCCGCCGGGGCGCAAGTAATCAGGGCGCAGCACCAGCGCAGCAGGGCGCGTTTGTAGCCGATGGCGTGGCCGTTTTCATCGGCAACCGCCAGCCGCCAGGCGCGCATGCCCAGCGTCTGCCCCTGTTTGCTCCAAAAATAGACGTAAAACGCAATCCACACCGCGAGCAGCGTCGCGCGCAGCGCCAGTTGCAGCGCGCCGCCGGTGATGCGCTCGCCTTTGCTGAAGATGATGAAGATGAAACCGACGCCGACCCAGCAGGCGGCAAGAAGAAAGCTGTCGTAGAGCATCGCCGCCAACTGGCGAAGCAGCGGCGCGGGGCGGGCGTTTTGCACGATATGCGGCATGGCGGAAATTCCGGGTTGCAATGAAAAATGGCGGGCTATGCTAACACAGCGATACAAGCCCGCTTGTGGCGGCAATTTTTTGGCACGGCGCAGCCGTTTGCCGTTAAAATAACGCGGTTTTTCCCCTTGTAATCTATTTTTCAGGAATCCTTCATGACTTCTTTTGTATGGCACCGCATCGCCACTGCCATTGGTTTGCTCGCATGTAGCGGTATGGTTTGCGCCCAAGAACCTGTTGATGAGGCGCTGTTTGACGAGGCACCGCCCGCCATTGCCGACAATTTGCCGCCCGACCCCAATGCGGCCGCCGTTGAACTCTCCGACAGCGACACCGTCGGCGTCTTAAAACCGCTACCGCCGGAAGAAGCGGTGCGCCAGCCAACCATTCAGGAAGAAATGCGCCCGTTCAACAGCCGCCGTATCGATTTGGTGGAAGCGTTGGTGCAAGACCCGAAAGAAGTCGTCTTTAACGGGCAGACGTATCGCCTGAAAAACCCCGAACGGGTGCGCGTCTTCTACGAGAACGAACAATACCCGACCGTGTGGACGCAGGAAACCAAACTGCTCGACAACTTCACGCCGCTTAAACGCTTGATTGCCGATGCGCCGCAAGACGCGTTGCCGTCGGCACGTTACCACGAAGCGCTCATCAACAGCCTGCAAGCGGACGGCGAATACGAAGACATCATCGCCGCCGAACTGCTGCTGTCTGACGCCTACTTGACACTTGCTGGCGACCTCGCCAACGGCTTGGTCAATCCGCGCAAAACCCATCCCGAATGGAACGCGGAAACCGTCAGCGACGAAGCGCTCGGCGAGATGCTCGCGCAAGGCATCGTCTCTGGCGACATTGAAACCGCGGTACGCACCATCAACGACGGCAACCCGCGCTACCTCGCGCTGAAAAGCCGCTACAACGCGCTGACCGGCAATGACACTGCCGCTGCCGAACCCGTCAGCGCCAATGGTGCGCCGCTGCCGAAAGTTACCCTGAAACCAGGGATGAGCCACGAAGCCGTTGCCATCCTGCGCGACAAACTGGGCGCACCTGCCAGTGATGGCGATGCCAACTACTTTGACGACTCGCTCGCCGAAGCGGTCAAGGCCTACCAAAAAAACAATGGCCTTAAAGCAGACGGCATTGTTAGTGGCAAAACGCGCAATGCCTTAAACGGCAGCAAAAAAAGCAATGTTGGCGGCGGTGGCGGCAATGCCGACCGCCTGATGATTAACATGGAGCGTCTGCGCTGGTTGCCGCAAGACATCGGCGACACCTACCTCCTCGTCAATATTCCTTCCTACTACGTCAAAATGTTCCGTGGCGGCAAAGAAATCTACGGCTCAAAAGCGGTGGTCGGTCAGCGCGGCCGCCAGACCCCGGCCTTTACCGACAAACTGCGCCACATCGTGATGAGTCCGACCTGGACAGTGCCGCCAACCATCATGAAAAAAGACAAACTCGGCAAACTGCGCAGCAATCCTGGTGCCTTTGACGGCAATTTCGAGGCGGTGGTCGGCGGTCGCGTCGTTCAACCCAGTGCGGTGAACTGGAGCTCTCCTGGCGCATCCAGCTACCGCCTGCGGCAAAAACCCGGCCCGCGTAACGCCCTGGGTCGCGTCAAATTCCTCTTCCCCAACAAACACGCCATTTACCTGCACGACACCCCGAGCAAAGGGCTGTTTAACAAAAACCAGCGCGCGCTCAGCTCCGGCTGCGTCCGCCTGCAAAAGCCGGAAGAACTGGCAAACGTACTGCTGCAAAACACCAACTGGTCAGCCGATCGCATCAAAAAAGCGATGAGCCAAAGCAAAGAACAATGGGTAAACACGCCGGAGCAAATCCCGATTTACCTCGTGTACTGGACGACCTGGAGCGACCCGGACGGCAAAATCCAGACCGCTGAAGACATCTACGGCAAAGACGGCGTCCTCTTGCAACAATACAAAAAAGCGCTGAACAACTAAGGAGACAGCCATGAGCCAACACACCCCGCAAAGCAGCTATAGCAAAGAAGAACTCCTCGCCAGCGGCCGCGGCGAAATCTTCGGCGCCGGCAACGCACAACTGCCGCTGCCGAACATGCTGATGATGGACCGCATCATCCGCATCAACGACGACGGCGGCAAATACGGCAAAGGCGAAATTATCGCCGAGCTGGACATCCATCCCGACCTGTGGTTTTTCGCTTGCCACTTCCAGGGCGACCCGGTGATGCCCGGTTGCCTTGGGCTGGACGCGATGTGGCAACTCGTTGGCTTCTTCCTTGCCTGGAAGGGCGGCGCCGGTCGTGGTCGCGCCCTTGGCTGCGGCGAAGTCAAATTCAGCGGTCAAGTACAACCTAGCCACCAAAAAGTTACCTACCAAATCGACATCAAGCGCACCATCATGCGCCAACTGGTGCTGGGGATTGCTGATGGTGTTATGTCAGTCGATGGCAAAGCCATCTACCACGGCACTGACCTCAAAGTTGGCCTCTTTACCAGCACCGACCAATTCTGAAGCGAGAACCAAACCATGCACGCCATGCGCTACGCAATCACCCTGCCCAGCGATTACAACATGACGATTATCCGCGAACGGGTCGCAAAATCCGGGCATCTCATGGACGGTTTTCAAGACCTGCTGTTCAAGGCCTACCTCATTTCCGAAAAAGCGGCGGGTGCCTTGCAAAACAGCTACAGCCCGCTCTACGTCTGGAAAGCCGCGGCAGGCATGAACAAATTTATCTTCGACGGCTACTTTGACAACATCCTGCGGGATTTCGGCTGGCAACACATCGAAATAGGCGTTGCCGCCAGCACTGCGCTGACCGATGCATTCAAAGACAGCAAATACCTCACCGAAGAAACCGTTGCGATTAACCCGACAACCAGCCTGAAAAACCACAAACTCCAGGCTCAACCCCAAAATGACGAAACCGGCAAACTGGTCGTCTATAACCCGGACAAATGGCAACAAGTCGTCTTCACCTTCTATCGGGACAAGCCCGAAACCGAAAAAACGTGCTATGAAATACTGCACCTATCCATGTAACCAGGAGAACCCCCAAACATGAAACGCGTCGTCGTCACCGGCATGGGCATCGTCTCCAGTATCGGCAACAACTGCAAAGAAGTACTGGCGTCGCTGCAACAACTCAAATCCGGCATCAAACACAGCCCCGTGTACGCCGAAATGGGACTGCGCTCCCAGGTCGAAGGCAGCATCACCATTGACACCAAAGCGCATATCGACCGCAAAATCCTGCGCTTCATGGGCGATGCCGCCGCCTACTGCTACATCGCCATGAAAGAGGCCATCGAGCAGGCCCGTCTCCTGCCCGAGCAGATCTCCAACATTCGTACCGGCCTCGTCGTTGGTAACGGTGGTGCCAGCCCCTCCGCCCAAGTCGAAGCGGCAGACACCCTGCGCGCGAGCGGCGTTAAACGCATTGGTCCCTACGCCGTCACCAAAACCATGGCATCGACCACCTCCGCCTGCCTCGCTACCCCCTTCCAAATCAAAGGGGTGAACTACTCCATCAGCTC
>CAUVOF010000011.1:0-33415 GCA_963553325.1 uncultured Cardiobacterium sp.
ATTCGGGTTGGGCGATGACGTCGCGCGCCGCTTCGCCGAGCAGGGACTCGAAGCCACGTCCGAGGCCGCCACGTTTGGTTTTCAGCATGTTGCTCTCTCCTTGGTTTATTGACCCAGCCGCTGTTTCAGCTCTGCGGCGATTTCGCGGTAAGCGACGGCGCCTTTGGCGCTGCTGTCGTACTGGACGATGGGCAGGCCGTAGCTTGGCGCTTCGGCGAGGCGGACGTTGCGCGGTACGACGGTGGTGAACAGCATCCCTTTCAGATAGGCTTCGAGGCTTTCCGAGACGTCGCGCGTCAGGCGCGAGCGGTTGTCAAACATGGTGCGGATGAAGCCGGCGACACGCAGGTCGGGATTGACGGTCTGGCGCAGCTGGCCGACGGTATCAAGCAGGGCGCTGACGCCTTCGAGGGCGAAGTATTCGCACTGTATCGGCACGAGAACGTAGTTGGCAGCGACCAGCGCATTGACGGTAAGCAGGTTGAGCGTTGGCGGGCAGTCAATCAGCACCCAGTCGAAGCGCTCCGCCCAGCTGTGAATGTGTTTTTTCAAGAGCGCATGGCGCATGTTTTCTTTGAATAGCGCTTCGTCCGAGCCGGTGAGATCGGCGTTGGCAGGCATCAGCCAAATGTGTGAGTTTTCGCAGTAGATGCAGGTGTCTTCCACGCCGCGCGTGCCAAGCATGACGTCCATCACGCCGTGCTCGACGCTGCGCCGCTCAACGCCACAGGCAACGGTCGCGTTCGCCTGCGGGTCCATGTCTATCAGCAGCACGTCCGCGCCGCTTTCGGCGAGGACGGCAGCGAGGCTGACGGCGGTGGTCGTTTTGCCGACGCCGCCTTTTTGGTTGGTGATGGCGATGATGTGGCTCATGCGCGCTCCCGGCGGATGTCAAGCAAGGTACGCTCGCCTGCCAGCAAGGGCACGCTGAGCGGGTAGGTCGCGTGTATAGCAAAACCGGGAACGTTTAGCGTCTCCGCCTCGCGCCCTTTCATCAGCAACCAGCGACTGTTGTCGTCGCCCAAATGCGCAGTCAAGGCGATAAAGCGGTCGGCGGCAGCAAGGGCGCGGCTAATAATCACTGCCTGCGGCGCTGCCTGCCAGTCTTCTGCGCGCGCAGCCAC
Source organism: uncultured Cardiobacterium sp. (assembly GCA_963553325.1). Lineage (GTDB taxonomy): Bacteria > Pseudomonadota > Gammaproteobacteria > Cardiobacteriales > Cardiobacteriaceae > Cardiobacterium. The sequence goes on from CAUVOF010000011.1 coordinate 1,125, forward strand.
CACTTGTACGTTGGCAAGCGCCAGCACACGCACCGCTTCGCGCAGAAACGCCGCTTTTTTGCCGTTGCTTTCCAGCGCGGTAACTGCCATTTGCGGGCGCATGATGGCGAGCATCAGCGCGGGCAAGCCGGCACCGCTGCCGATGTCGGCGAGCGTCGCCGCGTCTTCGAGATACGGCAACACGGCAAGGCAATCGAGGACGTGGCGCGGGATTTGTTCTTCCACGTCGCGCACGGCGGTGAGGTTATGCACCTGATTCCATTTGTTGAGCAGGTTGAGGTAGCGGGCGAACTGCGCGCGCTCTGCCGTATTGACGGCAAAGGGCAGCGCATCCAGGCCGCGTTCCAGTTTTTCCTGCGCCCCGGCTGGCAGCATCAAGCCACCTGTGCGCGGAAGTATTCCAGCAGCAGCGCGACCGGGCGCCCGGTGCCGCCCTTCGGCCCGCTGCTTTTGAAGGCGCTGCCAGCGATGTCCAGATGCGCCCAGGGGTAATCGACAAATTCGGAAAGGTAGGCGGCGGCGGTTACGGCCCCGGCATCGCGCACCCCGGAAATGTTGGGGATGTCGGCGAACGGGCTGCGCAACATGTCGCGGTATTCCTGGTCGAGCGGCATACGCCAGGCGAGGTCATGCGTCGCTTCGCCCGCGCGCAGCAGGGCGTCGGCAAGGGCATCGTCGTTACTGAAAAGGCCGCTGCGTACACCGCCGAGGGCGATGACAATCGCGCCGGTGAGCGTTGCCATGTCAATCACCGCCTGTGGCTCATAGCGTTTGGCATAGGTGAGCGCGTCGCAGAGAATGAGGCGGCCTTCGGCGTCGGTGTTCAACACTTCGACCGTCTTGCCGGACATCGTCGTCAAAATATCGCCGGGACGGATGGCGTTGCCGTCCGGCATGTTTTCCACGGAAGCGACCAAGCCGACCACGTGCAGCGGCAGTTTGGCTTCGCACAGCGCTTTGACCGCGCCGAACACCGCGGCCGCGCCGCCCATGTCGCCTTTCATTTCATCCATGCCACCGGCGGGCTTGATGGAAATGCCGCCGGTGTCGAAAGTTACGCCCTTGCCGACCAATACCAGCGGCTTGGCGTTCTGCGCGTTTTCCGGGCGGTATTCAAAAATAATGAAGCGCGGCTCATTGACGCTGCCCTGCGCCACGCCAAGCAGTGCGCCCATGCCGAGCGCCTCGATTTCTTTTTTCTGCAAGACTTTGACGGAAAGCGCCGCGTAATCCTGCGCCATCGCTTCTGCCTGCGCGCCGAGCCAAGCGGGTACGCAGACGTTCGGCGGCGTATTGACCAAATCGCGGGTGAGGTAACTGCCCGCCGCCCAGGCACGCGCCAAGTCCAGCGCCGCCTGCGCCGCCGCCTGCTCTGCTGCTTCGCAGACGAACAGCCACTCATGCGCGCGCACCTTGCTTTCCTTGCTCTTAAACGACTCGAAGCGGTACGCCTCGTGCGCGGCGGCACGCGCCATCAGCGCGATGCCATCAACGCCGCTGGCAAGTGCCAAGGCGACCTTGTCCCAAGAAGATTCATCGGCCAACTGCTGCACCGCTGCCGTCGCCCGTTGCACGGCACGGTCGCTGCCGTCATGGCGCACCACGGCGACACGTTGCGCGGTAACGCCCGGCACATCAACGAAAAGGCGCAGCGTGCCATCCGCCGGCGGCAAATTGCCCTTCTCTGCCTGTTGCGTAAAAAAGCCGTTGGCAGCGCTATCCAGCGCGGCGAGTGCGGGCGGAAAACTGCCGTCGGACGCGAGCGAAACCGCCAGCACATCGGCGGCGACATTCAATAGAGACCCTGCTTGCAAAGAAAAAATCATAAAGAACCCTCAATTCAGTTAAGCTGCGCAATCACTAAAAAAGACGCAATGCGCCTATAACAAAGCGCGATAGCATAGCACAAACTCACCCCGACCATGCCCATCCTCTACCGCTACCTCATCCGCGAAACCCTCGCCGTCTTCCTCGCTACCAACCTGATATTACTGGCAATAATCCTGAGCTTCCGCCTTTCTTCACTGCTTGCCGCAGCGGCGGCAGGCAACATGGCGCTCACCGCCGTGTGGAAACTCATCGGCCTGCAAGCGGTGCGCTTTCTCGTCATCCTGATGCCGCTCGCCTTCGTCCTCGCCGCGGCGATGACCCTCGGCCGCCTCTACCGCGACCAAGAAATCAGCGCCGCCCTCGCCTGCGGCATCGCCCCGCGCCACCAAACCCGCGCCCTGCTCTACTGCGCCCTGCCGATTGGCGCGCTGCTGCTCGTCCTCAGCCTGAGCGTCCTGCCGCACATCTACAGCAGCCGCGACGCGCTACTCCAGCAGGCACAACAAGAAGCAGGCATGATTCTCTTCACCCCCAACACCTTCCGCCGCCTTGACGACGGCACCATCGTCCACACCGGCGCCATCGAAGACGGCATCCTGCGCGACTTCCTCATCGCCCGCGACGAACCCGACGGCGGCCACAGCATCATCCTCGCCGAAAGCGGCAAAATGCAGGGCGACGCGCAGCAGCGCCACTTGCTACTACAACACGGCCGCCGCCTCGCCTGGAACGCCGAGCACGACCCGACACACACCACCCTCTTTACCTACGAAAACGCCGACCTGCGCCTACCCGGCGCGAACAACCTCGCCGGCAACGGCACGGGCGAAAGCCGCCTGCGCAACATCCCGATGAGCGAACTCGGCACCAGCCCAGAACATCTGAGCGAATGGCAAAGCCGCAGCAACCCGGCCATCGCCCTGCTCATCTACGCCCTCGCCCTGCCGTTGCTCGCGCGCAGCCAGCCGCGCCAGGGGCGCTACCACAAAATCGTTCCCGCCTTCATCGCCTTCGCCCTCTACATCAACCTGCTCGACCTCATCACCGTCGCCATCCGCAAGCACCAAATCCCGCCGCTGCCCGGCAGTTACTGGCTGCACGGCGCGGTGCTGGTCATCATCCTCATCTATTGGCAACGCAGCCGGGGGCGCGCATGACCCGCTTCGACCGCTACCTGCTGCGCACCATCCTCGCCACCAGCCTCATTGCCCTGCTCTTCCTGCTGGCGGTGGACTACATCATCCAAATCTCGGTCGATGCCGACGACCTCGGCCAAGGCAGCTACACCCTCGCCGTGCTGCTGCTACAACTGCTGCTCGTCGTGCCGCAAAAAATCCTACTCTTTGCCCCCGCTGCCATCCTCATCGGCACCATCATGGGCTTCGGCCAACTCTCGGCGCAGAACGAAATCGCCGTCGTCCGCGCCGCCGGCATATCGCGCCTGCGCCTGGCACGCACCGGCATCGTCTTCGCCGTCGCCGTCGGCATCCTCAACATCATCAACGGCGAAACCATCGCCCCCCGCCTCACCGACCGCAGCGAACTCCTGCGCAGCCAGGCGCTCGGCGAACCCGCGCGCACCGCCCCCGCGCAAGGCATCTGGCTTAAACAACAAAACACCGTCATCCACATCGGCGCGCTCAACGCCGACGGCAGCCTCGCCCGCCTGCGCAGCTACCAAAGCGACGCCGATAGCATCACCATCAGCGAAGCCGCACGTGCCACCTGGCAAGCGCCCGACTGGCAACTAGAAAACCCACGCGCCTGGCGCAGCAGCGCGGAAAAAACCGAAAGCATCGCTACCAGCCCGCGCTGGCAAAACGGTGCAACGCCGCAGGCATTGCACGCGCTGGCCGCTATCAATAGCGCCGAAACCCTGCGCGAACTCTACACCCTGACCCGCTTCATGGCGGCGAACGGCCTCAACCACGAACACGAAAGCCTCAAACTGTGGCAGCGCCTGCTGACCCCGTTCACCATGGCAGCGATGGTATTGCTCGCCCTGCCCTTCGCCTTTGGCAGCAACCGCAGCGGCCAACAAGGCACGCGCCTCGTTACCGGCATCCTGCTTGGCGTCGCCTACTACGTGGCAAGCGGCGTCATCGCCAACCTCGCCCTACTGCTGCACTGGCCGCCGCTGCTTGGCGCGGCACTGCCGATACTGATTTTTGCCATCCCGCCGCTTGTCGCCCTGCGACGGCAGTAACCCTCAATTTACATACACGAACCCCGCTACCCTGTATGTATAGCGATACTCACAAAGTTCTGTACAAGGCGCATCGCCGAAGACAGTACGCTTTGTACGGCGCGGGTTTCCCTAGAAAATGGCTGCGCCATTTTCTAGGGTGCCCGGTGAGGCGGTGCAACACAGTACAGGGCTTTGTGAGGATTGCTATATATGAACCTCGCCACCTGCCGCACCCTTCTTGCCACCAACGACTGGCAGCCCGCACACATCGCCCCGCCCGCGCCGCAACGCGACTGGCTGCTGCACGCAGGCTCACTCACCGCCAAACTGCGCGAACACGGCAGCGTCGGCGTCAGCATCGCGCACGAAGGCTGGAACGACGGCGCGCCGCGCGAATGGCAACGCGATGTCTGGCTTACCGTTGCCGGCGTGCGCTGGATATACGCCGAAACCCGCATCCCAGCGGATAGCCACGCGGCACTGCCGCTGCAACAACTCGGCGCGACGCCCATCGGCGACTGGCTTTACCAGCAAAACCCAGAGCGCCTGCCGCTACGCTGGCGCCACGACCCGGCAAGCGGCCTCTACGCACGGCAAAGCACGCTGCTCATCCACGGCGAACCGATACACATTGCTGAACTGTTTTTGCCTGCCTTTCCCTGGCCGTAGAAATATACATACACGAACCCCGCTATCGTGTATGTGGCTTACACCCAAGGCAAACGCCCCGCCCCACCACGCCAATCCGGCACGCGCTTTTTTCTTTTGCGCCTTCGGCAAATGTTCTAAAATTGCGCCCGTTTGCGAAACCGTCATGTTTTTATGCGTAAAGGTTATGACACCGCAAACCTCCCGCAATTTTGGATTTTTTTATGCAAAAACCGACAACGACCGAGACACCTGCGATACGCGGCAAGTCCGGTATGAGCCTGTTTTTGGTTACCGTGTCTGTGGCAACGGTAGCTTGGTTTGTATGGTGGGGATTGGGTTACACCCATTTCAATCATCCTACTGTCTTCGTCCTCGCCTGCGCTTTCGGCCTCTTCATGGCCTTCAATATCGGCGGCAATGATGTCGCTAACTCTTTTGGCACTTCCGTCGGCGCAGGCACGCTCTCCATCACCCAGGCGCTGATTGTCGCTGCCCTGTTTGAGGTCAGCGGCGCGCTGATTGCGGGCAAAGAAGTAACCGACACCATCAGCAAGGGCATCGTCGATTTGTCCATCATCGACATCCAGCCGATGCAGTTCGTCTTCATCATGATGAGCGCGCTGATTGCCGCCGCCCTCTGGCTGCTTTTCGCTTCTTATAAAGGGCTGCCGGTTTCCACCACCCATTCCATCATCGGCGGCATCGTCGGCGCTTCCATCGCGCTCGGCATCAGCCAGCACAGCAACGCCACTTTCTCCCTCGTTTACTGGCACAAAATTGGCCACATCGTGATGTCCTGGGTGATTTCGCCGGTGCTTGGCGGGGTGATGGCATGGCTTGTCTATGGGCAAATCAAGCAACACGTGCTGATGCACGGCACCTTCGCCGACCATGCCACTTATTCGCGGCGCGTGAAAAAGCTGCGCTCGCGCATCCACCAACCGATGACCAAGCGTATCAGCCAGATCCACTCAATGATGATGCTGCGCGAGGATGACGGCGCGCACGCCCCTGGCACGGAGGCGGAAAAGGTGCTGGCGCGGCGCGCGCTGCGTGTCTGGATTCCGCTGATTGCGATGTTCGGCGCGCTGATGATTACTTCGATGCTGCTCTTCAAAGGGCTGAAAAACTTGAATCTTGGCCTCTCCGACACGCATTACGCCCTCATCATCGCGCTGATTAGCATGGCGGTGTGGTATGTGGTGCGCCGTTACGCGCGCCGTTTCCGCAGCAGCGAGGTCAGCCGCGCCACCTACATTCTCTTTAGCTGGATGCAGGTGGTAACCGCCTCCGGCTTCGCCTTCAGCCACGGCTCAAACGACATCGCCAACGCCATCGGCCCCTTCGCCGCCATTCTCGATGTGCTGAAAAATCAGGCCATCGGCGAGGGCGCGATTCCGGTGCCGACTGTCGCCATGGCAACGTTTGGCGTCGCGCTGATTGCCGGACTGTGGTTCATCGGGCGCGAGGTGATTGCCACCGTCGGCACGCATCTTGCAGAGATGAGCCCGGCTGCGGGGTTCACCGCCGAACTCGCCGCCGCCATCGTCGTCATGCTCGCCTCTTCGCTGGGGCTGCCGGTATCGAGCACGCATATTCTCGTCGGCGCCATCCTCGGCATTGGTCTCGTAAACCGCAACGCCAACTGGCGCCTGATGAAGCCGATTGCGCTCGCCTGGCTGATTACCGTCCCCGCCGCCGGGCTTTGTGCGGCGCTGGCGTTTGTCCTCTTTAACGCGGTGTTTTAAGCCTCTCTTCCGCACAAGGCAACAAGCCGCGTCCGCGCGCGGCTTTTTCATTTTCACAAGGAATCTCATGGAAACTATCCTCGCCACCGCCATTACCCTCTTTCTCATCATGGACCCGCTCGGCAACGTGCCGATTTTTCTCATCGTGCTGGAGCGCGTCGCCGAAGCGCGCCGCCCGCGCATCATCCTGCGCGAGCTGCTGCTGGCGCTCGCGGTGATGCTGCTCTTTCTCTTTGCCGGGCCGACGATGCTGCGCTCGCTCGGCATTTCTTCGGAGGCGGTTGCCATCGCCGGCGGGCTGGTGCTGCTCATCATCGCTATCCGCATGATTTTCCCACTGCGCGGCAGCTCGGTGATGGGCGACGATGATGACGACGACGGCGACCCGCTCCTCGTCCCGCTTGCCATTCCGCTGCTCGCCGGCCCTTCGCTGCTGGCAACGCTGATGCTGCACGCCGGCCACGGCAATATTTTGACGCACACCCTGCCGGCCTTGCTGATTGCCTGGCTGGCGTCGGCGGTGATTCTCCTCTCCTCACCGCTTCTCTACCGCGTTTTCGGCACACGCGGCCTGAAGGCGATGGAACGCCTGATGGGCATGGTGCTGATTTGTATCTCGGTGCAGATGCTGCTGAACGCCTTCGCGCGGGTGGTGCATTGAGATGAAAAATCCCGCCACGGCGGGATTTTTACATACGCGATAGCGGGGTTCGTGTATGTAAAAGACTAATGCTCCGCTAACAGCACCGCCCTCGCCGCTGCATCCACCCCGGCAGCACGTTCCTCAGCCGTCGGGAACTTTGCAATCCGCGCGACTTCGCGCAACGTCGCCGCACCCGCGCGCGCGTCCAGCAGATACGTCAGCAGCGTCGCTTTCCATTCTTCATCCTTACCGCGCAACACCGCAGCGATTGCCGCATCCAACTGCGCCTGCCACGGGCGGAGAAACGCGGCAAGCGGTAGTGCCACCGGCCAGTTTGCGTCTTGCAGCCAGGTCAGTAATTCCGGCAGCAGCGGCGCGATGGCATCCGGTGGCAACTCTGCCAAGCGGGCAACGGCAGCGCAATCGAACTTATCCTGCGGCAACAAACTCACGGCAACGCCTGTGCGCGGATTGCCAGCGCGCCGAAGGGGATGATGGTCAGCAGCGCAAAGAGGTCAAAGGCGCCGAGCAGCGCGTAGTGGCCGTTAATAACAAGACCGAGCAGGCTGTCGTGGCTGGCGGTTACGCCGATAATCAGCACCGGGATGTAGAGCGGCACGACGATAAGGAAGCGCAGAAACGTGCCGTGGCTTTGCGCCAGCGTCAGCACTGCGCCGAGCGTGCCGACCAGCAGCAGCGGTAGGCTGCCGAGCGCGAGCAGCGCCGCCAGCGCCGGCAGTTTTGCCGCCGGAATGTGCAGCATCAGCGCCAGCAGCGGCAGCACCGCAAGCAGCGGCAGGGTAAAACGCAGCCAGGCGGCGGCGAGCTTGGCTGCGAGCAACTGCCACAGTTCCGCCAGGTGAATGCAATCCTGGCTCAAAGTGCCGTCGGCGTAGTCTTCGGCGAAAAGCTGTTCACTCGCCAAGAGGGCGGCGAGCAGGAGCGCTATCCACAGCGCTGCCGGGGCGATGCGGGCGAGGGCGTCGTTGTCGGCGCCGCTGGCAAGCGGAAAAAGGCAGATGGTGAGGGTGAAAAACAGCACGGGTTGCAGTAATTGCTGCGGGTTGCGCAGGCTGGCGTGCAGTTCGCGGCGGATGAGGAGCGATAGCATGGCAGGCGGGATAGTTACGGGGCGCGCCAGCTTAGCGACTGCGCCGGTGGAAATCCAGATGCGCTATAGCGATACATCGAGAGTCTCAGACAAGGCGCGCTGTCGAAGGCAGTACGCATTTGTACGGCGCGGGTTTCCCTAGAAAATGGCTTCGCCATTTTCTAGGGTGCCCGGTCAGACAGCGCAACACCGTATGAGGCTTTCGGGGATTGCTATATCATGGCGCGGCTTTTCTGGAGACCCACCATCATGCCCCCCAAAATCATCTTCTTCGACATCGACGACACCCTGTTCCGCAAATGGCAAGACTTCATGCCCGAATCCGTCTTGCCCGCCTTCCGCGCCTTGCAAGAAGCGGGCGTGCTGACGGCGATTGCCACCGGGCGCAGCCCCTGCGCCCTGCCGACGAAAATCCAAGCGCTGATAGAGGCCGTCGGCCTTGACGTGCTGGTCGCCATCAACGGCCAGTACAACCGCTACCGGGGCGAGACCATCGCCGCGCATCCCATCGACCCCGCCGACATCGCCGAAGTCGTCCGCATCTGCCGCGAACACGGCTGGGATTACGGCTGCACCTCGGAAGAACGCATGGCGCTCTCTTCCGACCGCCAGCGCGTGCATGACTCGCTCTACGGCACCGTGCCGTACAGCACCGACCCCGACTACTGGCAGCGCCACCCGGTTTACCAAATGAACGTCTTTATCACTGCCGAAGAAGAAGCGGCGTTTGCGGCGAGCGGCATCCTGCAACGCGGCTACCAGATGATTCGCTGGCACCCGCTTGCCATCGACCTCTTGCATGCCGACGGCAGCAAGGCACGCGGCATCCGTGCCGTCTGTGGCGAACTCGGCATCGACCTCGCTGCCAGCATGGCATTTGGCGATGAACTGAACGACCTGGAAATGTTCAAAACCGTCGGTTTTGGCGTGGCAATGGGCGACGGCCGCGACGAACTGAAAGCGCTTGCCAAATACATCACCACCCCGCTCGAACAACACGGCGTCTATAACGCCCTGGTGCATCTCGGCATTATCCCCGGCGCCCCCTGGAAAGCAGCATGAAAAACCCAAAAATCATCTTCTTTGACATCGACGAAACCCTTTACCGCAAGCACAGCGACTACCTGCCGGCGAGCGTCGCCACTGCCATTCGCGCCCTGAAAGCGCGCGGCATCATCCCGGCGATTGCGACAGGGCGCTCACTCGCCGCCCTGCCCGCGAAAATCCGCGCCCTCATCGCCGCAGAAGGCATCGAACTACTGGTAACCATCAACGGTCAATACAACCAATATCGCGGCGAGCCGCTTGCCACCAACCCAATGACCATCGACGAAATCGAGCGCTTCAACGCCCTCTTCGCGCGGCACGGCTGGGACTACACCTACGTCGGCGCCGAACAAATGGCATCCAACCGGCAAAGCGCGCGCATGGACGAAGCACTCGCCGGCATCGGCCCCTACATCGTCGCCCCCGACTACTACCTGCACCAGCCGGTGTACCAATACCTGCTCTACATCGACCCCGTCGAGGAAACCGCGCTGAACGACAGCGGCGAACTGGGGCGCGACTACCACGCGATGCGCTGGCATCCCTTTTCCGTCGATTTACTGCACGCCGACGGCAGCAAAGCACGCGGCATCCGCCGCGTCTGCGAAGCGCTCGGCGTCGCCCCGGCAGAGACCATGGCATTCGGCGACGGCTTGAACGACATTGAAATGTTCAAAACCGTCGGCTACGGCGTGGCAATGGGCGATGCCGTGCCCGAACTGCGCGCGCTCGCCCAATACCAAACCGGCACCGTCGAAGAAGACGGCATCCTCACCGCCCTGCAACAGTTGGGCGTGATTACCTGAGCCTTCCATTTACATACACAAGGAAGAACCATGAGTGAAGACGCATTCGAGCTAAAAAAAGAACCTTTCACCGTTGAGCTGAAAGATGCCGCCAATGATCTGCGCAATCTGCCCGCCGACCACTACCGGCTGGCGCAAAAGTGCGTTATCAAGGACGACACCATCAGCATGGTTCCGCCGGAAATTGGCCGCTTTGAAAATCTGGAAGAGCTGGATATCCACGGGCGGCGTATCGAAACCTTGCCGCCGGAAATCGCTCGATGTCAAAAACTGCGGGAAATTGCCTTCCATGCAGGCAATATCTTCGAATACTTTGGCGCACGTTTTTGTGGCGGTGCCAGACCACAACAATCCTTTAACTGCCTGCCTACCGAAATCGGGGAATTACACGCCCTGGAGGAAATACATTTCAATCTGACCAATATTAGCGCACTACCAGCAGAAATAGGAAAACTGAAAAACCTGCGCGTGCTGAGTTTATATGGCTGCAGAATAATGACCCTGCCGGAAGAAATTGCCCAATTAACCAACCTGAAGTCCCTGAACCTCTCCAGAAACCCGCTAAAAAAATTACCAGAGGCGATAACGCATCTCCCCAAACTTGAAAATTTGGAACTGGATATTACCTTGCTAAAAAATCTGCCTGCATCCATCGGTAAACTGACCGCATTACGGTCACTATCCCTGGAAGGCCTGCCACTAAAATCATTGCCTGATGAAATTGGCGGGTTGCATAACCTTCGATACCTGTCTATTAAAAATACACGCCTGAAAAAACTGCCTGCAAGCATTGGTGCATTAAAAAAATTACGCCAGTTAGGGCTGGGAAATCTGCCCCTCAAAAAACTACCTGTCGAAATTGGCAACCTAAAAAATTTGCAGGAATTGCGTCTGAATGACAATGCACGGCTAAAAGAATTACCCGCAGAAATCGGCATGCTGACCGCATTGGAGCGCTTGTATCTAAAAAACACCCCGCTGAAAACTTTTCCTGCATCCTTTTCCGATTTACATAAACTGGAAGAACTGAATGTGTCTGGCAGTCGCTCGCCCCGCCTCTTTGCAGAAATCGGAAGAATGCCAGGACTAAAAGAACTCAATTGGTCAAGTAGCCAACTCTCCAGCTTGCCTGTTGATATTGAAAAATTCAGCGGACTGGAAACATTGGTCTTGAATGACAACCACCTGGCACAATTTCCACCAACAATCTTGCGCCTAAACAAACTCGAAGATCTAAGGCTTGCAGATAACCGGCTAACCGCATTACCGCTAGGAATCACAAAACTATCGCAATTGCGCAATCTCAATATTAGCGGAAACCAAATTGCCACCTTCCCAGAAGAAGCCGGGAAGCTGGAAAAATTGCGCTGGCTGGATGTTACCGGCAATCCCTTGCGCAGTTTGCCAGAGCCAATATTGGACAAAAGCCGCAAAATCATTCATTGGCAAGGTGACACCGAATTGGAACTTGTCGGATATAACTGGCCTTCCTGAATGCCAGACAAATCCTCTACCTCCTTTTACATACACATCGAGTGCTCAGCTATATGTATAAATCCCACAAAACCCAAGGAACCCACATGAAAAAAATCCTTTCTGCTCTTACGCTTGCCCTGCTGCTCACCGCCTGCGGCGACGACAAACCCACCGCGCCAGCCGAACCCATCGCCACCATCCCGGCGGACGCGCGCGACTACTTCAACCAAATGGGCGTAACCGATACCGGTGGCAGCAAAGGACAAGTGCGGCGCAGCGACAGCAATGAGACCGTATGGTTTGACAGTGTGCGCACCACGCTCACCTACCTGCACCTGCCGGAAACCGCCAACCAGCCGCTCACCGCCTGGGTCAGCGCGCACGACAACCCGGCGCAGTGGCTTGCGGTCAATGACGCCTGGCTGGTGCAAACCGCCGACGCGCCGCAACTCATCGGCAAAGACGACTACATCCCCTTCGCCGACCAGGCGAGCGCAGAAAAATTCGCGGGCGAACACCAGGGCAAAGTGCTGCGCGCGGGCGACATCAGCGAAGCCGACTTGCAGCTCTGAACGACATGATCACACTCAAACCTTACCATCCCGAACACTACCCCGCCCTCACAGCGTATCGGCTTGACGCCAGCCAACAGGCATTTACCGCCATGCCCGGCGAATGGCTGGACGGCAGCCGCACGCTTGACCGCGACAAACTGGCAATCACCATCTTTGCTGGCACGGAAATCGTCGGTTTTTTCATCCTCGACAGCGGCGCCGACCTGCGCGATTACAGCGACAATCCGCACGCCCTGCTGCTACGTTCCATGTCGATTGACCCGGCACAACAAGGCAAAGGCTACGCCCGCGCCGCACTGGACGCTGACCGTCTCTATCCGCTGCTGCGTGCGCATTTTCCGGGCTGCAACGAAATCGTCCTCGGCGTCCATCACGCCAACCATGCGGCCATTGCCCTCTACCAACGCGGCGGCTTCAGCGACAGCGGCCGTACCTATATGGGCATCAAAGGGTTGCAATACATCTACACCCGCCCAGTTACCAATATACATACAGGGTAGTCGCTACCCTGTATGTATAAATGCCAAACCATCGCCCGTCATGAAATATCTGCTTCCCTTTTTAATCATCTGCCCAACGCTTGCCCTTGCCCACCCGCACCAATGGATAGACCTGCGCATCACCCCGCAGACCGACGCCAGCGGTGCGCTCATCGCCCTGCGCGAAAGTTGGGAATTTGACCCCTACAGTTCCGAAATCCTGCTGGAACGCAACCAGGACGCCGCCGCGCTGGCGCAGTTCAAAAAAGACATCGACCAGTTCTTCGCCGAACAGCACGGCTTCACCTACAGCCAGAAACTCGCCTTCGCCGCGCCGCGCGATACCGCCATTGACACCAGCGGCGGCATCCTGCGCTACGACTACACCCTGCCGCTAAAAACCCCGGCGCGCGGCACAGTGCAGTTCAAAATCTACGAAAACAGCTACTACATGGACGTCAGCTACGCCCTCGACCAAGTCAAACAATGGGACAACGGCTGCCGCCTTACCGTCAAAGAGGCAAACCCAAGCGCCGAAGAAGAAGAGCTCGCCGCCAGCTTCGACCAAAACGCACAGGCGCCTTCCGGCCTCGGCGCGGTATTCGCGCAAACATCCGAACTACAATGCGGCGGCGCACAGAAAAACCAATAACCACGGGCAGATGAACCCGACAAAACGGACACGGGCGCGGCGTATAATCCGCGCCCGATTTCAGACAACCACAAGGACAGCCATGCAAAAAATCGTCATCCTCGGCGGCGGTTTCGCCGGCGTAAACATCGCGCGCGAACTCGGCCACAACGCCAACTACAGCATCACCCTCATCGACAAAAACAACTACAACTTCTTCCCGCCGCTCATCTACCAAGTCGCGGCGGGCTTCATGTCGCCCTCGGACATCAGCTACCCTTTTCGCAAACTCTTCAACCGCCAGCCGCGCGCCCGCTTCCGCAAAGGCACCGTTACCCGTATCGACAGCAAAGCCAAGCGCGTCCACTTCGAGCAAGGCGGCAGCCAGGCATACGACACCCTCATCATTGCCTTAGGCGCGCAGCCCAACTACTTCGGCAACCGCGACGTCGAGCAGAACGCCTACACCATGAAAACCCTCGGCGACGCGCTCGCCATCCGCAACAACATCCTCGCCCAACTCGAAGCCGCCTGCGCCCAGCCGCCGGAAGCGCGCGGCCCCTACCTGCACCTCGTCGTCGCCGGCGGCGGCGCGAGCGGTGTAGAGCTGACCGGCATCCTCGCCGAAATGCGGCGCGACATCTTCGACAAAGACTACCCCGAACTCGAAGGCGGACACGGCCGCCTCACCCTCGTTACCGCCGACCCGGTGCTCTTGCCGCCGATGCGCGAAGTCTCACAGCGCTACACCGAAGCCTCGCTGAAAAAACTCGGCGTGGACATCATCTACAACGACCCGGTTACCGCCTACGACGGCCAAACCATCACCCTGAAAAGCGGCACCACCATCGAAGCGAAAAGCCTCATCTGGACGGCAGGCGTTACCGCGGTCAAACTCGCCGGCATCCCGGAAAGCAGCTACGGCCGTGGCAACCGCCTGCGCGTTGATAGACAACTGCGCGTCATCGGCATGGAAGACATCTACGCCCTCGGCGATTGTGCTGCGGTCGAAGGCGACCCCGCCTACCCGAACGGCCACCCGCAACTCGGCCAAGTCGCCAAAGCACAGGGCAAATACCTCGGCAAACGCTTGAACCGCAACGGCGACCAACCCTTCACCTACAAACACAAAGGCGACATGGCGATGATTGGCCGCCTCTCGGCGGTCGCCGACATGCCAAGCGGGCGCAGCCTGCATGGCGTCATCGCCTGGATCATCTGGGTCATCGTCCACATCCTCGCGCTCGTTACCTTCAAAAACCGCGTCGCCGCCACCTACAACTGGAGCATCGCCTTCCTCACCAAAAACCAGGCAATGCGGATGAACATCCAGCCCAGCCCGCCGCGCAGCCGCCGCGACTAACCCCAGCAGCGAGAAACCGCCATGACTGATACACCGCACAAAGTCCTTCTCGTCCACGGCCTCTTTATGCGCGCCGCGATGATGCGCCCAATGGCGGCGCAACTGCGTCGCCGTGGCTACCACTGCCTCGCCCTCACCTACCCGACGCGCAAACAAACGCTGCACGACAGCGTCGCCCGCCATCTGCCGCAAATTCAGGATTTCGCCGGCGACGGCCCGCTCTATGCCATCGGCCACAGCCTCGGCGGGCTATACATCCGCCATCTGCACCAGCAATGGCCGCAGGGACTGGCGGGCGGGCGCGTCGTTACCCTCGGCACGCCGCATCTCGGCAGCAAGGTCGGTCGCTATTTCCGCGAGCGCCCGTGGCGGCGGCGCATCCTCGGTCATTGTTGGGAACAAGGACTGGACGGCAACGCCCCCGCATGGGACGCCGCCATTCCGCTCTTGAGCATTGCCGGAACGAAGGCGGTCGGCATCGGTCGCGCCTTTGGCATCTTCGCCGCCGACGAACCCAACGACGGCACAGTCGCGGTCAGCGAAACGGAACTGCCGCAGGCGGTCGCCTTGTACCAATTACCGACCTCGCACAGCGCCCTGCAATTTGACCGCACGGCGATAACACTCGCCGACCGCTGGTTTCGCGGCCTGCCGCTCACCGATAAAAACGCCGAATAATCAGTCATCTAAAAAAGTTTTTACCGTTCGCCTTGAAAGCATTGCGCCCTAACCCTATCTAGGGCGTTGTGTAATTAAACACCCCCGCTATAGCGGGATTTTTCATCTAACTTTTCAGGAGCTCATTCATGAACCTTCGCCCCCTGCACGATCGCGTCATCGTCAAACGCCAAGAAAAAGAAACCACCACCGCCGGTGGCATCGTCCTCGCCAGCAGCGCTGCCGAAAAGCCGTCTGAAGGTGTCGTCGTTGCCGTTGGCCCCGGCAAGCCGAACAAACACGGCGACGTCCGCCCGCTCGACGTCAAAGTCGGCGACCGCATCCTCTTCGGCAAATTCTCCGGTTCAGAAGTGAAAGTTGATGGCGAAGACTACGTCATCATGCGCGAAGAAGAAATTTTCGCCGTTATCCAATAATTTCCATAATTCTTAAACATTCAGGAGTTTATAACTATGTCAGCCAAAGAAGTCCGCTTCGGTGAAGCCGCCCGCAAAGAAATGCTCAAGGGCGTAAACATCCTCGCCAACGCCGTCAAAGTTACCCTCGGCCCGAAAGGTCGCAACGTCATCCTCGAAAAATCCTTCGGCGCACCGACCATCACCAAAGACGGCGTTTCCGTTGCCAAAGAAATCGAGCTGGAAGACAAATTCCAGAACATGGGCGCGCAAATGGTGAAAGAAGTCGCTTCCAAAACCAACGACGTCGCTGGCGACGGCACCACCACCGCCACCGTCCTCGCGCAAGCTATCGTTAGCGAAGGCCTGAAAGCGGTCGCCGCCGGCATGAACCCGATGGACGTCAAGCGCGGCATCGACAAAGCCGTTGGCGAAGCGGTGAAAGCGCTGCACGCCATGTCCAAGCCGTGCGAAACCCACAAAGAAATCGCGCAAGTCGGCACCATTTCTGCCAACTCTGACAGCACCGTCGGCGACAAAATCGCCGAAGCGATGGAAAAAGTCGGCAAAGAAGGCGTAATTACCGTTGAAGAAGGCCAAGGCCTGGAAGACTCGCTCGAAGTCGTCGAAGGCATGCAGTTTGACCGCGGCTACCTCTCGCCCTACTTCATCAACAACGCGCAAAACCAAAACGTTGAGCTGGACGCGCCCTACATCCTGCTGCACGACAAGAAAATCTCCAACATCCGCGACCTGCTGCCGATTCTCGAAGGCGTCGCCAAATCCGGCAAACCGCTGCTCATCATCGCGGAAGACGTCGAAGGCGAAGCGCTCGCCACGCTGGTCATCAACAGCATGCGCGGCATCGTCAAAGTCGCCGCCGTCAAGGCACCGGGCTTCGGCGACCGTCGCAAGGCCATGCTGGAAGACATCGCCATCCTCACCAACGGCCAGGTCATCTCTGAAGAGCTGGGCATGACCCTGGAAAGCTCTGACATGACCGTCCTCGGCACTGCCAAGCGCGTCGTCGTCGGCAAAGAAAACACCACCATCATCGGTGGCAGTGGCGACTCCGCGAAAATCGAAGCCCGCGTTGCCAGCATCCGCGCACAAATCGAAGAATCCACCTCCGATTACGACCGCGAAAAACTGCAAGAGCGCGTCGCCAAACTGGCGGGCGGTGTTGCCGTCATCAAAGTCGGCGCTGCGACCGAAGTTGAGATGAAAGAGAAAAAAGACCGCGTTGAAGACGCGCTGCACGCCACCCGCGCTGCCGTCGAAGAAGGCATCGTCCCCGGCGGTGGTGTTGCCCTCATCCGCGCCGTCAAAGCCATCGAAAACCTCAAAGGCGAAAACTACGACCAGCAAGTCGGCATCGACCTCGCCCGCCGCGCGATGGAATACCCGCTGCGCACCATCGTCGCCAACGCCGGGGTTGAACCCGCTGTCGTCGTTGACCGCGTCAAAGCCGGCAAAGACAACGAAGGCTACAACGCCACCACCGGCGAATACGTCGATATGCTCGCCGCCGGAATCATCGACCCGACCAAAGTGACCCGCTTTGCCCTGCAAAACGCGGCCTCTATCGCCGGGCTGATGATTACCACCGAAGCGATGGTTGCGGAAATTCCGAAGAAAGAAGAAGCCGCACCGGACATGGGCGGAATGGGAGGCATGGGCGGCATGGGCATGATGTAAGCCTGTCGCTCTTGCGATAACAAACCGGACGCTGCAAGGCGTCCGGTTTTTTTATGCGCGGAAAAAACATGCAGCACGGCACAAAATGGCCGATAATCGCCGCGGCAGGGCGGCTTGCCTTGTCGTAATGTTTAGAAAAAGGAATGAAATATGAACAAATTACCCGTAAAACCCAAACTGCTGGCGCTCGCGCTGCTGCCACTTCTGCTCGTTGCCTGCGGTGGCGGCGATGACAAGAACAACGGAAACAATCCCGCCGACCCGAAAAACCCCGGTAGCAACGTTACCCCGAACGGCAAACGCACGCCGCTGCCCAATACTGCCGTTGCCCCGCCGAACGGCGAAGAAAAAGCCGCTTTTGAAAAAAGCAAAGTTTCTGTCGTCCGCTCTGACCTGGCAGACAAAGACAAGCCCGCGCCGTTTATCATCAAAATCAACGAAAACCCGACGCGAGGCTTTAACGGCGAATTCGAGCAACGCGATTTCAGCCGCATGCCCGCTGGCTTCTCCGAACACCACGGCCAACTGGAGCTGGTGAAAAAAGAAGAAGACAACAACAACGCCAACAATGGCAATAACGCCAACAACAACAAAAAAGAAGACGAGGAAAAGGACAAGGAAAAGAACGCCGTTACCCTGCGCAGCTACCAGGGACTGCGTAGCGGCGTGGTGCTCAGCTTCTACGACAAAGGTGGCATCATCGGCGCTGACACCTACGGCGTGGACACCGAAGCGGCAAAAATGCCGACGAGCGGCAAAGCAACCTACAGCGGCGTCGCCTTTGACCGCAACGAACGCGGCACGCTCGAATACAACGTCAATTTCTCCAGCAAACGCGGCGACGGCCGCATCCAGGGCATCAAACGCTACGGCATGATTACCCTGGACGATGCCGAATTTGCCAGCGATGCGGATGGTGTCAGCATCACCGGCAGAGCGCGCAACCTCTACAGCCAGCCGCTACAGTACCGGGCGGAGTTCTACGGCAACAACGCGGAAGAACTCAGCGGCAAAGTCACCAACACCGCCAACCAGGATGCCGTCGTCTTCCACGGCACGCGCGGCGAAATCGTGCAGTAAACAGCCGCTAAAAAACGCCGGGAAACCGGCGTTTTTTTCTTCTAAATAAGAACCTGTTTGGAGTTTAGGGTGGATGGGAACTGCCCTCGCCTGCTGGGCGATGCCTCGCTGCCGTTATCCACACAGGACGCTGAACAAACGATTTTGCTATGACTCTAAATAGGCTCTTAAAACCTTTTGATTTCAGACTGTGGTTTGCCTTTTTGCTGATTCTGCTCATTCCGTCGGTGATCAATATTGTGCGCTTGCATTTTATTGGCACGATGCTCGATGCATGGAGTTTCAGCATTGCCGCGCAGAGCCTTTGCCGAACAACATATAGGCAAGCAGCACGTCGAGGCCGGGGCCGGGGTTGGCCTCAATCAAAACGCGCCAATATTGGGCATCACCATATTCGACAAAAGCGGCCAAAGCGCTGCACTTTCAATTTCGTCGCTTCAGAAAACATACAAACTCCCCAAAAATTAACGGAAATAAACCGCCGCGCATCATAAGGCATTTTCCCACCCAATAAACAGCGGAAAACGCGGCAACGCCGCCGCGGAGGACGAGACAGGCGGCGTTTAGAAGCGCGAAGCGCAGCAGGAAAACCACGCACCTGCAAAACGGCGCGCGTGCAGGTCAGCGGGGCGGATGAAAAACATGCCAATGCCGTCATTGCCCCACATGACACCCGCCGTGTTGGCATGGCCGAAGCTGTCGAGCTGGAACAGCAGCACATCATCCGCCTTGCGCGGGTCTTCCTGCTCGATGAAATACGGGTCGCCGCCGAGGGTGTTGTTTGGCTGATGTTCATCCAGCAGCGCCTCAAGTTGCTGCATGGTTTGTGGCTTCAGCCCTTGTTCGCGTAGCCATTGCGGCTGTTTTTTGCCGTAGTGGCGGAGAAATTCGCGGTTGTCGCGCAGCAGGTAGCGGTTGGTGAGCGGCTGCCAGGCAACGGCATATTCGCCATCAACCGGGTGTTGCCAGTAGTCCTCTTGCGGCAGGGCTGCTTCGATGACGCGCCAGGCGGGTGGCATTTGCTGGTAGCGCCGCTGCCACAGGCTGATGCAGTGTGGCATTTGCAGCGGGACGATAAAGCTCAACTGCTGCGGGTCGGCGGGTTGCAGGGCGACAACGCGCGGGCGGGCTTTCTGCCATTGTTGCGTCAATGTGGTGTCGTTTGCTGCGGCAACATCGGCGTCAAAGGCGGCAACAAACTGGCGGATTGTCTCCTGCATCGCCGCGGCAACCGCCGCATCAGGCGGGTTTTCCGCATTGGCACGGGTGGCACTATCCATCAGCACATCGCGCATGTTTTCGGTCCAATCGGCGATGTTCGTGACGGGTTTTGCCGCCTGCTCAAGCACGGCAAGGGTTTCCTGCCAAAATTCTGGCGAGAAGTCTTCGTCTTCCTCGTCATCGTCGCTGTTATCAAGGTAGGGAAAATCATCGGCGGCAAAAAGGGCGCGTTGCGCATCGCGCGACAGCGACGGCGTGCTGGTATCGGCAAAATAAAGACAAACAGCGGCGCTACTGCCGTAATCGTCGCTGTGCGGGTCGATATAAAAGGCAAGCAAGCCGCTTGCCGGCAATGCCAGCTCCTGCGCCGCACCGGCGGGCAACTCGCCGAGGTTGAACTGCGCCAACAGCGCCAGCGGACGCTCATCCGCATTGCGCGGGTAGTCGCGGTCTTGTGGCCAGTAGCCGATGCCGCCAACGCGCGAGGCTTCTGGCGGCAGCGCATGCGCCGGCTGCAGGCGGTAGGGCAGCGCGGGCTTGCCGCTGGCGCGCACCTGGGCGAGGGCGGCGGCGCTGAGGTGTTTTTCGAGAAAGGCAAGAATGGGCATGAGATTTCCTGGGTTTGCGTGGAGAAGGCATTGTAGCGCCGGTATTTTGCCTTATCATACCCGCCTTCCCCACACCGCGAGGAATCCATGAACCTGAAACCACTCCTTTTCACCTTGGCACTAAGCATGACAACACTCCACGCCCAAACCCCGCCCGACGTCGAAAAACGCCCGCACACCGTTACCTCGCCGCACGGCGAACGCCAGGACGAATACTACTGGCTGCGCGACGACACGCGCAAAGACCCACAAATGCTCGCCTACCTCGAAGCGGAAAACGCCTATGCCGACGCCGTGCTTGCCCCGCTTAAATCCTTGGAAGACAAGCTCTACGACGAAATCGTCGCCCGCATCAAACAGGACGACAGCTCCGTCCCGGCGCGCGATCGCGGCTACTGGTACTACACCCGCTTTGAAACCGGCAAGGATTACCCCGTCCATGCCCGCCGCGCCGACCGCGCCGGGCTGGATGCCGTCAGCATCCAAGCGGCGAATAACAGCGGCGACTTTGCCGGCGAAGAAATCCTGCTCAACGTCAACCAGCTTGCCGAAGGACACGACTACTACAGCGCGAGCATGGTGGACATCAGCCAGGACAACCAAAAACTGCTTTGGGCGGACGACACCAACGGCCGCCGCCAATACACCCTGCGCGTTACCGACCTTGCGAGCGGCAAACGCCTCGCCGACGAAATCCCCGGCACCAACGGCGACGCCGTTTGGGCGGACGATGGAAACACCTTCTACTACATCGAAAACGACCCCGACACCCTGCTCAGCAAGCGCGTCAAAAAACACACCCTCGGCACTGACCCGAAAACCGACCCCGTCGTTTACGAAGAAAAAGACGACAGCTTCTACCTCGGCGTTGGCCGCAGCCGCGACGAAAAATACCTGACCATCCGCGCCAGCAGCACGGTTTCCGACGAACTACGCTACACCCCGGCCGCCAACCCCGGCGAATTCAAAATACTGGCGCCGCGCGAACGCGACCTCGAATACAGCGCCGACCACTACGGCGACCGCTGGCTGATTCGCACCAACGCCGACGGCGCGAGTAACTTCAAAATCATGACCGCCAGCGACGACGCCACCGCCCGCAGCGACTGGCAAGAATGGATTGCGCATGACCCGGCGATTTACATCGAATACTTCGAAACCTTCGCTGACTACACCGCCATCGGCGAGCGTTCCGACGGCCTCGACCGCATCCGCATCGTCAAAAAAGACGGGCAGAGCGAATACCTGAAAGCGGACGAACCCGCCTACATGATGAGCATCGCCTCCAATCCCGAAGCCGAAAGCCCGTGGCTGCGCTACGTTTACACCTCGCTCACCACCCCGGACATCGTGTACGAAACCAACATCCAGACCGGCGAACGCCGCCAGCTCAAGCAGCAGCCCGTGCCCGGCTACGACGCCAGCAACTACATCACCGAGCGCGTCTGGGTACCGGCACGCGACGGCACCAAAATCCCGGTCTCGCTCGTCCACCACAAAGACTTCAAACGCGACGGCACGGCGGCGCTTTTGCAATACGGCTACGGCAGCTACGGCGCCTCAATGGACCCCACCTTCTCCGCCGGCGCCATCAGCCTGCTTGACCGCGGCATGGTCTATGCCATCGCCCACATCCGTGGCGGGCAAGAAATGGGGCGCGCCTGGTACGAAGACGGCAAACTGCTGCACAAAAAGAACACCTTCACCGACTTCATCGACGTTACCCGTTGGCTGGTCGCAGAAAAATACGCGGCCAAAGACCGCGTCGCGGCGATGGGCGGCAGCGCTGGCGGCCTCTTGATGGGGGCGGTTGCCAACATGGCGCCGGAAGACTACCGCGTCATCCTTTCGCAAGTGCCGTTCGTCGATGTCGTCACCACCATGCTCGACCCGTCGATACCGCTCACCACCAACGAATACGACGAATGGGGCAACCCGGAAGCGAGCGCGGAAAGCTACGCCTATATGCTCAGCTACTCGCCCTACGACAACCTCAAGGCGCAAGCCTATCCGGCGATGTTCGTCGGCACCGGCCTGTGGGACTCGCAGGTGCAATACTGGGAACCGGCGAAATACGTCGCCCGCCTGCGCGACGTGAATACCGGCAAATACCCCATCGTCTTCCGCACCAACATGGAAGCGGGACACGGCGGCAAATCCGGCAGATTCCAGCGCTACCGCGAAGCCGCGGAAATGTATGCCTTTATGCTTGACCAGCTACAGGTGAAATAAAGCGAAAACGCCCCTTGCGGGGCGTTTTTCATCATAGTGTTTACGTGCGCTTACGCCATTTCCGCGAGCAGCGCTTCGTCAAGCTCGGCGGCGCGTACGCGTGCCGGGCGCGCCAGATGGCGGTTCATATAATCCGTATAGACGGCATCGGCGGGCAAGATTTGCGTCGCGTGAATCAGCCAATCCAGCAGGCCGCTGTAATACAGGTCGAGCGCGGTGAACTGCGTGCCGACGATAAACGCGCGCCCTTGCAGGTGGTTTTTCAGCACGGCAAAGGCGGCATCGAAATCGCCGTAGCCCAGCATGATGCGCTGTTCGTCGTTATTTTCGATGCCACGGATGCGGTCAACGGCGGCGTATTCGAGTTGCAGGGCAAAGCACAGCCAGCGGTAGTATTCGCCGCGCGCGTCGCTGCCTTCCGCCGGAATCAGCGCTTTCTCCGGGTGGCGTTCGGCAAGCCAGGTCACGATGGCGGCGAGTTCGGTGATGACGGTATCGCCGTGCGTGAGTGCAGGCACTTTGCCTAGCGGGTTGATGGCGAGGTAGGCGGGCGCTTTCATCGTCGTGCCGAATTGCAGGCCGACGATGTCGTAATCGGCGCCGCATTCTTCCAGCATCCAGCGGACGCTACTGCCGCGTGAGCGCGGGTGGGTGTAGAAAATCAGCTCTTTCATGTGGGTCTCCGTTGTGAACAGGGCGGGCATGATAGTGTGCCTTTGTGTCAGCTTCTGTCAGCAGTCTGCTTTACATACACGAACCCCGCTACCCTGTATGTATAGCGATACACCGAAAGTTTCAGACAAGGCGCGTCGCCGAAGACAGTACGTATTTGTACGACGAGGCGAGGCGACGCAACACCGTATGAAGCTTTTGGTGGATGGCTATAAAACCTGCCGGCATTTCCCGCTGTGCTAACATGGCGCGGCCTCGCAGCAAGGGGGCAAATACCCTTTGCCGTATTCGGACATTTTCCTTTTTTACGAGAAAAACATGACCACAATCTCACTCTATACCGTCTATCACAAAGCCACGCATATTTTGCAAAACCCTTTTATCAAACCCATTCAGGTTGGCAAGGGCGATGATATTGATGGCATTTCCTGCCGGGATAATCAGGGCGACAATATTTCTGCGAAAAATGACAGCTATTGCGAGCTGACCGCACAATACTGGATGTGGAAACATGATCAGGATTCGGACTATATCGGGCTAATGCATTATCGCCGCTTTTTTGATTTCAATAGCGATGCCGAGCGGGAATTGGATAGTGCGGGGGTTATCGAAGAAGCTGCATTTAATCTGGATTTCGCCAAGAAATACGGCCTTGGCGAAGAAAATATGCAAAAACAGATTGTCGGCTACGACATTATTCTGCCAGAACCTTGGGATGTTCGTCAGGAGAGCTGGAATAATCTGCAACATAATTATATTGCATCGCCCCATCATCACGAACGCGACTTAAATATTACCCGCACGGTTCTTGCTGAAAAATATCCCCAATATTTGCCGTATTTTGATGCGGTGATGCAAGCGCAGAGTGGCTATTTCACCAATATGTTTATCATGCGGCGCAAATGGTTTGCCGAATATTCCGCCTGGATTTTTGCGCTGCTGGCAGAGGTCGAGGCGCGCCTTGATATTTCCGCCTATAACACCCAGGAAAAGCGGGTTTTTGGCTATCTTGCCGAGCGCCTGTTTAATGTCTGGCTGCAAAAGAAACAGGCGGAGTTGCCCACGCTGAAAATCAACCATCTACGCCGCGTCTTTATTGTCGATACGACCGCGAAAAACTGG
Source organism: uncultured Cardiobacterium sp. (assembly GCA_963553325.1). GTDB lineage: Bacteria > Pseudomonadota > Gammaproteobacteria > Cardiobacteriales > Cardiobacteriaceae > Cardiobacterium. Next base: position 25,379 of record CAUVOF010000011.1, read on the forward strand.
TACGCCAAACCGGTCGTAAGCGACAAGCCCATTGTCAGCGTGGTGATTGCCGCCGATGACCATTACACACCGCATTTAGGCGCGCTGATTGTTTCCATCCTAGACCATTTCCCGGCGGATAAATTCCTTGACCTGATAATTCTCGATGGCGGTATTAGTGCTTTGAACCGTAAATTGCTGGCGCGGCTTTTGCCAGGTAATGCGCATATCCAATTCCTGGAACTCAAGGATGAGTTTTTGCATCTGGCAACGCATATGCACTTTTCCCGCGCTACTTTTTATCGCCTGATTCTCGATAAACTGATTCCAGCGAGAGAGAAGGTGCTTTATATTGATTGCGATACCATCGTTCTTGATGACATCAGCAAACTGTTCGCTACGCCGCTTGGGGATTATGCCATTGGCGCGGTTTTCGATTACATCATGCACCATTTTTGTCTGACGGGTGTCCGCTCAATTGATACCAGCGGTAGCTTGCCCGCAAAGGATTATTTGTCGCGTTATGTTGGCTTAGAGGATGGCTGGCAGGGATATTTTCAGGCGGGCGTGATTCTTTTTAATATGGATAAACTGCGTCGTCTTGATTTGTCGCAAGTAATGATTAGCGACTTGCTGCATAAACGCTATTGGTTTTTGGATCAGGATATTCTCAATAAATATTTTTTGGGCGATGTGGTCTATCTTGAGCCGTGCTGGAATTGTTTTAACAGCGCGCACAATATTTATAAAGGGCTGCCGGAATCTTATATCGCAGCGTTGCAGCGTGCAGAGGAAGCCCCAAAAATTATTCATTATGCTGGTTTTGAAACCAAGCCCTGGAATAACCGCCATGCCGAATTGGGCGAATTTTATTTTTATTATTTGCGCCGGACGTTTTGGTATGAGCAGGTGATGTTTGCCCTGGCAAAACGCAGCGAGGAGATGGCGGCAACGCAGGCAAAACCCAGTTTTTTGTGGCGCGCTGGGCAGAGGGGCTGGCGCTTGCTTCCCGCCTTTGTTCGCCGTCGCGCGACCCGCCTCAAGGAATTTTTCAAGCGGAAATTGTGATAGGCAAAAACGCGCCGGTTGGCGCGTTTATTGTAAGGAGTCCAGTTGCAGCGGCACTGGCGTTACCGGGATTTGTTCGACGTTTTTGTTGGCAGGCGTTGGCGCGCTGTCGTCTTCTTCGATGGATTCGAGTTTGAGCTGCTTAATCATCTGCGCGTTGGCGGGCAGGGATAGCGGCGGTGGGCTAAGGATGGCGCCGGTTGCCGGGTCGCGGTGCCGCTCTTTTTCGGCAAGACCAGGGATGTCCGGGACGCTGGCGATTTCGCTGTCGGGCAGGACGAAGTAGGTTTCGTTTTTGCCAATCATGCCGTAGTCCTCACGCGCTTTTTCTTCGTAGGAGTAGTAGGAATCGGGCGAGCGTAAGTTCTCAACTTCCAGACGCAAGGCATCGTTGCGGTCGTTGAGCATTTTGTTTTCGCGCAAATGCAAGCCGACCTGCTGTTGCAGGTCGGCGATGTGATGCTGGGTATTGCTTTCAAGGCGGCGCAGGTAGAGGTTGAATACCAAAAGCGCCGCGGCAACCACCATCAGCATCATGAAGAAAAAGGATTTTTTGATCATCCTTTGATTTTGCCGAGCAGCGCCGCTTTGCCGCCGTATTTGGCTTTGTCGCCCAACTCTGCTTCGATGGTCAGCAGGCGGTTGTATTTGGCGACGCGGTCAGAGCGGCAGAGTGAGCCGGTTTTGATTTGCGTGGCGCTGGTTGCGACGGCGATGTCGGCAATGGTGGTGTCTTCCGTTTCGCCGGAGCGGTGCGAGACGATTGCCGCGTAGCCTGCGTCTTCTGCCATTTTGATGGCTTGCAGGGTTTCGGAGAGCGAGCCGATTTGGTTCGGCTTGATGAGGATGGCGTTGGCGATGCCTTTTTCGATGCCTTCTTTGAAGATGCGGGTGTTGGTGACGTAGAGGTCGTCGCCGACGAGTTGCACTTTGCTGCCCAGTTTGTCGGTGAGGATTTTCCAGCCGTCCCAGTCGCTTTCGTCGAGGCCGTCTTCGATGGAGACGATCGGGTAGCGCTCAACGAGACCTGCGAGGTAATCGACAAATTCGGCGGAGGTGAAGGTTTTGTTTTCAGACGCCAGGTTGTATTTGCCGTTCTCGTAGAGTTCGGAAGCGGCAACGTCAAGGGCGAGGAAGATTTGTTCGCCGGCTTTGTAGCCCGCTTTTTCAATGGCTTGCATGATGACTTGCAGCGCTTCTTCGTTAGAGCCGAGGTCAGGGGCGAAGCCGCCTTCGTCGCCAACACCGGTAGAAAGGCCTTTGTCATGCAGCACTTTTTTCAGGGTGTGGAAGATTTCTGCCCCGGCGCGCAGTGCTTCGTGGAAGCTGGCAAAGCCGGCGGGCATTATCATGAATTCTTGGATATCGACGGAGTTGTCGGCGTGCTCGCCGCCGTTGACGATGTTCATCATCGGTACCGGCAGGGTGTAGCCGGTGGTGTTGTGCAGCACTTCGTACAGCGGTTTTTTCAGGCTGGCGGCTTTGGCATGCGCGAGGGCGAGAGAAACGCCGAGAATGGCGTTGGCGCCGAGGTTTTTCTTGAAGTCGTCGCCGTCAAGGTCGAGCATGATTTTGTCGAGCGCGGCGAGGTCGTCAATCGGTTTGCCTTTGAGTGCCGGGGCGAGTTTGTTATTGACGTTGGCAACGGCTTGGGTGACGCCTTTGCCGAGGTAGCGGCCTTTGTCGCCGTCGCGCAGCTCAAGCGCTTCGCGCGAGCCGGTGGAGGCGCCGGAGGGAACGCCAGCGGTGCCGGTTGCGCCGTCGGCGAGGGTTACGGTTACCTGGACGGTCGGATTCCCGCGGGAATCGAGGATTTCCAGGGCTTTGATGCTTTCAACGGTTGTGCTCATCATATGCTCCTTATCAGATTGATTTTGCGACGTTGTCGAGTGCCATCAGCTGCTCAAGCAGTAATGGCATTTTTCCCAATGGCCAGGCATTCGGCCCGTCGGAGAGGGCACGATCGGGGTCGGGATGGGTTTCCATGAACAGGCCGGCGACGCCGACGGCAACTGCCGCCCGCGCCAGTACCGGCACAAATTCTCGTTGTCCGCCGGAGGACGCGCCTTGGCCGCCGGGCAACTGTACGGAATGGGTGGCGTCAAAGACGACCGGGCAACTGGTTTCCTGCATCACGGCAAGCGCGCGCATGTCGGAGACGAGGTTGTTGTAGCCGAAGCTCACTCCGCGTTCACACAGCATGATTTTGTCGTTGCCGGTGCTTTTCGCCTTGTCGGCGACGTGGCGCATATCCCACGGCGCGAGGAACTGGCCTTTTTTGATGTTTACCGGCAGTCCTTGCTGGCAGACGTTGTGGATGAAGTTCGTTTGCCGGCAGAGGAAGGCGGGCGTTTGCAGCACGTCCACCACAGACGCGACTTCGTCCAGCGGCGTGTCTTCGTGTACGTCGGTAATCACCGGCACGCCGATTTCGGCTTTGACTTTGGCGAGGATGCGCAGCCCTTCGGCGATACCGGGGCCGCGATAGCTCGCACCCGATGAACGGTTTGCCTTGTCAAACGAGGATTTGTAGATAAACGGCAGACCGAGGCGTTCGGTCAGTTTTTTCAGGGTTTCGGCGGTGGAAAGTGCCAGCGCCTCGGATTCAATCACGCAGGGGCCGGCGATGAGGAAGAAGGGGCGGTCGTTGCCGACTTCAAAGCCGCAGAGGTTCATGCTGCCGCTCCGTCGTGTTGCGCACGCGCGGCGCGGATGAAGGATTCAAAGAGCGGGTGCCCTTTGCGCGGGGTTGAGGTGAATTCGGGGTGCGATTGGCAGGCGACGAACCACGGGTGTTCCGGTAGCTCAATCACTTCCACCAGACCGTTGTCTTCGGAACGACCAGAGATGACCAAACCCGCTTCTTCGAGGCGTTTTTCGTAATGGCTGTTCACTTCGTAGCGGTGGCGGTGGCGCTCGTTGATGATTTCCGCGCCGTAGATGCGGGCGATGTGGCTGCCGGATTTGAGCCGCGCCGGCAGCGCGCCGAGGCGCATCGTGCCGCCGAGGTCGGTGTGGACGTCGCGCTGTTCGGTTTCGCCGCGTTCGTTCACCCATTCGGTTACCAAGGCGACCACCGGGTCGGCGACTTTGTCGTCCCATTCGGTGCTGCCCGCACCCGGCAAGCCGAGGACGTGCCGCGCGAATTCAACCACCGCGATTTGCATACCGAGGCAGATGCCAAGGTAGGGGATGCGCTTTTCGCGCGCGTATTGCACCGCGAGGATTTTGCCCTCGATGCCACGATTGCCAAAACCACCGGGGACGATGATGCCATCGACGTCGGCAAGCAGCGCCGTGCCTTGTTGTGCCAGGTCTTCGGAATCGACGTAGCGAATGTTTACTTTGCTGCCGCTGCGGATGCCGGCGTGATAGAGCGCTTCATTCAGCGATTTGTAGGCGTCGGTCAAATCGACGTATTTGCCGACCATGGCAATCGTTACCTCGCCCTGCAAATTGGCAATGGCGGTTTCAATCTGCTGCCACACGGACAAATCGGCGGGGTTCGCTTCCAGATTGAAATGGCGCATCACCGCTTCATCGACACCCTGCTTGTGATAAAGCAGCGGGATTTCGTAAATATTTTTCACGTCCTGCCCGGCGAAGACCGCATCGGCGGGGACGTTGGTAAAGAGGGCGATTTTGCGTCGCTCATCTTCGGGAATATCGCGGTCGGCGCGGCAAATGAGCATGTCCGGCTGGATGCCGATAGAGCGCAATTCCTTGACGCTGTGCTGCGTCGGCTTGGTTTTCAGCTCGCCGGCGGCGGCGATGTAGGGCAAGAGCGTCAGGTGCATATACATGCAGCGGCTGCGCCCCAGTTGCGCGCCGAGCTGGCGGATGGCTTCGAGGAACGGCAGCGATTCAATGTCGCCGACCGTGCCGCCGACTTCTACCATCGCAATATCCGCGCCTTCCGCCGCGCGCAGCACATAGGACTTGATGGCGTCGGTGATGTGCGGGATGACCTGCACCGTCGCGCCGAGATAATCGCCGCGCCGCTCTTTGCGGATGACTTCCGAATAAATGCGGCCGGTGGTGCAGTTGTTGAATTGGGTGGCGCGCATATTGACGAAACGCTCGTAGTGGCCGAGGTCGAGGTCGGTTTCCGCGCCGTCGTGGGTAACGAACACCTCGCCGTGCTGGAACGGGCTCATCGTCCCCGGGTCAACGTTAATGTAGGGGTCGAGCTTGATGAGGGTTACACGCAGGCCGCGTGCTTCCAGAATGGCGCCCAAAGAAGCGGCGGCGATGCCCTTCCCTAAGGAAGAAACCACGCCGCCGGTAACGAAGATAAATTTGGTCATGCGAGCTTGTCCGAGCCGTTAAAAAAGTCGGCGAATATTAACAAAATGTGCCTGTTTTTGCCAGTCAAAGACCAGCCCTTGCCAGCCCGCCGCCGCGCCAAAACCGCCCAACCACGCGCATTCGCCATCGACCACGAGTAGCGGCAAACGGCGGCGCAGCCACGGCGGCACCCCCTTGCGCTGCAAGACATTTTTCAGCGACTCCGCATAACGCCGCCCCGGCTCCTGCCAATGCGCCGCGCAGGGATAGAGCGCCCAGCGACAATCGCGCCCGGCGAGCAAATCCGCACCGGCGCGCAGCAACAACTCACCCACGCCCGGCCAAACAGTTTCCAGCGCAAACGGCGGCGGCGCCTGCGGCGTACTCGCCTGAAAAAGATGCAACGCGCCGCGATGCTGCACCACCACCGTCGCGCCGTAGCGCAATTCGGCATGACCATTGCCGGCAAGCGCATCCACAAACGACATCAAACGCGCCGCCGGCGGCAGCGGTTGCCCGGCACGCTGCAACCAGCGACGCAACAGCGCCTTGCACGTCGCCGCATCAAACCGCTCCATGAGCGCCTGCCACGGCAACACCGTCGCCGCGTCGCCCAAAATGCCGTCCAGCAGCGCCTGCTGCACGCTGAGCGCCTCGCCGAGCCAGGCGGCAGAACGCGCCAACGCCGCTTCTGCCTGCGGGAAAGCGCCGCGCAAGGCGGGCAGTACCTCAAGGCGTAAACAGTTGCGCGCATAGTGCGGGTCATCGTTGCTGGGGTCGTCGAGATAAGCAACACCTTGCGCTGCGACAAAATCCTCAAGCGCCGCGCGCGGCACATCGAGCAACGGCCGCCAATGCTCACCGCCCGCAAACCTGCGCCGCGCGGGCATCGCCGCCAGACCGTCAAGCCCGCTACCGCGTAGCGCCTGCAAGAGGAACGTCTCCGCCTGGTCATCGCGGTGATGCGCGGTGAGCAGCACCCCGCGCGGCGGCAAGCGCGCCGCCAGCGCCTGATAACGCAGCGCCCGCGCCCGCGCCTCGGCGTTGCCTTGCCCCGCCTGCCAGTCAAGGGTAACGATGTCGCATGCCACGCCGCGCGCCGCCGCTTCACGCTGACAAAAATCGCCCCAGTCCGCGCCCGCCGCCGACCAGCCGTGATTGACGTAACAGGCGACAAGCGGCGCGGTTAATCGCGCGCGCTGCAGGGTGAGCGCCTGCAACAGCGCCATGCTGTCGCGCCCGCCGCTTAGGGCGAGCAGAAACGCGCTGGGGCGGTACGCCGCCTGCCAGTGCCAAAAGGGAGAGTCGTCGGAGAGGAGCATGAATCATCCTGTAAATAAGGTTAAATAGCGCGCCGCAACGCCCGGCGCGAAACTGGCAAAAATATTAAAAATATATGAGAATGACCGCGTGGTCATCATTAACGGTATCAGCAGCGGCACGCCCTCGCGGCGGGTCGCCGCCCAAACTGACACCGCCGCACCACACCGCACATGGGTGGCAAAACACGCGCAAACAGCCACCCCCACCCGCAACAGAAGAAGGACTGTAACCATGCAAGAAAAAAACCTCACCCTCAACAACCCGTCAGGCCTGCACGCCCGCCCGGCCAAAGACTTCGTCCAACTCGCCAAAGGCTTTGAAGCCAGCGTGACCATCGTCAAAGACGGCAACGAATACAACGGCAAATCCCTGATGAAACTGCTCCAGGCAGGCCTCAGCAAAGGCGACCAGCTCGTGCTGAAAACCGACGGTGCCGACGAAGCCGACGCACTCGCCAAACTCGCCGACTACATCACCAACCTCGCCGAATAACCCCACCCCCTGAGCCTGTTCCCCGAACAGGCTCAAAACCATCGCCGCAGCGGGCAAGCGGCTGCGGCACGCCCCAACCCACAGAGGAGCCATCCATGAAAAACCACGAAGGACTCGCCGCCTCCCCCGGCATAGCAATCGGCCAAGCCTGGATCTTCCGCCCGCAAACCCCGAACATCGACACCCGCACCATCGCCGAAGACGAAATCAAAAGCGAATACCGCGCCTTCCGAAACGCGCAGGCGAAAGTCGATGCCCACTTAGAAGCCCTCTACAACCGCGTCCTCGAAAAACAGGGCGAACACGAAGCCGCCATCTTCGAAAGCCACCGCGAACTGCTCGCCGACGAAGAACTCGACAACGACATCCAGGCACTCATCCGCGACGAACGCAAAACCGCCACCGCCGCCGTCAAAGAATACCTTGACCAAGTCGCCGCCAATATGCGCGCGCTCGAAGACGAATACCTGCGCGAACGCGCCGCCGAATTTGAAGACCTGCAAAACAACCTCCTCCTCGCCCTGAACGGCCTGCCGTTTGCCTCGCTCGCCAGCGCGCCGCCGGACAGCGTCATCTTCGCCGAAGACCTCACCCCGTCTGAGACCGCACAACTGGACATCGAAAAAGTCCGCGGCTTCGTCCTCGAACACGGCGGACTGACCAGCCACGTCGCCATCCTCGCGCGCAACCTCGGCATGCCGGCCGTCATGGGCATGCGCAACATCATGAACGAAGTCAAAAGCGGCATCACCGCTCTGCTCGACGGCGACACCGGCAAACTCATCCTCGACCCGGACGACAAAACCCGCGGCATCTACACCGAGAAAAAAGCCCAACAAGACGCACAAAAAGCCGAATACGCCAAACTGCACGGCAAACCGGCGACCA
>CAUVOF010000012.1:0-31997 GCA_963553325.1 uncultured Cardiobacterium sp.
GCTAATTGCTGCTATCTGCAATTTTGAAATGGCTTAGTTTGGAAAGAGGTCTAATTTTGTGGGGTTTTGGTTGGAGAGGGGGTGATTTCAGCGAGAGAGGGTTGGGGTGAGGGTAAAGCGGTAAACGCAGGTTATTCCGTCCAGCCGCCGCCGAGGGCTTTGTAGAGCGCAATCAGCGTTTGTGCTTGTGCCAGTTGGCTGCGCAGGTGGTTGTCGGCGGTTTGGTTGGCGTTGAGTTGCGCGCTAAGCGCGTCGGTGAGGGTTTTGTTGCCGTAGCGGTAGAGTTTTGCCGCGTCCCTCGCCTGTTTTTCTGCCTCGCTGCGGGCTTGGGCGAGGAGGCGGGTTTGGCTGGAAAGCGCGTCGCTTGCCTGGTAGGCGTTATCAACGTCGGCGAGCGCTTGTAGCAGGGTTTGGTCGTATTGCAGGAGCGCGGTTTTCAGGCGGGCGTCGGCAGCGTCGATGTTCGCCTGGATGCGGCCGTTGGTGAACAGCGGCACTTGCAGGCGCGCGCCCAAAAGGTCGAGCAGGCCTTTTTGTGTATTGTCGCTGTCGATGTTGAGCATGCCTTGGCCGAGGAAGTTGAGGGTCAGGCGCGGGTAGAGGTCGGCTTGGGCGCTTGCAACTTTGGCGGCACGGGCGTTGATTTCGGCGGCGCGGGCGCGCAGGTCGGGGCGGCGCTCTATCAGGCCTTGCGGGGTTTGGCCGCTGGGCGCTGCGGGCGGGTGGCCGAGGGCATCGGCGGTGCTTGCGGGCAGGTGGTAGCCCTGCGGGGTTTTGCCCAGCAGTACGGCGATTTTGCGGATTTGCGCGGCGCGTTCGGCTTCGAGGGTGCTGCGCGCGGCACGGGCGGCGGTCAGGTGGCTTTGTGCTTCGGTTTTTTCATATGCGGTGGTGTGCCCGGCGCGGTAGCGGGCATCCACGTAATGCGCGAGTTTTTCGAGGGTGGCGATGTTGGCGTCGGCGAGCTGTTGTCGCGCTTCAAGCACGCGCGCTTGCAGGTAGGCGTCGGCAACGGCGGCGCTGATTTGGAGTTGGGCGATGTGGGTTTGTTCGGCGCTGGCAAGGGCGGCGTAGCGGGCGGCGTCGGCGTCGCTTTGTTTTTGTCCGAAGAGGTCGGCTTCCCATTTGGCGCTGAGGTTGCTGGCGAGGAGGGTTTTGTGGGTGTTGATTTTGTCGCTGCGCGCCAGCGGGGTGCCGGCGAGGGGGTTGTCGAGGTCGGCGTCGAGGTGGCCGGCGTTGATGCCTGCGCCGATGGTCGCGCCCCGGTCGGCGTCGGCAAGGTTGGCGGTCGCCTGTGCTTCTTTGAGGCGGCTGCGGGCGATGGCGATGTCGGGGTTGTTCGTCAGCGCTTCGGTGATGAGTTGGTTGAGGACGGGGTCGTGCCACGCTTGCCACCAGCGGCGGATGTCGGTGTTGTCGGCGCGTGCCGGGGCGGCGTGGTCGTAGGCGGCGGGCAGGGTGATTTGGCTGCGGTGTTCGATGGTGGTGCTTTGGCAGGCGGTGAGGGCGATGGCAAGGGTAATGAGGGTGAGGGTTTGCGGTTTCATGGCGGGTTCCTTGGGTTTGGGGTTTTACATACAGGTTGAGCGCTCAGGTGTATGTATGTGGGGAATGTTTGTCGGGTGTCGTTTGGGCATCGGAGATGGTAATTCTGTCGCTACCCCCACCCCGTCCCTCCCCCGCTGCGGGTGCTGGCGCACCCTGCGAGGGAGGGGGGTGATTCGGCGGAGTTTTGGGTAGCGGTTGGCAGATGGCTTGCGGTGATGGTGGGTCAAGACCCACCCTACAGGGAGGGGCTTATTTTTCACCCCTGTGTCTCCAGCATTTTGCGGAAGCGGATGAGGGCGAGACCGAGGAAGAGGATGCCGGTTGCGCCCATGTTGATGAGTTGTGGCCAGAGTTCGTGCAGTCCGGCGCCGCGGAAGATGACGCTTTGGCTGTAGATGGCGTATTGGGTGCTCGGCCAGTATTCGCTGATGGCGCGCGCCAGTTCGGGCATGTTGCTGCGCGAGGTGGTCGCGCCGGAAAAGAGGTTCATGATGATGAACAGCGGCAGCATCAGCAGGCTGTATTGTTGTAGGCTCGGTGTCAGGGTCGCGATCATGATGGCGAGTGAGGCGATGGAGAAGAGGTAGGTCGCAGCCCCCAGCAGGTGGTTGGTGAGTGTGCCGTTGATGGGGACGCCGAGCAGGCCGTGCACGACGCCGAGCAGCGAGAGGGTGGAGGCGACGAGGATGACGAGGCCGTTGGCCAGTATTTTGGCGAGCATGATTTCGCTCGCGGTGACGGGCATGACGAGGAGGTGTTCGATGGTGCCGTGTTCGCGTTCGCGGATGACCGCCGCGCCGACGAGCAGCAGGAGCAGCAGCAGGATGGCGTTGCCCAGCGCGGTAACGGGCATTTGGTAGGCGTTTTCGGCGTTGGGGTTGTAGCGGGTGCGGATGACGGGTTGCACTAGCGTTGCCGTCGCCGGGGTTTTGAGGGTGGCGCGGATTTCGCGTGTGAAGATTTGGCCGAGGTAGGCGCTGCCGATGCCGCCCTGGTTCATGCGGGTGGCGTCGATGTTGAGCAGGATTTCTGGCGCGCGGTTTTGGAGGAGGTCGCGCTCGAAGTTGGGCGGGATTTCGAGGATGAAGACGTAGTCGCCTCGGTTCATGGCGGCGTCGGCGTCGTCGCGGTTGATGTATGCGGGGGCGCGGAAGTAGGGCGGGCGGATGGCGTCCGCGAGGCGGCGCGAGAGGGGTGAGTGGTCTTCGTCGATGATGGCGACGGCGGCGTTTCGGATGTCGGTGTTGCTCTGCGACATGGCGATGACCATGCCGGTGAACATGTACACGATGAGGATGATGAGGATGGGGTCGGCGAACAGGCTGCGCAGTTCTTTGCCGATGAGGGTCAGGAGGTTGCGGGTCATTTAGCGTTCCTGTTTTTTGAGGTTTAGGGTGGCAAGCGCGAGCAGGAGCAGGTAGTAGCTGCCGAGGATGAGGTGTTCGCGGTAGAGTTCGGGGTAGCCGAGGCCTTTGGTGAAGGTGCCGGTGGTGAGGTTGGCGTACCACGCCGACGGCAGGATTTTGCCCATGACATACGCGCCGCCTTGCAGCGAGGAGACGGGGACGAGGAAGCCGGAGAAGCTCATCGCGGGCATGACGGTGCCGACGGCGGTGATGAAGATGGCCGCGACTTGCGAGCGGGTGAAGCAGGAGACGAGCAGGCCGGTGGCGGTGGTGGTGCAGCACATGAGGAAGGTGCCGCTGATGAGCGCGGCGGCGGAGCCGTTGAGCGGCACGCCGAACCAGTAGCGCATCATGAGATACAGGATGAGGAAGCTGGTCATGGCGGCGGCGAGGTAGGGGAGCTGTTTGCCCAGCAGGAATTGCAGGCGGCTGGCGGGCGAGGCGTAGAAGTTGGCAATGGAGCCGATTTCGCGTTCGCGCACGACGCCGACCGCCGCCATCATCGCCGGGAAGAGGGAGAGTGCCAGCATGAGGACGCCCGGCGCGATGGCGAGGATGCTTTTGAAGTCGGGGTTGTAACGGAAGCGCGGCACGAGTTGGGCGGCGTCCGGCGGCAGACTGATGCCGTGCGCGCGTGCCTGGTCGCGGGCGTAGTCGCCGAGGATGCTGGCGATGTAGCCGGTGAGGTTGCTGGCGTTGAAGGATTCGGCGCCGTCGAGGTAGAAGCCGATTTCCGGGCGTTCGCCGCGCAAGAGGTCGCGGCCGAAGGACGGCGGGATGTTGATGATCATTTTCGCGTTGCTGCTTTCGAGGACGGCGTCGATGTCGGCGTCTTGGGCGAGCGCGGGTAGCGGGTGGAATTGGCTGGAACCGGCAAAGTATTTGACGATGCTGCGGCTTTCCGCGCTTTGGTCGCGGTCGCGCACGGCAAAGGCGAGGCTGCCGACGTCAAAGGAAACACCCCAGGTAACGGCGGTCATGAGGATGACCGGGCCGAAGAGGGCGAAGAAGGTGCGGACGTGGTCGCGCAGGAGTTCTTTGCCTTCGCGGATGGCGAAGGTGCGGATGGTGGCGAGCCAGCCGCGGAGGGACTGGAAGGAAGCTGCGCTGCTTTTTTTGCTGCCCCCACCCCCGCCCTCCCCCACGGGGGGAGGGGGCAGTTCGGCGGGGGACGGGGCGGCGGTTGGCGGTTCGTTAGCCGTTGTAGCGGATGATGTTTCCACATCGGCGGAGGAAATACGGACGATACCCCCTCCCCGTCCCTCCCCCGCTGCGCTTCGCTGCGGGGGAGGGGGTAGATCGGCGGGTGTTTGGGCGGTGGTTGGCGTATCGCTTATCGTGGTGGGTGGTTCGTCAGCGGCTATTAGTTCTTCCGCTGAATAACCCCCTCCCTCGCAGGACGCGCCAGCGTCCGCAGCGGGGGAGGGCTGGGGTGGGGGTAAAGTTGCTGCGGCTTCAGCAGATGTGCCTTCTTCCACAGAAAGGCTCCCTCCCCCTGTGGGACTGGAACAGCTCGCGCGAAGCGAGAGAAAGGGCTGGGGTGGGGTTACTGGCGGTACGCTCGGTGTGGTTTCAGTAGAGGTTTCGTGAGGTGTCGTTTCCGTTTCGGTGGCATTTTTCCGCGCCGCCTCATCCAGCAGCAGATACTGCACAAACGCCTCCTCAAGATTTGGTGCGTGGTACTGCGCGACCAGTTCCGCCGGGGTGCCAATCGCCAGTACCCGCCCCTGGTGCATGAAGGAGATGCGGTCGCAGCGCGCCGCTTCGTTCATGAAGTGGGTCGTTACAAAAATGGTGATTTTGTCTTCGCGCGACATCCGCAGCAGGTGCCGCCAAAACATATCGCGCGCCGCCGGATCGACGCCCGACGTGGGTTCGTCCAAAATCAGCACTTCCGGGCGGTGCAGGCAGGCGGCGGCGAGTTGCAGCCGTTGGCGGATGCCGAGCGGCAACGTGGCCGGTTTGGTGTCGGCGACATCCACCAGGTCAAACTGCTCCAGCGCTTCTTTAATCGCCGCCTTGCCGCGCGCGCCGAGGCGGTAGAGGCGGGCGTGCAGGGTGAGGTTTTGCCGCACGGTGAGCTCTTCGTAGAGTGAGAACGCCTGCGACATATAGCCGACGCGCATCCGCGTCGCCACGCTGCCCGCATCGACCGGCGCGCCGAGCAGCTCCGCCGTGCCGCTGGTCGCCTGCAACAGGCCGGTGAGCATTTTCATCGTCGTTGATTTGCCGCAGCCGTTGCTGCCGAGGAAGCCGAAGATTTCGCCCTGCTGGATGGTGAAGCTGACGTCATCGACCGAGGTGAAGTCGCCGAAGCGCTTGGTGAGGTGGTGCGCCTCGATTGCCGGCGGCAGCGACGGGTCGGCGACAAACGGCGTCAAATCCAGCCCGCCCGTACCCTGTTGTTTTTCCGGCGGCAACAGGCGGATGTAGGCTTCTTCGAGGTTGGCGTGTCCGGCCATCACCTCGCGCGTCGGCGCGTTTACCAGCAGCTTGCCCGCGTCCATCGCCCACAGTTGCGCGAACGGCTCCGCTTCTTCGATGTAGGCGGTGGCGACCAGCACCGTCATCCCTGCCGTTTCTTGTTGCAAATCATGCACCAGCGCCCAGAATTGGCGGCGCGAGAGCGGATCGACGCCGGTGGTTGGCTCGTCCAGAATCAGCAAATCGGGTGAATGCACCAGCGCGCAGCACAGGCTCGCCTTCTGCTTCATCCCGCCGGAGAGTTTGCCGGTGGCGCGGTCGGGAAACGGCGCGAGGCCGGTCGCGTCCAACAGCCGCCGGATGCGGGCGCGGCGTTCGCGCGCGGGCAGACCGAAGAGGCGGGCGTGGAAGTCGATATTTTCATAAACCGACAGCGTCGGATAGAGGTTGCGCCCCAGCCCCTGCGGCATATAAGCGATGCGGTGCGACAGCGCGAGACGGTCGGCAGGCTTACGCATATCGCCGCCGAGGACGTGCAACTCGCCCTGTTGCAACTGGCGCACGCCGGCAATCAGACCGAGCAGCGTCGATTTGCCAACGCCATCCGGGCCGATGAGGCCGACGGTCAGCCCGCGCGGCAGGGTGAGGGAAAGGTCGTCCAGCGCCAGCGTTTTGCCGTAGCGATGAGTGAGGTGTTCGATAGTAAGGGCGGTCATGGTTTATTCCGGGTTATGGGCGATTTACATACAGGGTAGCGGGGTTCGTGTATGTAAGTGGGCGGGGCGCGGCTTCATCGCGTCCCCTCCAATAATTCAGCAACGGTAACGGGTTCCAGCCCGCGAGCCCGCAGGCCGTCAATAATCAACGGCAGCGCGGCGCGGTCGGTGGCGCACTCATCCGCGCAGAATGGATGCAAAAGAATGATGCTGCCGGGGCGGGCGGCGGCGACCGTCTGCGCGACCATTGCTTCTACACCCTGCGCGCGGAAGCGGTCGGCATCGACGTCCCACATCACCGTGGTGATGCCGCGCCGCGCGAGCGCCCACGGCAGGCCGAGCAATTTTTTGCCATAAGGCGGGCGGAAATACGCCCTGCCGTGATAACCGGCGGCGCGGATTTGCGCTTCGGTGTCGTCAATCTCGCGCGCGATGAAGGCGGACGATTTCAGGAGAAAGCGCGGATGCGACCAGGAATGGTTGGCGAGCTGATGCCCTGCGGCGACGATGCGCTGCGCGAGTTGCGGCTGCGCAGCCATCTGCGCGCCGATGGCGAAAAACGTGCCGCGCACCTGCTTTTCCGCCAGCGTCGCCAGCACCATTTCGGTCGTCTGCGGCACGGGTGCGTCGTCAAAGGTTAGCGCCACCTGCGCCCGCGTACTGTCGCCACGGCAAACCAGCTCGCCAACGAGCTGGAAACAGCGGGCGTTCATCAGCCAATAAGTCGCTGCCAGCACGAGCAGCAGGGCGAGGACGGCGAGGGTTTTGCGGTAGTGAAGAAGGGTCATGGGCGATTCCGGTGGTTTGTATAGCAATCCACCGAAAGCTTCATACGGTGTTGCGCCGCCTCGCCGTACAACTATGTACTGCCTTCAGCGGTGCGCCTTGTCTGAAACCTTCGGTGTATCGCTATAGCGGGTGGATTGGACAAGCGTCCAAAGTATAGGGATACGCTGGACGGCTGTCCAGCAAGCGGCAAAACTGGCGCTAGGCTGGCACAATGGACGCAGTCCCTTCTGGTAAAGCATGATGAACATTGAAACCCTGAACGCGCGTCTGCGCGCCATCCAAATCGTCCCCGTTATCGCCCTCGAACGCGCTGAAGACATCGTCCCGCTGGCGGCAGCGCTTGCCGATAATGGCATTGCCGTCGCGGAAATTACTTTCCGCTCTGCTGCCGCTGCTGACGCCATCTGCCGCCTGCGCGAGGCGCGGCCGGAGCTGCTCATCGCCGCCGGCACGGTGCTAAACGCCGCCCAGGCGAAGGCGGCACAACAAGCGGGCGCGGATTTTGTCGTCAGCCCCGGCTTCAATCCGAACACCGTCAAGGCGTGTCAGGACGTGGGCATTGCCATCGTCCCCGGCGTCAATAATCCGATGGCGATTGAAGCGGCGCTGGAACTGGGCATCAGCACCGTTAAATTCTTCCCGGCAGAAGCCAGCGGCGGCGTTGCGATGCTCAAGGCACTGCTTGCGCCGTATGCGATGCTGCAAGTGATGCCGACCGGCGGCATTGGCGCGCACAACATCTGCGACTACCTCGCCATCGAAAATGTCGTCGCCTGTGGCGGCTCGTGGATGGTGGAAAAGTCGCTGCTTACGGCGCAGGATTGGGCGGAAGTCGCGCGCCGCACACGCGAGGCGGTGGCGCTGCTGCGCGGGTGAGGGCAGCAAAAAAGCAGCAAGCGATTTACATACGCGGTAGCGGGATTCGTGTACAGGTGGGAATAAATCATTTCCGCAGAAGATATAGTGAAGGACGCCTTGATGTAACCAAAATTTGCGCCGCTTCCGAGATACATACACGAACCCCGCTACCCTGTATGTATATTTCCCCACGCCAACGGCATTTGCCTGTTGGCGTTTTTTAGCGTTTTTGTTTGGTGTTTGGCGAAAATCGCTTTATATTGCGTGTTCAGCAGATTTTTCTGCTGTTTCGTTCACTTTTTTAGAG
Source organism: uncultured Cardiobacterium sp. (assembly GCA_963553325.1). GTDB lineage: Bacteria > Pseudomonadota > Gammaproteobacteria > Cardiobacteriales > Cardiobacteriaceae > Cardiobacterium. Next base: position 8,049 of record CAUVOF010000012.1, read on the forward strand.
GAGATAACTATGCCCCAATCTGTTTTAAGCGCCCTGTTCGCCCGCATCCAGCAACGCGACCCCGGTCAGCCGGTTTTTCACCAAGCGGTGCAGGAAGTGTTTTCCAGTCTGGAAGGCTTTCTCGCCAAAAACCCGCGTTACACCGAGCAAGGGCTGCTGGAGCGCATCGTCGAACCGGAGCGCATCATCGTATTCCGCGTACCGTGGGTCGATGACCACGGCAACGTGCAGCTCAACCGCGGTTTCCGCGTGCAGATGAATTCCGCCATCGGCCCCTACAAGGGCGGGCTGCGCTTCCACCCGCAGGTGGATTTGAACGTATTGAAATTCCTCGCCTTTGAGCAGGTCTTCAAAAACGCGCTGACCACACTGCCGATGGGCGGCGCCAAGGGCGGCTCAAACTTTGACCCCAAAGGCAAGAGCGACGGCGAAGTGATGCGCTTCTGCCAGTCCTTCATGACCGAAATGTATCGCCACATTGGCGCCGATACCGACGTCCCCGCTGGCGACATCGGCGTTGGTGCGCGCGAAATCGGCTATATGTTTGGTCAATACAAGCGCCTGACCAACGGCTTTACTTCCGTTTTCACCGGCAAAGGCCTCGCCTACGGCGGCAGCCTCATCCGTCCCGAGGCAACCGGCTACGGCCTCATCTACTTCACCGAACACATGCTGCAAACGCGCGGCGAAGACCTCGGCGGCAAGCGCGTCCTCATTTCCGGCTCTGGCAACGTCGCGCAATACGCGGCAGAACGCGCCATCCAGCGCGGCGCCAAAGTGCTGACCGTTTCCGATTCCGGCGGTTTCGTCCGCTTCGCCGACAGTGGCATGACTGAGGCACAACTGGCAGCGTTGCTGGAACTGAAAGAAGTGCGGCGCGAACGCCTTGCCGTTTACGCCAAAGAGCAGGGGCTGGAATACTTTGCCGGTGCGCGTCCCTGGGGCGTTGCCGCCGACATCGCCCTGCCGTGCGCGACACAAAACGAGTTAAACGAAGACGAGGCGAAAACCCTGCTCGCCAACGGCTGCACTTGTGTCGCCGAAGGTGCGAACATGCCGGCGACGCTGGAAGCGAGCGAAGTCTTCCTCAAAGCGGGCATCCTCTACGCGCCGGGCAAGGCGAGCAACGCGGGCGGCGTCGCCACTTCCGGGCTGGAAATGAGCCAAAACGCGATGCGCCTTTCCTGGTCGCGCGCCGAAGTCGATAACCGCCTGCACGGCATCATGGAAGCCATCCACGAATCCTGTCTACGCTACGGCAAACGCGACGACGGCAGCATCAACTACGTCCAGGGCGCGAACATCGCCGGTTTCGTCAAAGTGGCGGATGCCATGCTGGCGCAAGGCGTGGTCTGACGCGACACCGCAAACACAAAATCCCCGATTCAATCGGGGATTTTTTATGCGCCATCGGCGATGGCCGCCGTATGCCGCGCTGCTAGAATGCAAGGAATTCTCATCTAACTAACCGGAGTACCCATGCAACCCCGCAACCTCTTGGCCTGCGCCATTTCTGCCGCCCTCAGCCTGCCCGCCTTCGCTGCCGACAAAGACAACGAAACGCTCGACACCATCTTCATCAAAACCCAGCTCGGCTACAGCGCGGATGCCACCGAGACCAACAAAGAATACAGCGCCTTTGCCGCCACCGTTGGCACAAAAATCCCCGCCACCCAGCGCGAAATCCCGCAGTCCATCAGCATCGTTACCAACCAACAAATCAAAGACCGCAACGTCGATACCCTCGACCAGCTGGCGCGCAAAACGCCCGGCCTGCGCGTCCTTTCCAACGACGACGGCCGCTCATCCATCTACGCGCGCGGCTACGAATACGACGAATACAACGTCAATGGCCTGCCCGCACAAATGCAAAGCATCAACGGCACCCTGCCCAACCTCGTCGCCTTTGACCGCGTCGAAGTGATGCGCGGGCCAAGCGGCCTCTTTGACAGCAGCGGCGAAATGGGCGGCATCGTCAACCTGGTGCGCAAGCGCCCCGGCGAGGAGTTTGACGCCTCTGCCATCGCCGGCTACGGCACAGACAAACAATACAAACTGGGCGGCGACGTCTCTGGCAAACTCAACGGCGACGGCAGCCTGCGCGGGCGCGTGCTGGTGGAAACCACCGGCAAATCGCCGAAACCCGCCAAACAAAACAACCACCACGAAACCGCTTACGCCGCGCTCGACTGGGACATCAACCCCGACACCACCGCTGGCGTCGGCTACCTCTACCAGCAGCGCCACATCACCCCGGACAACGGCCTGCCCGCCTACAAAAACGGCAAACTGCTGCCCTTGCCGCAAAAAACCTTCACCGGCGCCAAATGGAACCACTTCGAAATGCAAAGCCACGACGTCTTTGCCGACCTCGACCACTACTTTGCCAACGGCGGCTACGGCAAAATCGGCCTGCGCTACAGCGACCGCGATGCCAAGTCCAACTACGCCTTTGCCGGTAGCGCCTTGAACGACCAGTTGCAAGTCACCCCGACCGGGCTGGGCACCAACATCAAACAAAACGCGCTCGCCTTCGACGCCAGCTATAGCCAGCCCTTCGACTGGAGCGGCATGCGCAGCGAATACGTCGTCGGCGCCGACTACAACCACTTCAAGACCAAAAACGAACAAGGCCGCACCCGCGCGCTGGGCGGCGAAATCGACTACCGCAGCCTCGGCAGCCTGCCGCACAGCAACATTCTCGGCAACGCGCGCAGCGGCGCCAAAGGCTTTGCCCGCACCTTGAGCGAACAAACCCAGAACGAAGCCGGGGTTTACGGCAAAATCGTCGTGCGCCCTCTGGAAAACCTCTCGCTCATCGGCGGCGGCCGCGTCAGCCACTACCGCCTGCAAAGCGGCGACGGCAAAAACAAAGAAAAACGCAACGGCACCCCGCTCACCGGCTACGCCGGCGTCGTTTGGGACTTCAGCAAAACCGACAGCCTCTACGCCAGCTACAGCTCGCTCTACCGCCCGCAAACCGAAGTGGACAAAAACGAGCGCCTGCTCAAACCACGCCAGGGCGACCAAATCGAAATCGGCCACAAAGGCAGCTACCTCGACGACCGCTTAAATACCCGCATCAGCCTCTACCGCCTGCAAGACAAAAACGCCGCTGCCAGCATCGCCGGCGACAATGCGCACTACACCGCGCTCGGCAAGCGCGTCATGCAAGGGGTAGAGCTGGAAGCGAGCGGCGCGCTCACCGACCAATGGAGCATCCACGCCGGCTACAGCTACCTCAGCCCGAAAATCAAAACCGCCTCTACCACGCGCGACGACGGCATCTTCCTACTCATGCCGCGCCACAGCGCCAACCTCTGGACGACCTACGACATCGGCGACGCGACCATCGGCGGCGGGGTGAACGCGATGAGCGGCATCAAAAGCTCGCAGGGCGTGCGCGGCGGCGGTTACGCCACCTTCGACCTGATGGCGGCCTACCGCATCACGCCGCAGCTCAAACTGCAAGTAAACGTGGACAACCTCTTTGACCGCAAGTACTACACCCGCGTCGGCAGTACCAACACCTTCAACATCCCCGGCGCCGAACGCAGCATGATGGCGACCCTGCGCTACGACTTCAAATAACGCCCCGCCCACAGCGGCAAACGTTAAACACTATAATGACCCGCTCCAACGTGAGCGGGTCAATGCGTTTACGCACCCCGCCACAAAAACCATCAAACAAACAGCAAAACAACCATGAAAAAACTCGCCCTGCTTATCCTTCTCGCCGCCCGCTGCGGCAACGCCGCGGAATTTCAGCCGGAAGCGCCGCCTGCGGAAGTGCAAGAAGCGCTCATCGCCGCGCTGAAAGACGGCCGCAACACCGCGGCGATGGTGGAATACATCGATGCCATCGCCACCGTTCCCTTCTCTAGCGACATCTACGAAATCAGCTTCAAAGGCGCCAACCAGGAAGTCCTCTACGTCAGCAAAGACGGCGGCTACATCTTCCAGGCGGACATCATCGCCGTGCCGGACGCGCTCAACATCACCCGCGAACGGCGCGAAGCGCTTGCCGCCGCCAAAGGCCTTGCCAGCGAAGAAACGCCAGCACAACCAGCCGCAGCGAAAAGCGCCGACGATCCGCCCGCCAAACCCGGCAAAAAAGCGGGCGACGGCCAGTTTGCCGCCCCCGCTGCCGAACTCGCCCTCAAAGAAAGCAAAGGCGACGGCAAGCGGCGCCTGTGGATTGTGACCGCGCCCGACTGCGGCATGTGCAAAACCCTCGAAGAACAAATCGCCAACATCAGCGACGTTACCCTCTACCGCTACCTCTACAGCCACGACGACAACAGCATGCAGCGCGCCATCGCCATCCGTTGCCACCACAACCCGAACGAAGCCCTGCGCGACTACCTGCTCTACGGCCTCGTTGCCGAAAGCAAAGCGGACGAAGCCTGCACCAGCGCCGCCCGCGACAAACAACAGCGCATCCTCGCAGAAATCGGCGAACACGCTGACCGCGCCGAACTGCCGGTATTGTTCTTCCCGGACGGCGAAGAAACCCGCGTCCTTCCCGCCGACAGCGACGAACTCGAGCGCTGGATAACCATGCACCAAGTGGCGAAAACCGATAGCGACAGCGAAGGCGAAAAAACCGATAGCGATAGCGCCACGGCACCCGCCACCGCCCCCGCGTCAGAAAACAGCGAAGATAGCGACCCGGCACCGACGGATGGCGCGATAGACATCAGCGACAGCGCCGACAACCCCGCGCCGCTGGATGCCAAACAAACCCCAGAACCGCCCGGCAGTGATGCCGCAGCAGCAGCGGACGACGGCAAACACCCGCCTGCGGTGCAAGTTATCCGCCCGCGCCCATAAAAAAAGCCCCTGCGGGATGCGCGGGGGAAAAGGTGAAAAACAGAGAGCGGCAGCGCGTCAATCAACAAGCCGTTTGGACAAAATCCTGCCGCTTCGGGCATCAATCTTGATTTCATCCCTGCGCCCGTTGGCAGCGCACGCCGTCTTAGCGGAAAACTAGCGGCGGCAAAAACCGGACATAAAAAAATCGGGCATGAAGCCCGAAATAAAATGACTGGAGAAAAATGGTCGGGGAGACAGGATTTGAACCTGCGACCTCTTCGTCCCGAACGAAGCGCGCTACCAGACTGCGCTACACCCCGAAAAGAGAGCGCGGATTATACACACCTGTTGCCGCATTGCAAGATGCCGACAAAAAACGCCAGAAAAACCCGTACTGACGGGCATTTACCGCAAAAAGCTGTCGTAAAAACGATACTTGACCCTGCCAGGGCGAATCGCTATTTTGTGCGCCTTTCTCTCGGCGGAGTGTGCCAATGCAAACAGCGTTACGGTATGGATTCCTCGCTCTGGGTATGTTGCTGCTCGGCGCCTGCGGTTCTGCCCCCCCTTCCCATCAAGCCCAAAAAAAACCCACCATCACGCTGGAGTCCATCGCCACCGATGGCGTCGCGGTAGATGAACTCTACGAATACCCGCAGTTGACGAGCCTGGAAGCGCCCGCCTACACCCCGCCGCCCATGCCGGGCATCAGCGGCGCTGACGACATCTCCCCCGCCTTGCACAGCGACGACATCAACGTCGCGCGCGTCCCGCGCCCGCAAGTCAGCGCTGCGGCATACAGCGGCAGCATCCAGGGCGGCGATGAGATTACCGAGACTGCCCAAGCCTACCTCAACGCGCTTTACCGTGGCGACGGCGAAACCGCCTGGCGTTACGCCTTTGTGCCGCACAACCCGAAACAAGACTGGTGGGACGAACGCACCGCCAAAGGTGCGCTCTTGATGCAAGCGGGCAGCAACGAATACTTCTCCGGTGAAAAACAGGGCATCAGCCAAATCCACATCGCGCCACAAAGCGTGCGTCAGGAAGGCAACGCCGCCAGCCTGGACGCGCGCATCATCTACGGCAATGGCACCAGCCGCGACCTTAACCTGAAAATGACCAATCAGGGGGGCAGATGGCTCGTACCGCAAGAATAATCGCGCTGCTGCTCACCGCACTGCTCTCCGCCTGCGCCAGCGCCCCGCCAACGGAAGAAGAACTGGCGGTAGGCGCACAAGCCGAAAAATTCATGCAGTCGCTGATAAAAAACAAAAAAGGACTGGAAAAACAGACTATTGCCGACATCGCTTTCCTCGATGGCAAAACCGCCAACAGCAAAGAAGGACAAAAACAGCTGCGCAAGGCGGTGCAAATGATGGGGCAGTATTTGCGCCAAAACTTCGCCGAAGCGGGCATTGACACCAACAAAGCGGTGTTTTCCGCACAAAAAATGCAGATGAGCGAACAAAACGACGTCGACCAGGTGCTGGTGGTGCTGCACGCCTACGAGCCGGACACCAGCCGCGTCGTCAATGGCACGGCGCTAATTACCCGCTGGCGCAAAACGGACAGCGGCTGGAAGCTGGACATGAACCCGTATCTGGATAACTTCCGCAGCTCGCGCAAATAGATCCGTGGCGATAAGACGCCGCACGTTCACCGTTTATAGCCATCCACCGAAAGCCTCATACGGTGTTGCGCTGCCTCGCCGTACAAATGCGTACTGTCTTCGGCAGCGCGCCTTGTCTGAAACTTTCGGTGGAAGGCTATATAAAAAAGCGCAGCCGAAGCTGCGCTTTTTTGCTTGTATCCCGCTTTAGAACCAGCCTGCGTACAGGGTCAGCGCAAAGATGGCGATGGTGATGAGGTAGCAGACGTTACGGAAGCGGTTGCCGATGTGGTAGTGCAGGTCGTGCATCAGGTAGTAGAAGCGGTGCACGCCGTGCCACATCATCGAGAAGATGATGCCGGCCAGTACCAGATAGACGAATTTGTTGGCAACGAAGCCGTGGATGCTCTGGTAGAACTCCGCCGGGCTGCCGAGCCAGCCAAAGGGCAAAGCAATGGACAGCACGATGATGATGGGTGCCAGTGCGAGGGCGGCGATGGTGCCGCCAACGGAAAATAGTCCCCAGTAAATCGGCTTGAAGTGGCGCAGGTGGCGGGCGTGTTCGTAGTTAAAGCGCCACCAATAGGTTTTGTTTACCGGTTCGCGTGTGTTTTCGCTCATGGTTTGCTCCTTATGCCAGCCAGGCAACGATGATTAGCAGGAAGGCGAGGACGCCAGCGAATGCGCCCCAGCCGGCGCGGATGAGGATGTGGTCGGGCAGGAATTTTTCGCCGCGCTGGATACGGATGGCTTTAGGCATCGCTTCAAACCAGGTTTTGCTGTTGAGCAGGGCGCCGGCGATACCGACGAGGTTCAGCAGGAACATAATCGGGTTTTTCTGCCAGGCTATCCAGCCGAGCCACGCTTCTTGGCTGCCAGCGAGGCAGGCGATGCCGTAGAAGAGGTTAAGCGCGGTGATGGCGGTGGTGATGGCGGTCGCCTCGCGCCACATGTACCAGATGTAGAAGCTGCTTTTTTTGTACCAGCCGTCGGGTTGCTGATGGATATAGGGTTTGCGTGCCATGTCATGCCTCTTTTTTGTTTCGCGTTACCATGCCGACTGCCCAGTACGGGGCGGCGGCGGCTTTTGCCTGCTGGATGGCGCCGGCGGGATCGACGTGTTTCGGGCAGACTTTCGAGCAGGCGCCAACGAAGGTGCACGGCCAGACGCCGTTTTCGTCGTTAAGTGCGCTGAAACGGTATTTTTTGCCCTGGTCGCGGCTGTCGAGGTTGTAGCGCTGGGCGAGTGCTATCGCCGCCGGGCCCAAGAAGTCGGCGTTGATGCCTACTTGCGGGCAGGCCTGGTAGCAGAGCATGCAGTTGATGCACATGGTGTACTGCTTGAATTTCGCCAGCTGCTGCGGGGTTTGCAGGTTTTCTTTTTCGGCAAGCGCGCGCGGGTTTTTGGTGATGATGAACGGGCTGACGGCGTTCAGTTTGTTGATGAACGGGTCGAGGTCAACGACCAGGTCTTTTTCGATGGGGAACTGGTCGAGCGCGCCGATGGTGATTTCGCCGACGTCGGCAAATTCGCGGACGAAGGTGGAGCAGGCAAGGCGCGGCTCGCCGTTGACCACCATGCCGCAGGAGCCGCAGACTTCCATGCGGCAAGACCAGCGGTAGGCGATGCTCGGGTCAAAGTCGCCTTTGAGCAGGTCAAGGGCGTCCAGGATGGACATGTCCTGCGTCCATTCGATTTCAAAGGGCTGCGCCCAGGGTTTTTCGTCCTCGTCGGGACGGTAACGCATCAGGTTGATTCGGATTTTATTGCTCATGACGGATTGCCTCTTAGTGGTTTGCCTTTTCTGCTTCTGCGCCATAGACCCGCTTCGCCGGTTGCGATTTGGTGATGCAGACGTCGCTGTAGGCAATTTCCGGTTTATCGCCGTCGCGGCGGAAGGCGAGGGTGTGCTTGAGGAATTTGTCGTCGTCGCGCTCTGGGTAGTCGAGGCGCTGGTGCGAACCGCGCGATTCGGTGCGACTTTCGGCGGAATAAATCATCGTTTCGGCGACGTCCAGCAGGTAGCCGAGTTCGATGGTGGTCAGCCAGTCGGTGTTAAAAGTGTCGCTGTGGTCGGTAACGCGCACTTTTTCGTAGCGTGCTTTCAGCTCGTTCAGCTTGGCAATGGCGCGCTCGCTGTTTTCCGCACTGCGGTAGATACCGATTTCCGCTTCCATCATTGTCGTCAGTTCTTTGCGGATGGCGCTCGGTTTTTCCGTGCCACCAGTGCGGTTCTTCAGCTCGGCAAACGGCTTCCAGGCTTCTTCTGCCATCGCCGCGAATTGTTCTTTGCTGGCGAAGTAACCGGCGCTGCTCGCGTGTTTCCAGGCGTCTTCCCCGGCAACTTTGCCGAAGACGCAGAGTTCGGCGAGTGAGTTGGAACCCAAGCGGTTCGCGCCGTGCAGACCGACGGACGAACATTCACCGACGGCAAACAGCCCCTTGATGCGGGTTTCGCAGCGGGCATTGGTTTCGATGCCGCCCATGGTGTAGTGCGCGGTCGGGCGCACCGGGATTGGCTCGTGAATCGGGTCAACGCCGACAAATTTTTTCGCCAGCGAGCAGATAAACGGCAGACGTTCGGTGAGGTAGGCTTCGCCGAGGTGGCGCAGGTCGAGATTGACCACCGCGCCGCGCGGGTTCTCAATGGTGCGCCCCGCTTTCCACTCGTGGTAGAAGGCTTGCGAGAGCTTGTCGCGCGGACCGAGTTCCATATATTTGTTTTTCGGCTCACCAATCGGCGTTTCCGGCCCCAAGCCGTAATCTTGCAGATAACGGTAGCCGTCCTTGTTGGTCAAAATACCGCCTTCACCGCGGCAACCTTCCGTCATCAAAATGCCAGAGCCGGGCAGGCCGGTCGGGTGGTATTGCACGAATTCCATATCGCGCAGCGGCACGCCGTGGCGGTAGGCGAGTGCCATGCCGTCGCCGGTGACGATGCCGCCGTTGGTGTTGAAGGCAAAAACACGACCCGCACCGCCTGTCGCGATGATGACCGATTTCGCCTGCACCGCGCGCAGCACGCCGTTTTGCACGTCGTAGCAGAGAACGCCGTGCAGTTCGCCGTTGGACTCAATCAAATCCAGCGCAAAGTGCTCATCCAAGCGGGAAATATTGGGGAATTGCAGCGAGGTTTGGAACAGGGTGTGCAGCATGTGGAAGCCGCTCTTGTCGGCAGCGAACCAGGTGCGCGGAATCTTCATCCCGCCGAAACGGCGCACGTTGGCGCGACCATCCGGCAAGCGCGACCACGGGCAACCCCAATGTTCCATTTGAATCATTTCTTCTGTGGCGTGCTCGACGAAATATTGCACCACGTCTTGCTCGCACAGCCAGTCGCCGCCGGAAACGGTGTCATTAAAGTGATATTCCAGCGAGTCATCTTCGCGCACCACCCCGGCCGAGCCGCCTTCTGCGGCAACCGTGTGGCTACGCATCGGATAAACTTTTGAAATCAGGGTGATTTTGGCATTCGGGGCGCTACGGGCGATTTCAATCGCCGCGCGCAGCCCGGAGCCTCCGGCGCCAATGATGGCTACATCGGACTGGATGATATCCATAAAGTACCTCTTGTTATGCCTCTTGTTGAATTGTGGCTATTTTAACACGTTTCGCCAGGGCAGAAGCGGGCGCGCACAGTTTTTTCTGAATGAAAATAGTCTGTTATGAGAACAAGAAGAGTTCTAATTTATTAAGCACAGGCTACTATTAGGCAAGAACGCAACAAGATTGCCGTCTTTTTTGTGAATTTCTGCGCTTTTTCCCTCAAAAAGCCACGAGAAGCATGACGGCGATGTGGCGAACGAGCTTGCAGCAGCAGGTTACAGGGTGGTGTTTTTCAGGATTTGCAGCGCGTCATGCAGGGTTTGCGCGAGTTTGTCTTCGTTGCCGAGGGTGCTTTTGATTTCTGCAAGGTGTTTTTCGCTGGCGCCATTTGGGTCGCTGCCGTGCGCGAGTGCGTTGCGGATGTCGCGCAGTTTGCCGTAAGCGGTATAGATTTTTTGGTTGTTGGCCTCGCCCGCGCCGCCTTTACGGTTATCGCGGACGCGCGTCAGGTACTCGTCAATGATGGCTTTGCGCGTTTCGTAATCGTAGTTTTCGTCGTAGTGCTGGTGTTCCAGGATGCGGTCGTAGAAGGCTTCAAAGCCGTAGAGGGCGGCGCGCAGGTAGTCTTTGTGGGCGAGTGCCTGTTCGGCAAGGATGAAGCGGTGCTGCGGGTGTTTTATCCAGTTCAGTCTATCTGCCAGGGTAGGGCGGATGAGGTTGAGCAGCTCGCTGTCCGGCTCTTTTTTGAGTTCTGCCAGGAAGTTTTCGACGAGTTGTTTGCTTTGCCGGAAGCGGTGCGTTTGTTCGGCGTAGGCGGCGCTTTCGAGTAGTTTGACGGTGTTCGCGCTGACGCCGATTGCCGTGAGGATGGGGGCGAAGACGGCGATGTTGCCGCTATGGTCGTAGGCAGCGAGGGCGTTTTGCCAGTCGCTGATTTTTTGTAGTCCGGCGAGTGACAGCACCGAGGTTTTGTTATCGCGCGCGAGTTCGTAGGCGCCGTAGTAGATGTTTTCGATGGCGACGTCTTTTAGCGTCGGCAAGAGGTTGGCGATGTGTTCGATGAGCAGCGGCAGGTGGCGCAGGCCGTGGGTGATGTCGAGGATGGCGCGGTCGCCTTTGCCGAAGTAGCCGAGAATTTGGCTGATGATGGCGATTTGTTCGGCCTCGTCGCGCCCGTAAGGGATGGTTTCGCAGATGACGGTTTTGCCGAGGACGCTGCTTGCGGCTTGGGCAAGCGGGGCGAGTTGGGCATCGGTAACGGCGTCATTTTGCGCAGCGTCTATCAGCTCGCCCATCGCGCCTGGATGGTTATCGTAAAGGCCGAGGCTATCAAAGAGGTTGTCCCACATGCTGCCGCTGGTGCCGAGGACGATGAGCGCATCGCTTTGTAGGCGCTGTTGCAGGGCGAGGCCGAGGTATTTGGTTTCTATGGGTTCGCGGCCGTCGCCGAAGTCGTAACGGGCGCTGTTGTAGTCGCCGCCGTCTTTTGGGCGGGCTTTGCCAAGGATAGTGATGAGTTTGCGCTGCATGGGGTTCTCCGGGTTAGGGGGTAGTGAGGGTGTAGCGGCCGAGGCCGAAGGTGGTGTTTTTGCCAAGGTGCAGCCATTGGCCGATTTGCAGGGCGCGGGCGTGTTCGGGCGCGAGGCCGGCGAGTTGCCATTCGCCGATGACGCCGCCAAGGTGCATGTGTTGCTGCTGGCGGTTGGAGTAGCGCTGCCAGTCGTACCAGCGCAGGTTCTTGTGGCTTTCTACTTGCGCCGCCTGGGTTTTGAGCGCGGCGTAGTCGGCCTCTGGCGTGATGCCGAGGTGGATTTGCGCGGTGAGCGAGAGGCGGCGTTGTAATTGGGTGAGCAGGGTTTGCGCGTTGAGACGCTCGACGCCGAGGGCGACGCCGTTGTGTTGTAGGCGCAGCGGGGTGAGGATGCGTAGCGTCAGGTGCTCGGGGACGGTGTCGGGCAGGGTGATGTGGTTGTCGTGTTCGGCAATGCGCTCGCCGTCGTAGAGTTCTTGCCAGCCGTCTGCGCGTTCGATGGCGATGGCGGTCAGCTCGCCCTGGCCACGCGCAACGCCTTCGGCGGTGCGGAAGGCTTGTTGCCAGGCGTAGCTGATGAGCGGCAGGTAATGGCGGGCGCGGCCGATGAGGACGAGGCTGAATTGGTAGGCGCTGCCGGGCGGGTAGTCGCGGCGGTCGTCCAGGTGAGCAGGTTCGATGCTGTAGGGCGGTGGGATGGTCGCCGGGTTAGCGATGCCGATGTCCGGGCGCGGCGCCGGCTCGAAGATGTGGGCGTAGGGGGTGTGTTGTAGTAGTTCGGGGTCGGGACGGTGGCCGCGCGGCACGCTCGCCCGGCGCAGGGCATGACCAAAGGCGCCGCGCAACGCCGAGCCGATGTAGGCGGGCGATTGTAGGGTGCGGGTGATGGTGAAGGTGTAGCGGTAGCGGGCGATTGCCAGGGTGGTGGGGAGGTTGAGGGGCATGGGATTGGGCGGATTTATGTATGAGGGGGAAGGGTGCCTCGTTTCAGTCCGCTATAGTCATCCGCCGAAAGCTTCATGCGGCGAAGCGGTGCAACACGGTACAGGGCTTTATGGGGATTGCTATATGCGGGTTATTCGCCGCGCAGTTGGCGCAGGGTCGCCTTGATTTCTTTTTCCCGTTTGGCGGTGAAAAGCGCTTTGCAGGCGGCGGCGAGGGTGAGGTAGGGCAGGGCTTCGGCAAATTCTTTTTGTGCTGCCAGGTCGGGGAGTTCGCTGGGGATGGCGGCGAGTTTTTCCCGCAAGGTGTGGTAACAGGCGTCGTTCTTGACATAGGCGCGCGGGTTGTAGTCTTTGCCGTGTGCCTGCACGAAGGCGAGGATTTCTTCGGCGAGGCGTTTGGCGGGCGAGAGGCTGGCAAGGCGCGCCGCTTCGGCTTGGGCTGCTGCTGCTTCTTCTGCCTGTTTTGCTGCGAGTGCTGCCGCTTTGGCGGCGGCTTCACGTTGTTTTTCTTGCCGTTTAAGTTGGCTCAGCAAGTGCGCCTGATTTTGCTCACACCATGTTTTAATTACTTCGTTGTTCTGTATTGGGTCAATTTCAATCAATGCCCAACCAAAGGGGAGGAGGTTATGTGTGGCTCCGCGGCTTTCTGCTGCAAGCCAGATAGTTTTGGTTTCTTTTTCATAGGTGGGGTCATCGCCTTTTTTGCCCAAGATTTTGATGCGGGCGTATTTTTCGAGGGTTTTGCTTTCTGCACCACCGTTTTTGCCAAGGCGGACAAGGATGATTTCTCCGGCATCCAGTTGTGGTCTGATTTGTGCCAGCAGTTGTTTGGTTTGGTTTAACCACGAGTCTTCTTTGGCTGCTACGAGACCACGTTCAGCGAATAAAGTGGTTTCTTTGCTAAAACGGCGCAGGTGATAGCGGTTCACCGCTTGAATGAGGCGCACGAGGTCAGGGCGAGTTTCAGCAGGTAGTGTTTCCTCATCATTTTTAAGACGTGGCTGATGTTCAAGAAGGAGATTTTGCAGGGTGAGACTGCCGCTGAAGATGCGGTATTGTCCGTGCTGGATTATTTCGCAGCGGATGGGTGGACCTTTGCTTTGGGCTGGTTTCCCGTCTTTGCCGATAACGATTTTTTTCTTGTGGTTGGTGGCGTAGCAGATGTGGGTGGCGGTGTCGTTAGTGGCAAAGAGGTCGGAAGGTTTGACAAGCCGGAGCAGATCGGTGGCGAAGTCGCCAAGCAGTTTCTTTTCGTATCGTTCTGGCGCTTTATCTTTGCTTAAGTCTTCTGTCGGGGGCTGTTTTTCACTATAGGATTCCATCAATGCAGTGCGCAGGCAGCCTTTGAGGGCGCTGCCGGGGATGAATGGTGCGTGGCTGTGCGGGTTGGTGGCGGTACGTTTGATTTCCAGCTGGTTTAAGACTTTCTTGCCGTTATTTTCATGTTGTGCGGTTTGTCCGAAACGCTCTTTGTATTCCTCAGCGACTCCCGTGCTGACACTGACAGGATTTTCACGGTTGTAGGCAACTTTGATAAATGACATTGGGTATTTGCCAAAGTATTTTTGAATTCGTTGAATGTCGCCTGTTTTTGCAACATCGAGTAGTTCGTTTTGTTGTGTTTCATTGAGGCCGTCATAGGCACGGGCAGGATCGAAGGCATAGAGGGCATAAGAGTCAATACCGTCTTGTTTGATAACGTAGTTGGTCGGCTCGTAGTCTTCGCCGGTGCCGAGGTGAATGGGGGAAAGCGGGGTGAGGTGCAGGGTGTGGCGGTTGAGGAAGTCTGTCATGGGGTTTCCTTGTGTTGGGTTTTGCTGGTTCGGTTGGTGGCGCAACGGTCATCGGTGGTAGTAGTGATGAACCCCACCCCAACCCTCCCCCACGGGGGGAGGGGGCAGAACGGCGGTAGTTCGCAGTAGTCGGTTTACATACAGGGTAGCGGGGTTCGTGTATGTATAGCCTTCCACCGAAAGTTTTGCACTATGTCGTCTCGCCATGTAGCCACGTATCACCTTCAGCGTTGCTCTTTGTGTAAAATTTTGAGTGGATGGCTATAAATGGGCTTTCTTTATAGTTCGAGGGCAATAGCCGGGGCGTAGCCCTGGTGTACGGTGGCGGGTAGGGTGGTTGAGATGCCGCCGATACCTTGTCCTATCCAGGGGCGGCCGTGCCGCTCGCCGCTAAAGACGGCGCCGCTTTGTGCCATCAGCACGGGTTTTTTGAAGGGGTTGCCAGCGGTGGCTTGCACGTTGCCGTGGCGGCCGAAGCGGGTCAGGGTTTGGTAGTAGATGTGTTCGCCGTTGAAGTCTTGGCCTTGTGGGCAGCAGGGGGCGAGGGTCATCGCCGCGTTGCCGCTGCGGGTAAACAGTGTTTGTTCTGCTTCTAGCGTGTCCAGGTGGTATTTGCCGAGGCCGGTGCTGGCGTCGCGGCCGTAGCCGCTGTGGCCGAGGTTTTTGAGTATTTGCGCCAGTTCATCGCGCGTGATGCGCGCCGGGTCGTGCAGCAGGTAGAGTTGCCATTGGCTGTTTGTGCCGTACCAGTTTTGTTCGCTGTTAAACGGCGCGAATGCCCCGGTGCCGGTGGTGTGGGTGGCGCGGTTGATGCTGTTGTGCGCCTGGCTGTGGCTGCTGATGAGGTTGGCGGCGATGTCGTCGTTGCTTTTGGCGTGTTTTTGCCAGTCGCGCACCGGTTTTGTGAGTGCTTCCAGCGGCAGCCATTGGCGTTTTTTCAACGCCTTGCGGTCTTCCTCGCCGGGTGGTTTTTCCCAATAGGCAGATGGCAAGGTCGGCAGCGGCAGGTAGCCGGCAGGGAAGGCATCGGAAGCGATGAGGAAGGGGTTGCCGTTGCAATAGCCGTCAAGCAGTTCGCGTAGGCGGTCAGCGCCGTAGGCTTCGGCGATGTTCCAGCAGAGGTGGCCAAAGAGGGTGTCGCCGACTAGCGGCGTACCGAAGGCGGTCTGCGGGGTCAGGGTGATTTTGAGCGCGTCCATGGTTTAGCCGAAGGGTTTGAGTTGGGCGAATTCGTCGCTGATGTTTTTGCCGTCCAGTTCGAGGTTGTCAAAGCGCACTTTGCCGTAGCCGCGTGAGCCGGATCCGCCGAGGCTGTCCCATTCGAGCAGTTTGAGGCCGGTGAGCAGGGTGTGCAGTAGGGCGTCGTCGTCGCCGTCGTATTGCTTCAGGGTGAGTTTGAAGCGGAATTTGGCGCCAGCGGGGACGCGCTCGGTTTGCCGCGGGTGTTCGGCGGTGCCGCTGATACGGTTGATGCGGTTCTCGCTTTTGGCTTCGGTGTAGGACTGGTTGTCGTCTTGGCGTGCTTTGACGTAGGTGGGGTCGAGCGGGCAGTCCCAGAAGGCGAGGCGGGTGTGGCCGATGTGTTTTTGGAAGTCTTCGTCTTGGGTGTCGCCGCTGACGCCGAAGAGTTGCAGGATGTGTTTGACCGCGTCTTTTTGTGCGCCTTCGCTGCGGTCGTATTCTTTTTTGCCGAGCGGGTCTTCTTGTACGGCGCCGCTTTTCCATTCGAGCAGGCTGCGGATTTTGCCTTTGAGGCTGCTGCCGGGGATGTAGGGTTCGCCGCTGACGGGGTGTTTGATGACGGCGTTGTCGATGCCGCCGATGTGGATTTCGCTGTCGCCCGCGCCGATATGCAGGCCGCTTTTGAGGGTGAGGGTGGCGGTGATGATTTGGATGTTTTTGAGTTGCATGGGGGCGCTCCTTATTTGCTTTCGTAGGCTTTGCGGAAGCCGAGCATGGCTTCATAGAAGAGTTTGGCGTGGCGCAGGGTTTGTGGGTCGCTGATTTGCTCTATCAGGCGGTTGAAGATGGCGACGAAGTTGTCGTCCACATGTCCCCGCCCTTTGGCGTAGGCGGCTTTGGCTTTGAGCATGTGGATGAAGGGGGCGGATTCGTTGTATTTGGTTTTATCGCGGTGGATTTTTTCGTCCCACATCGCCAGTTCGTCGTAGTACTTGCGGATTTGGCTGGCTTTGTTTTGGTTGGCGTTGGTCGTAATGTGTTTCGCCGCTTCTTCGGCGATGTCCGAGAAGATGTTGTCGCTGAGGGTTTTTAGGTTGATGTTTTGCAGGTTCATGGGTTCATTGCTCCCGTTGTTGGTAGAAGTGGTTATACAGCGGGATGCGGAAGGCGCCGCGCTGTTCGCTGATGTAGGTGCCGAGGTCGTGGCTGAGTTGGTTGAAGGCGTTGTCTTTGGCGGCGATGTGTTTTTGTTGGTTGATGAAGCGCCGCGTTTGGTAGTAGAGGCGGCTGCGCCAGATGCTGGCTTGGATGTTGCCGCCATGTTCGGCGCTAGCGAGGTCGGTGAAGTGCAGCAGGTTGTAAAGGTAAGCGGTGCTTAGACCGTAGTCTGCTTGCAGCTCGGCGATGCGCGCGGCGATTTTGGTAAGTGCGCCCCAATGCGGCCAGGCAACGGTTTCGCCGTAGAGGGTGATGGCGTTTTTGCCGGGGTGTTTTTTTGCCTGCTCTAACGCTTCTTCGGCGTAGGCGGATAGTTTTGGCACCGGCAGGCCGGGTTTGCTGATGGCGATGCCGGCGCTGAAGGTGAGTTGTGGGTTGTGCGCGGTGTAGGCGCTGAAGTGTTCGCGCATGGCGGCGGCAAGTGTCTGGATTTGCAGCCACGGGCCGATGAGGAAGAAGTCGTCGCCGCCGGCGAAGACGGTGTAGGTGTTGCGCGCGTTTTGGGCGCAGTAGGCGGGCAGCCACAGGCTGAAGAATTGGTTCATTTGTCGCGACAGCGCCGCCATTTTCGCGAGACTGGGTGCTTCCAGGCCTTTTTGGAAGATGCTGCCGAGGTTATCGACGTCGCCTTTTAGGGTGGCGATGGCGATTTTGCCGCGCCAGTCTTTATTTACCAGTCGCCGTTCTTCGCAGGCGAGGTGGTTGTAGGTTTTGGGGGCGCCTTCTGTGATTTCGTCTTCATCATCGTCCTGCATTGGGCGGTATTTGTCGCGCGCGAGCAGGTCTTCAGCAGTGAAGTGCGGCACGTAGGCGTTGATGTAGCGGCGCGCGTAGCCGTGCCAGACGCTGTCATCGTCGAGCTGTGGCAGGGAAAAGTCCCAGCAGCGACGCAGTTCGCCTTGTTCGGCGGCTTTGCCAAAGTAACCGCTGATTTGGTCGTCGGCGGTGAAGGCGATGGTGTAGCCGAAAATGGGCAGTTGTAGTTTTTGTGTGTCGCGGTCGCTGTGTACGGCGGCGTCGCGGTTCAGGATGAGCAGGCGGTTTTGTTTGGGCAGCAGGCTGCCGATGGCGATTTGGTCGGCGGAAAGTAGCGCCGGTTGCGGGTCGCGCACCGTACCGGTGGCGGGCAGGCGTTGGTCGTAGGGGCAGACGCCGCTCGGGTATTCAACTGGCAAGACGGTCGGCGCGGCGGCGGTGAGGTTGAAGCGTTGTAGTTTGGCGTGCTCTAAGGCGGTAAAACTCTCTTTGACCAGTTCGGTGAATTTTGCCGGGTCGCTGAAGTCGTCGCGGCTGGCTTCTTGCGTGGCAACGCCGAGCGCGACTTGACCGTAGCAGTGCTTAAGCAGCCAGGCGTTCATTTCTCGGCGTGCTTGTTCGACGGCATTGAGAATGGCCGCCGTGTTTGGCGCGACGATGAGGAATTTGCCGGCGGCGTTTTGGATTTGCGCGGTCGGCGGCAGGGCGCAGGCTTCGAGGAGTTTTAGCGCTGCCACTTCGGCAAAGAGCGAGACGTGGAAGGAGCGGCCGCGCAGGATTTTTGCGGCGCGGCGGTTGGTGGCACTGCCGGCGGCAAAGATGAAGTTCTGGATGCCGAAGAAGTCGCCTTGTATCAGCAGGATTTCTTTGCCGTCGTCGCCCGCGTTGCGGCGCAACCACAGGGCGGTGGCGATGGCGGCGGTGGTTTTGCTGTGGTCGTAGAGGGAGACGTCGGCGTTGTGGATGCCGGGGACGGCGTGGGCGACGCTTTGCCAGAGGGTGTCGAAATGGTCGAGCCATAGCGGCCAGTGGTTGCGGTGCGCTTTGGGAATGGCGTTGATGCCGTCGAGCAGGGTTTGCCACAGGGCGGCGCTGTCTTCGCTTGGTGAGACTTCGCGCGGGTAGATGCTGCGCGGGCTGAGGGGGCGCGCGTGGTAGTGATACTGCAACCGGTAGGCATCGGTAGCGAAGATTTGCGCAAAGAGCGGGCGCAGAGCGGGAAATGTGTCTATCGGGTCTGCCTGTCCGGCGGCGATGCTGGCGGCTTGGTTGATGTGCGCTTGTAGTGCGTTATCGGCGACGAGTGGGGCGGTGTCGCGTCGCACAAGGGGCGGCAACGCGCTTTCGAGCTGTTGCCAGACGCGGGCGTGGTCGTATGCTTCGCCGTGCGCGCGGCTGGCAAGGATGGCAATGCCCGGCAACAGGGCGGTGAAGGCGAGGGAGCAGGCGGTGTCTGATGGTGTCATGGCGGTTCCTTGCGGTGGACTTGGGGCGGGATTGTTGGGAATTTCTGTCTGCTTGGCAAGGTTGGCAATTTTGTCGGCTTGCCTTGCCGCTTTTTCGGTCAGGTGGCGAGTTTGTCAGAAGCGTTCGTCGTCGCAATGGTGGCGGTATTTGCGCTGCCCGCAGCGGTCGCAGTAATCGTCGTCGTCGCAATGGCAGTATTTGCGCCGGCCGCAGCAGGGGCAGCGTTCGTCGTCAAAATCCAGCTGTATCTCCGGCAGGCTTGCGTTTTTTCGTGCGTAGCGCCTTTCGTCGTACTAGATAAGAATCGGCTCAAGGATGGATTTATGGATAAATTCCAAAATGAAGGCAATGCTGCCTAATACGGTGATGCCGACGAGAAGCACGATAAGGCCAATGATGAACATGAACCATGCGTCCATATTTGTCTCCGCTGTTAGTGGCAGGTTTCCAGCGTGGCCAGGTCGAGCGGCTGCTGGCGGGTAAGGTGGATGATGTGTCCGGCGGCGGTGTTTGGGCTGCGGCCATGTGGCACCGTCGGGCGAATGTATCTGGCGATGTCTTGGTTGTGCATGATTTGTTCCTGTTTTGGTCGTAGGGGAAGGGTGTTTACATACGCGAAAGCGGGGTTCGTGTATGTAAATCGCTTTACACCGCTTGATACATCACCGCGGGGATGTCCCAGGCGGGCGGCGGGGTTTGCGGGGCAGTGGGGGTAAAGGCGATATGTGCCTGCGCCCAGTCGCCTGCCTGCCAGCGTCGGATAAAGGGGATGTGGAAATGTTCCGGGGTGAGCAGCGGGCATTCGTATTGCAGCCGCCAAAACAGCATTTGTGCGATGCCCCGCTCGCAGAGCGGGTGGTCAAGCAGCAGCCACACGCATTCATCCAGGCTGTGTGCCGGGGTCAGGTGGGCGAGGTTGTATAAATCCATGCGGTCGGCGCGGCGCAGGGCGGCGGCGAAATCTGTGCCGAAAAGGGCGGCAACGTCGCTTTCTTCCCAATAGAGGTAGGGTTCTTCGCCGTGGCTGGGGGTGTAGAGGTCGGTGGGGATGGCGGCAGGTTCGGCGTAATACGACGCGGGGTCGAAGTGCCGCGCGGTTTGTCGGTAAAAGCCGCTGGCGTAGTTGTTCATCAGGGTTTGCAGTAGCTGGAAGGTGGCTTGCGCCGCCTGACGCGGCAGTTTTTGGGTAAGCGGATACTGGCGAAATTCTTGCGGCTGCGCCAACCAAAACATTTCCAGCGCCGCCGCCCGGCTAAGCAGCGGGCTTGCCGCCAGCCATTGCAGGACGCGGTTGTCGCCGTCCCAATTGTGCTGTTGCAGCAGGTAATCGAGTTCGGCGCTGCTGCGCAGTTGGGCGAATTGCGCCGCGGTATAGGCGGCGCCCTCAAAGAAATGGTCGTCTATGTATTGTTTTTGTTGTGCGGTGAGTGCTGCGCTGTCGTTCATGATGAATATCTGTATTAGAGTTCGACCGGCTCACTGATAAGGTATTTTTTAATGATTTTTCCCTGCTGATAGTCGCAGTAATGAAAGATGAAGCGGCCGTCTTCGTAATCAATTTCAGCAATAGGGCTGATCAAGAATCCGTCTTCATCGACGGCAGGTTCGTAACCTTGCAGGATAATTTCTTCTCGTATTTGCAGGGCATCTATATCAAAGAGAAAATGTCGCCCCATACTGCCATCGGAAATGAGTAATCGTTTGTCCGTGAGCAATTGGATATGGCGGCAATAATATTCGTCGGGAAACTGAAAGGTCTTGCGTATTTTTAGCGTGGGGTAATTGGCAATATGTAATTGCTGTTCGTAGTAATTAAAGAGTATTGCCTGGCGATTATTGGCAATGCTGCCCTCGTAATCGATATCGGCGGGCAGGGTTTTTATGATGTGTATGCTTTCATCTTGATATTGCAGGAAATGGCTTTGGCTGCCGTCTTGCCCGCCGGCAAATGCAATGACTACGCCCGCTTCATCCGGTAATGGTTTTAGCGTAATGATAGAGGCATAGACTTCGTCTTCTATATGCTGTTCAGCAAGGCATTTTCCTTGGTAGTCGTATAGCCATACGGTCGCGGCTTCGTAATTGTCGCGGCGTACCAGCCAAATGTGTTCGTCATGGGGTAATGCCAGGGCATAGGCAATGCGTTCTGTGATTGTCCAGAGGGTATTGTCCTTTGCGTCGTAAAAGCGAAAGCCGTTTTTCTCTGACCATGCGTAGAAGCGGCTTAATGCGCTATCTGCCACGAAATGTTTGCCGCTAATGCAGGTATAGGTTTCTGAGCCAAAGGAATACTCCAGCAGGTTATATGGGCGATTCATGGTTGCGGTTTCGCGGTAATGGGTAATGCGCATGGCGTGCGGGAATGTTTGCGGGGTGCGGTGGTGTCGTGGTGTTCGGTGGATTGTTATAAAGCGTCGCTTTTATATGTCGCCCAACCAGCGGAACGCGCGGCGCAGTTCCGCCTCGGCGTTGTCCATGTAGCAGCGGCCGTGCGCGAGGATGATGCGCTGCGGCTGCCAGGCGAGCAGTTGCTTCAGGCTGGCGCGGGCGGCGCCGCGGTCGGTGAAGGTGGCGCGCATGTCAATCGGCGCTTTGCCGTCCGGGTCGTGGTTGCCCGCCAGTTTCATTACCAGCTTCCAAAAGCCGCGCATTTTCGCGGTTTCGATGTTTTCAATCAGGTCGGTGAGTATCAGGGTGCGGCTTGCGCGGTGGAAGAAGTCGATTTCGCGCATGATGCGGCTGCCGCGAAATTCGCTCTGCGCGATTTGCCCCGCCCAGTCAGGCGGCGCGCTGTCGCCGAGGTCGGCGTCAAACTGCACCTCAATGCGGTTTTTCGCCGCGCGTTCGCGCACGCCGGGACTCGCCCAGGCGGTCGCCTGCGGGTAGCGCGCCTGCCAGGCGGGAATGTGCGCGTAATGGATGTAGTTGGGCGAGACGAGGTGGCGCACCGCACCGAGCGCGTCGATGGCGGCAAAGAGCGCCTCATCCGGCGCGATGGGCGAATGGCACCACAGGCTGCCGTCTTGCAGGCGGATGATGGTCATGCGCGTGGAAAATGGCGCGCGCAGGATGCCCATGTTCATCCAGGTGATGTCGCCGTCGGCAATCCAAATGTTCTCGGCAACCGGTTTTAGGGTGTTGAGCGGCTGGTAAAGCGGTACAGGTGCGGTCATAGAAGCGCTCCGGTAGGGTTTGCGCCGAGTATAGCGCGGTCTGGTGTTCCGCTATATGATGCGGGCTTTTCTTTTGCTGGAGGTTTTTATGCGACAGGATTGGCGTTGTGTGCCGGTAGATGCGCCTTCGGGTACGGTGCGCGTGCCGGGCGACAAGTCGATTTCGCACCGCGCGGTTATGCTCGGCGCGCTGGCGGAGGGGACGACCGAGGTCAGCGGTTTTTTGGAAGGTGAGGACTGCCTCGCCACCATGCGCGCCTTTCAGGCGATGGGCGTGGAAATCGTCCACCACGGTGCCGGGCGGGTAACGATTCACGGTGCGGGGCTACACGGCCTGCGTGCGCCCGCCGCATCGCTTGATGTCGGCAACAGCGGCACCAGTATGCGTCTGCTTGCCGGGGTGCTTGCCGGGCAGTCTTTTAATAGCGTGCTGGTCGGCGATGAGTCTTTAATGAAACGGCCGATGCGCCGCGTCACTGAGCCGCTCGCACTGATGGGCGCGGAGATTGCCACCAGCGAGGCGGGGACGGCGCCGCTTGCCATTCACGGCCGCCCGCTGCACGGCATTGATTACACGCTGCCGGTAGCGAGTGCGCAGTTGAAGTCCGCTTTGCTGCTCGCCGGGTTGTTTGCCGAGGGGACAACGCGGGTAACGGAAACGGGCGTCAGCCGCGACCACAGCGAGCGGATGTTGCGCGGCTTTGGCGTTAGCGTTGAGAAGGACGGTGCGACGCTCGCCATTCGCGGCGGGCAGCAGCTGACTGCCTGCGAGGTGGTAGTGCCGGGCGATGTCTCGTCGGCAGCGTTTTTTATCGTCGCTGCGTTGATTGCGCGCGAGGGCGAGTTGCTGCTGGAAAACGTCGGCATGAACCCGACCCGTGCCGCGGTGGTCGAGATTTTGCGGGCGATGGGCGGCGATATTGAAGTGCTGAACGCGCGCGAGGCGGGCGGCGAACCGGTCGCCGATTTGCGCGTGCGCGCCTCGAAACTGCACGGCGTCACCATTGACGAGACGCTGGTGCCGATTGCGATTGACGAGTTCCCGATTCTGTTTATCGCTGCCGCTTGCGCCGAAGGCGAGACGCGGGCGACGGCGCTGCACGAGTTGCGCGTCAAGGAAAGCGACCGCTTAGCCGCAATGGAAGCGGGGCTGCGCGCCTTGGGCGTTGATTGTGAAGCGTCGGCGGATGCGATGACGATTCGCGGCAAGGCAGGCACGGCGTTCACCGGCGGCACGGTCGATAGCCGCAGCGACCACCGTATCGCGATGAGTTTCGCCGTCGCCGCCTTGCGCGCCGCCGCGCCGATTGTCGTGCAGGACTGCGCCAATGTGGCGACGTCGTTCCCCGCTTTCCGCGCGCTGGCGCAGGGCGTCGGCATGGCGGTGCAAGATGCGTAAGGTGATTACTGTCGATGGGCCGAGCGGTGTCGGCAAGGGCACGCTCTGCCAGAATCTCGCGCGCGCACGCGGTTGGGCATATCTCGATAGCGGCGCGCTTTATCGCCTCTTGGCGTTGCAGGCGCTCGCTGCTGGTAAAGTCGATGCGCCCGCGGCGGATATCGCTACGCTGGTCGGCGCGATGCAGATTGATTTCCGCCTGGACGACTGCGGCTGCACCGTGCTGCTTGACGGCGCGCTGGTTGGCGGTGAGTTGCGCACCGAACGCTGCGGCAATGCCGCCTCGAAAATCGCCGCCTATCCTGAAGTACGTGCGGCGCTGCTTGATTTCCAGCGAAACTTTGCCGGCGATGCACCACTGATTGCCGACGGGCGCGATATGGGGACGGTCGTTTTCCCCGACGCGCCGCTCAAATTTTTCCTTACCGCATCGGCGGAAATCCGCGCCGAGCGGCGCTATAAACAGTTGTTGGCACAAGGAGAATCTGTTAATCTGCGCGCCATCTACGCCG
>CAUVOF010000013.1:0-31109 GCA_963553325.1 uncultured Cardiobacterium sp.
ACGCGCTCGACTATGATGCGTTTGCGCGTAATGTGGAAATGTTGCGCGCCTTGCAGCAGGAGCGGCTGGCTGCCGCGCCATAAAAACGGCGGATAAAAATTTGGGGGCGCTTTGCGCCCCCTTCTTATTTGTGGCAAATCACTGCCCGACCACATCTACACCTGGCGGCGGGGTAAATTCAAATTGTTTGGCGGGAATGCCAACGTTGCGCTGCATGTTGTGGAAGGCAAGCACCGTTTGGTTGCTGCCGCCGTCAATCATCACCGCGCTGATGGCGTTTCCTTCCAGCACGACCCAGAGGGCATCGTATTCTTCCTGTTTTTTCTTCGGCTTGAGGCGGTAGGCGACGCCATTGGCGGCGTATTTTTGCAGGCGCGGCGGCACGAGATTCTGCACGGTGCGGTTAATTTGGAAGTTGCGCGAGATGTTGTCGTCGCCGTTTAACAGCTCAACGGCAACGTCGCCGACCAGCTCGTTGCGGTTGCGGATGCTGATTTGCTCTAGCTCAATGTCGTAGTGATAGACCTTTTTGCCGTTACTGATGATTTTCTGCGGATGCGGGTTTTGGTAGTCCCAATAGAATTTGCCTGGCTTGGCAACCCACATTTGTCCCTGGCTGCTTTCGGTGCCGCGCTTGCTGTACACGCTTTGGGTGAAGCCCGCTTGCAGGTCTTTGGTGCCGCGCATGAAGGCGTCCAAGGCGTTGGCGTCGTTGGCGGGTGTTTTTTCTGGCGCTTGGCTTGCGCTAGCAGCGGCAGTTGCTGTCGCCGCAGTTGCCGCAGCAGCGGTCGCAGGGGCGGCGGGTTTGGCGATGCCGAAGGGGTTTTCACGGCTAGGGCCGCTGCTTTGCGGTGCGGCTGCCGGTTTTTTTGCAGGCGCAGCTTTTTGGTTGTCTTGGCTGGCAGGTTTTGCGGCAGGCGCTTTTTTGCTGTCTTTGCTAGCAGGTTTCGCGGCGGCTTTGCTGTCTTTACTCGCGCTTGCGGCTGGTTTTTTCGTGTCTTTTTTGCTGCTTTCCGCGGCGTGGGCGGCGGGCAGGGCGAGGGCGAACGCCAACAGGGTTACGGTTAGGGATTTTTTCATCAGAGGTTCCTTGCGGTTTGCAATGGTTGGGGTGGATGGAAACTATACGCGGCGGCGCTTTGCCCCACTTTGGGCGGCAGATGACAGCAGCGTAAGGTGGCTAGTCCCACGGCGTGTCGTCCATGTGGTTTAGATAGTCCTGCAATTCCTGCGCGGCATCGCGGATGATGCGTGCGTCCTGGCTGTTGAGGGCTGCGGTAAAGAGGGCGATGCGCTGGCCGATGTATTGCCGCTCGTCGCCAAGGCGCTGGGTGTAGAGGCGTTCGGCGCGGGCGAGCAGGGTGCGGTTTTCCGTCTGGTCGCGCGGGTGGATTTTCAGCGCCGCCAGTTTTTCGTGCGCCGCCTTGAGTGCCGCTTCGTCGAGGTTTTTGCCGCTGTTGTGGATGGTGAGCTGGTGCGTGCTGTCGTCGGCGGGCAGATGCACGTCTATTTCAAGCAGGCCGCTGACGTCATAGGTGAAGCGCACTTCCACCGGCATTTCGTCGGGGTTGCTGTAATCGGGTAGCGGCACGTCAAGTTTGCCGAGAAGGATGTTGTCGCGCACCAAGTGCGCCTCGCCCTGGTAGATTTCAAAGCGCAGGTGGCTTTGCCGCGTCTGCACCGGGTAATAGGTATTCATGCGGCTCACTGGGATGACGGTGTTGCGCTCAATGATGGGGCTGAAGATGCCGTGTTCGTAGCGCTCATGCCCGGTTTGGATGCTGACATCGACGCCGAGCGAATAGGGGGCGACGTCGGTCATCACCACTTCTTCCAGCGCCTTGTCCTGCGCGACCAGCCCCGCCTGGATGGCGGCACCAATGGCGATGGTTTCGTCCGGGTTGAGACCGGTGGTCGGGAAGCGGCCAAAGAGACGCGCCACCGCCTTGCGCAGCACCGGCATGCGCGTCGCGCCGCCGACGAGAATGATGTCGTTGAGGTTGCCGGCGCGCACGTTCGCATCGCGCAATGCCTGCTCTATCGGGATGCGGCAGCGCTCTAGCAGCGGTTCGCAGCGCTTTTCCCAGTCATCAACGCTGATGCGCCAAGTAAGCGGCGCGCCGTTATGGTTCACCAGCATTTCTGTATCGCCGCTGCCGAGCGCCTGTTTGGCACGTTCTGCGGCGGCATAGAGTGCACCCTGGGCGTCGGCGAGGTTGATGGCGCTGTGCGCCGCACGAAAGCCCTCTATCAGCAGTTCGGTGAAATCTTCGCCGCCGAGCATGTTGTCGCCGGCGCTAGCGCGCACTTCCATGATGCCGGCAAACATATCAAGCAGCGTTACGTCGAAGGTGCCGCCACCGAGGTCCAGCACGAGGAATTTCTGGTCGTCGCCGTTTTGGTGCAGGCCGTAGGCCATCGCCGCCGCGGTTGGTTCGTTGAGCAGGCGTTGCACGTGTAACCCCGCCAGTTCGGCGGCGTGGCGCGTCGCCTTGCGCTGGGTGTCGTTGAAGTAAGCGGGCACGGTGAGGACTGCCTCGCGCAGCGTCATGCCAAGCGCCGCTTCGGCATCGGCTTTAAGCGAACGCAGGACGAGGGCGGAAAGTTCTTCCGGGCTGTATTCATGCCCCTTGCCGAGGCGGTAACGCTTGCTGCTGCCCATGTAGCGCTTGAAGGCGGCGGCGGTGGCGGCGGGATGCGAGACGAGGCGTTCGCGCGCCGCCTGGCCGACGAGAATGCTGCCGTCGTCGTCAAGGCTGACCACCGACGGGGTAAGGACGCTGCCAAGCGCATTGCGGATGAGTTGCGCCTTGCCGTCGTGCCAGTAAGCGACGAGGCTGTTGGTGGTGCCGAGGTCGATGCCGAGGATGGGTGCGGTGTTCATGGATGTAGCTCCGTGCGGGAAAGCCGCGGATTATAGCCGCGCGGGCGTGCCGGCAAAACCGTTTACCGTTGCAAAATTGCCCGTTGCAAGGTAAAAGGCAGCCGCCTTCCAACCACGAGAGACCCATGAACCGCAACATCCTTCCCCTGCTTTTTGCCGCCCTCGCCCTCAGCGCCTGCAAACCGCCGCAAGCCACCGATAACATCAACCTCTGCAACTACCTGCCGCCGCACAGCGAAGCCGCCCGCCTCGATGGCGCGGACATCCCGCGCTACAACGCCGCCGACGCCCGCATCAGCGCTGCCACCGCGCACGGCGACGACAGCAAACGCAAATACTGCGGCCAGACCTGGCGCAGCGCGGCGGATGATGCGGCAATGCAAAGCGCCATTGGCGCCGCCCTCGGCCAAGATTGGTACTACCGCGAAACCCTGCAAGAAGGCGACCTCAACATCGCCTTGTGGGAAACGCGCAGCGACTTCTGGCCGAAAAAACACTACGCGCTCACCACCGCCCCCGCCGCTGGCGACGCGCCACGGCTGATGCGCAGCACCTACATCGAAAATAACAGCAGCGACCTCAACGGCTCGGTGGTGTTCGGCATCATCGTCAGCCCGTTCCTCATCGTGCTTGCCATCATCGCGCCGCTCATTTGGCGCAAACGCCGCCGCGCGCGCAAAGGTTAAGGCCGCCAGCATGGTTGCCTACTACATCGGCATCATGACCGGCACCAGTCTTGACGGCATCGACGCCGCGCTCATTGGCGCAGAAGGCGGGCACTACCGCTACCTCGCCCACCACGAACAACCGCTACCACCCGCATTGCGTGCCGCGTTGCAAGCGCTCTGCCAACCGGGCGACAACGAACTGCACCGTGCCGCCGTCGCTGCCTGGCAACACGCCGAAGCAAGCGCCGATGCTGTCGCCGCGCTTCTGACAAAAACCGGCCTCACCGCGCGCGACATCACCGCCATTGGCGCGCACGGCCAGACCCTGCGCCACAGCCCGGACAGCGACCCGCCTTACAGCATCCAGTTACAAAACCCGGCGCGCATCGCCGAACGCACTGGCATCGACACCATCGCCGATTTCCGCAGCCGCGACCTTGCCGCCGGTGGCCAGGGTGCACCGCTGGCGCCGCTGTTTCAGCGCGGCCTGCTTGGTGAGCATCCCGCCGTTCTCGTCAATATCGGCGGCATTGCCAACATCAGCCTGATAGACGCCGCGCATTGCAGCGGCTACGACACCGGCCCCGGCAACGGCCTGATGGACGCCTGGATACAAGCGCAGCGCGGCCTGCCCTTTGACGAAAACGGCGACTGGGCGCGCAGCGGCACGCTTCTGCCCGACCTGCTCGCCCGCTGCCTCGCCGACCCGTATTTCCACCGTGCGCCGCCAAAAAGCAGCGGCCGTGATTACTTCCACCTCGCCTGGCTCGCCCGCCACCTGCGCGGCGACGAAGCGCCCGCCGACGTGCAGCGCACCCTGCTTGAGCTCACCGCCCGCAGCATTACCGCTGCCATCGCCGCTGCCCGCCACGCGGGCGTGGTCTATCTCGCCGGCGGCGGCGCGAAAAACCGCTTGCTCGTTGCGCGCATCGCGGCAGAACTCGCTGGCATCGGCAAACACCTCGCGCCTTGTCCCATTCCGGTGCAGGCGCTGGAAGCGAGCGGCTTTGCCTGGCTGGCGGCGCAGTTTGTCGCCCATCGCCCGCTTGACCTTGACGCCATTACCGGCGGCCAAACGCGCATTTTGGGGGCGCTCTATCCTGCTTAATGCGGTGTTTTTGGACGATGTATAGCAATCCATCGAAAGCTTCATACGGTGTTGTGTCGCCTCGCCGTACTATCTGTACTGTCTTCGGCGACACGCCTTGTCTGAAACTTTCGCTGTATCGCTATAAAACGCTTTGGCGCGCGGGGTAAAGCGGAAAACTTCCGCCCAGTCGGCAAGCAGCTGATGGATGAAAAGGCAACGGTGGAAAACGCCAAGCCGGCCATCAGCGAGCTGGAACTGCCAAATATGGCGAAAGGCGAAAGCAGCGGCGGCGGTGTCAAGCTGGAAGCGAGCGCCACCATCAACGGCAAACCGGTTGAGGCGAAAATCGACAGCACCTTCACCCGCTTCCTTCGCGCCAAACCGACCAGCAACGAGCCGTTTAAGGCTGACGCACGTTTTGTCAAATAAGCGCGTGTTGCATAAGAAAACCGCCCTCCGGGGCGGTTTTTTTATCGCTTGATGCTGTTCAAATTTCCCGTTCCGCTTCGCCGGGAAGGGGCTTTTCACTCAAGCAAGGTGCGGAAATAGTGCCAGTTAAACGCCGCGCCGGGGTCGCTTTTGCGGCCGGGGGCGATGTCGCTGTGGCCGCTGATGCGTGCCGGGGTGATGCGCGGGTGGCGGGCGATGATGGCGCGGGTGAGGCGGGCGAGCGCCTGGTATTGGCGCAGGGTGTAGGGCTGCTGGTCGCTGCCGTTGAGTTCAATGCCGATGCTGAAATCGTTGCAGTTTTCCCGCCCTTGGTAGTGGGAAACGCCGGCGTGCCAAGCGCGGTCGAGGGTAGAGACGTATTGCCGGATGCTGCCGTCGCGCAGGATGAGGAAATGGGCGGCGACGCGCAAATCGGCGATGCTGTCGAGATAGGGATGGTCATGGCGTAACGCGGGCAGTGTGCCGAGGAACAGCGCGTTAATGTAGCGCGCGCCGTGTTGTCCAGGCGGCAGGCTGATGTTGTGGATAACCAGCAGGCTGATGTCATCCGTCGCGGGGCGCGCGTTGTAATGCGGGCTGGCGAGGCGCACTGCGGCGTCCAGCCAGCCCTGCGGGTCGATGTGCATCGGGCGTTATTGGCCGGTGCTGATTTTCAGGTTGTATTTTGCCGTTTCTTTGCGGTTGGCAGCGGCGCGCATCATGTACACACGCACGCGGTATTCGCCGCTTTGTTTGGCAACGCCGGTGTACTGGTTGCCGTTAATCGAGCCGTTGTGGATGGCTTCTTCGCCTTTCGGTGGCAGCAGGTTGAAATGGGTGCTTTTGTGGGCGCTGCTGAGCGAGACGTTAATCGCCTGTCCCTGTTTGATGCTTATCGGGTACTCGCTGGTTTCGCTGCCGGTGATATGGCCATTGATGTCGCGGTTGTCGCTGGGCGGCGGTACGACAGGCGCGGCTTTCGCTACCGCTTTGCCGGTGGTGATGGTCAGGTCGTAAGGCGCGGTTTCGTTGCGCTTGGCGGCGGATTGCAGCATGTAAACCTGCACGCGGTATTTGCCGCTTTGTTTGGTGGTGCCTTTGAACTGGTTGCCGTCGAGCGCGCTGTTGTGCAGCACTTCGTCGCCTTCCGGTGGCATCAGCAGGTAATGGGTGTCGCTGTGCGGTGTGCTGAGTTTGATGCTGAGGCTTTGTCCTTGTTGCAGGTTGAGCGGGTAGTCGGCGGTTTGCTCGCCGCTGATGCGTCCTTTGATTTGCTGGACGTCGTCGCTGTCGGTCTTGGTTGCGGCCGCCGCTGCCGGTTTTTTCTCGGCGCTGGCTTTTTTGCGCAGGGTGGTTTTTTTCTTGCCGCTTGCCTTGCTGATGGTCGCCTTGCCGCTGCTTGCCGTTTGTGCCAAGGCGGGTTCGGTCAGGGCAAAGGCGCCGAGACAGGCGAGGGCGATAAGGGTTTTCTTCATTGGAATTCTCCTGTTAAAGGTTAGGGGACTTGCGGCGGCCGCCGAAGATTTGCACGACGAGCGCCAACATGACGATGGTAGCACCTGCCCAATGCCAGGCGTTTAGCGGTTCATGAAGAATCAGCCAGCCAAGCAGCAGGGCGATGACCGGGATAATCAGGGCAAGCGGGGGTAGCGCGCGAGCAGGCGGCATTGTAGCGCGCTCTGCGGAAAATGCGCCTGCTGCGCTGCGGTTTGCATTGTGCTGCAAACTGTCGCGGAAAACGGTAGATGTTTGCATTACAATGAAAACTATCAGCCAAAACAGCAGGAATTTTCACCACAATGCAAACCGTCTTTGACCGCCCGCTCTATCTCCAGCGCCTGCAAAAATACCGGGACAGCGAATTTATCAAGGTTATCACCGGGGTGCGGCGCGCCGGTAAAACCTTCGTGCTGGAAATGCTGCGCCGCCAGTTGCAGGCAAGCGGTGTTAGCGAGGCGCAAATCGTTTTCCTCAATTTTGAGTCGATGCAGCATCAAGCGCTGCGCACGGCACAGGTGCTGTATCAATATGTGCTGGCGCGCGCGCTCACCGGGCAGAAAATGTATCTTTTTTTGGATGAAATCCAGCGGGTGAGCGCTTGGGAAGACGCGGTAAACAGCCTGCGCGTTGATTTGGACGCCGATATTTACCTCTCCGGCTCCAATTCTTCGCTGCTCTCCGGCGAGCTGGCAACGCTGCTCGTCGGACGCATGGTGGAAATTCCTGTTTATCCGCTGTCGTTTCAGGAATATATGCAGTTCCGCCGCTTTGACGGCATCGCCGACACGTTGTTTCCGGAATATGTGCAGCGCGGCGGCTTTCCTGCGGTTGCCCTGGTCGATGATGATGAGGTGCGCCGCACCATTTTGGACGGCATTTTTAATTCCATCCTGCTCAAGGACGTAAGCGAGCGCGCCAATCTGCGCAACGATGGCGTTTTGAGCCGCCTCGCCGCCTTTTTGTTGAGTGAAATCGGCAACAGTATTTCCATCAACAACATCGCCAACACGTTAAAAAGCGAGGGCATGGGCGCAAGTAACAACGCGATTGCCAAGTACATCGACCTGCTGGAACAGGCTTTTATTTTCTATCAGGCGCGCCGCTACGATCTGCGCGGCAAGGCGCATCTGCGCACGCAGGCGAAGTATTACAGCGTCGATACCGGTCTGCGCAACGCCACCCTGAATAAGTCCTTCCGCGACAACTTCGGTCATCAGATTGAAAACATCGTCTTTATCGAGCTGCTGCGCCGCGGCTATCGGGTGGACGTTGGCAGTTATGATAACCGCGAGATTGATTTTGTCGCGAAAAAAGGCGCGGACATTCAGTATTTCCAGGTGGCGATGCAACTGCCCGCCGCCAGCGAGCGCGAAATCGGCAACCTGCTCAACCTGCCGGACAATTATCAGAAAACGGTCATCACCGCCAACCGCATGGACGTCGGCGAGGTGGACGGGGTGCGGCTGCGGCATATCGTGGACTGGCTATTGCAAGCCGAGGATTGAAGCGCCATGCAGCAGCAAGGCATGGGCGCGTATCGTAGCGGCGCTTTGGTGATAGCAATCCACTGAAAGCTTCATACGGTGTTGTGCTGCCTGACCGGACACCCTAGCGCAGCCGCCAGCAAACCGCTGCGTAAAAAACGAGCTGCGCCAGGTTGAACGTCGCGCCGCCGAGCAACGCTGCCAGCGGTGCAGTGGGGAAAGCGCTACAGGCAAAGGCGATGAGGCAGGCGAGCGGCAGCGGGGTCAGCAGGGCGAATGAACGCGGCAGCGTGCTGCGGCAGCGTGCTGCGGCGGCGGGCGATTTGCACGGTGACCAGCAGCCAGCCAGCGGCAGCGAGTGCGATAGCGGCAAGCCAGTGTAGTTGCAACAGCTGATAGAAGGCGTTGTACTGCGCGAGCAAGAGCGGCACGGCGGCGTCATCAACGGCGAGTAGGGTTTGCGCGCTGTGGCCGAGGTAGTAAAAACCCGCATGCGCCAGCGGCAGCAGCGCATAACTGCCAAAAAGCAGGGCGAGCGCAAGATGGCTGGTGCGACTCGCGGTAAGCAAGCGGGCAAGCCCGGCGCAGGCGGCGAGGTAGCCAATCAGGCTGAAGGTGGCGGGGATGACGCCAAAAAAGAGGCGGGCGGGCGAGGCATCCAGCATCAGCGCGGCAAAATCGCCATCGCCTGCCAGTTGCGTGTCGAGCGCGAGCAAGCGTGGGTAAAGCTCGGGATGCGGGACGAAGCCGACGAGCAGCATATCGGCGACACTCCAGCACAGGGCGGCGAGGACGCCGCAGAGAAACAGGGTAAGTGTTTTAACGGGCATAACGGACTCCGCTGGTAAAAACGGCATCCTATGCCGTCACCGGACAAAGGGCAAAGACAGCAGGCGAGGGCAGGGCGCGTGCAGAGAAGGCCTGCAACAGGGGCGGGATTCAAATTATCAGTAGACCTAATGGCAGGCGGTTTTTTTATCTGGCTTTTTTCGCGATGAACAGGTCGCCGTGGCGGTTCTGGCGAATGGCGGCGATGCGCCAGCTAATCACCGGGTGGTCGATGAAGAAGTTGTATACTGCCGCCCATTTTTGTCCGCCGGCGATTTGGTCTTTTTCGTAGGCGTCGATGTCCACTTGGCGGTAGAGGTGTTTGCCGGCGGCAAGCATGAGCAGTCCTTTGCAGTCGCGGTCTGCGGCAAGCGCATGGCCGAGTTTGTCGCAGCCATATTCGCGTGCACGGCTTAGGGGCTCGCCGATGAGGTAGTTGAGTCCGGGCATGTTGCCGATAAAGGTGAGCAGGTTGTACCACCACATGACGTGTTTCAGGCGGATGTGGCCGAGTTCGTGGTCGAGGATGAAGCGCAGCGCGTCGCGGTCGTCGTTGGCGAGCGCGCGTTCGAGGATGTCTGAGTAGCCGTATATTTTGCCGATGGTGTAGGCAATCATCAGCAGGAAGCTAAGCGGGATGAGCGCGACGAGCAGCGGGTTCAGTCTGTCCACCATGTCGAGCAGTTCGCGGTCGTCCGCGGGGACTTTTTGCAGTACGGCAGCGTCGTCAAGTTCGGCTGTTTCCGGGTGGTCGGCGCGGTATTCGGCAATGATGTTTTGTTGGAGGAAGGCGACGGTGTCTGCTTTGGCAAAGGAGAGGGCAAAGAGGATGAGCCAGACGCCGAGGGTGAGCGTGGCGGCGAGGGTAAAGAGCGGGCGCTCCTAGCGGTGGCGCGATTTTTGGATGAGTTCGGCGTGGTTTTGGCACATGGTGGTTTTTCCGGATGATTAATGGGCGGCGCAGTATAGCGGAGTGGGTTCGGGGAACACGGTTTGGTTCTGGCGCCACCGTGTTTTTAATGGAGGTTCTGGACAGGGTATGAAAAACCGCCCCGGAGGGCGGTCTGGTTTTTGGGGTTATTTGCCTTTTTTCTTCGGCGCCGCTGCGGTGTTTGCCGGAGGTGGCTCGGGGACTTCGCTCAGTCCACCGCTCACGTTAATCGGGGTTTCCGGTAGTGGCTTGATGTACCAGATGTCTTTGGCGTAATCCTCGATGGAGCGGTCGGAGGAGAAGTAGCCCATGTGCGCGATGTTGGTAATCGCTGCTTTCGCCCAGGCTTCCTGGTCGCGGTAGCGGCGGTCGATGCGGTCTTGTGCTTCGATGTAGCTGCGGAAATCTGCCAGCACTTGGTAGTAGTCGCTGAAGACGTGCAGGTTTTCGTGGTAGCGGCTCGGTTCTTCCGGCGAGAACGCGCCCGAGGTGATCTGGATGATGGTTTCGTGCAGTTCGGGGTCGTTTTCGAGATACAGCAGCGGGGAGTAGCCGCGTTGGCGCAGGGCTTCGACTTGTTCGACGGTGTTGCCGAAGATGAAGATGTTGTCTTTGCCGACGGCGTTCAGGATTTCGACGTTGGCGCCGTCCAGCGTGCCGATGGTGAGCGCGCCGTTTAGCGCGAATTTCATGTTGCTGGTGCCGGAGGCTTCGGTGCCGGCGAGCGAGATTTGTTCGGAGATGTCCGCTGCCGGGATGATGATTTGCGCCAGGCTGACGCCGTAGTTGGGGATGAAGACGATTTTGATGAGGTCGCGGATGCGGCCGTCGTTGTTGATGACTTTGGCGATGTCGTTGATGAGGTGGATGATTTTTTTCGCGGCGTAGTAGGCGCTCGCGGCTTTGCCCGCGAAGATGTACACGCGCGGTACCCAGTCGGCATCCGGGTTTTTCAGGATGCGGTTGTAGCGGTTGATGATTTGCAGGACGTTCAGCAGTTGTCGCTTGTATTCGTGGATGCGCTTGATTTGGACGTCAAAGAGCGCGTCCGGGCTGACTTTGATGCCCAGTTCGCTGTTGATCCATTCGGCGAGTCGGCGTTTGTTTTCGTGTTTGACGGCGCGGATTTCGGCGCGCACGGCGGCGTCTTCTTTGAGCGGATCGAGTTTGACGAGTTGTTCCAGATGGTTGCGCCAGCTTTCGCCGATGTGTTTGTCCAGCACTTGTGCGAGGCCGCGGTTGGCAAGGGCGATCCAGCGGCGCGGGGTCACGCCGTTCGTCACGTTGGTGAAGCGCTCGGGGTAGAGGCGGGCAAAGTCGGCGAAGATGGATTTGACCATCAGCTCGGAGTGGATTTTGGCGACGCCGTTGATTTTGTGCGAGCCGATGACTGCCAGCCACGCCATGCGCACGCGGCGTTCGCCGCCTTCGTCAATGAGGGAGACGCGGCGGATGAAGTCGCCGTCGTAGCCTTGTTTGCGCAAGCCGTCGAGGAAGTGTTCGTTGATTTCAAAGATGAGTTGCAGGTGGCGCGGCAGGACGCGACCCATCATTTCCACCGGCCAGGTTTCCAGCGCTTCGCCCATCAGGGTGTGGTTGGTGTAGCTGAAGATTTTGCCGCAGGCCGCCCAGGCGTCGTCCCATTTGATGCGGTATTCGTCAATCAGGATGCGCATGAGTTCGGGGATGGCAAGCACCGGGTGGGTGTCGTTCAGGTGGATGGCGACGGTGTCGGCCAGTGTGCTGATGTCCGGGTTTTCTTTGAGGTGGCGGCGGACGATGTCCTGCACGGAGGCGGAGGTGAGGAAGTATTCCTGGCGCAGGCGCAACTCTCGGCCAACGGCGGTGGAGTCGTCCGGGTAGAGGACGCGCGAGACGTTTTCCGAGGCGTTTTGTTTTTCCATCGCCGCGAAGTAGTCGCCGCGGTTGAAGTCATTGAGGTTGAAGACGTCACCGGCGTGTGCCGACCACAGGCGCAGGGTGTTTGCCGCTGCGGTGCCGTAGCCGGGGATGATTTGGTCGTAGGCAAGGGCGGTGATTTGTTCGCTGTTGTTCCAGATGCATTGTTCGCCCTGGTAGTGGATGTTGCCGCCGAAGCGGATGACGTAGTGTTTGCTCGGACGGCGGAATTGCCAGGCAATGTCCTGCTCCGTCCAGGTGTCCGGGCGCTCGACCTGTTTGCCGTTTTCGATGTCCTGGCGGAACATGCCGTATTCGTAGCGGATGCCGTAGCCCATCGCCGGGATGCGCAGGGTAGCAAGGCTGTCCATAAAGCAGGCGGCGAGGCGTCCCAAACCGCCGTTACCCAAGCCCGGGTCGCCTTCTTCGGCGATGATGTCGTTCAGGTCTTGACCGAGTTCAGCGAGCGCTTCGCGCAGGGCGTCGTAAACGTCTTCGGCGATAAGCGCGTTGGAGAGCGCCCGCCCCATCAGAAATTCCATAGAGAGGTAATAGACGCGGCGCAGGTTTTCGCGGCGCAGATAGCGGGTGGTTTGCAGCCAGCGTTCGGCGGCAAGATCGCGTACCACCAGCAGGGCGGCATTCAACCAGTTGGTTTTGCTCGCTTCTGAGGGTGGGCAACCGAGGCTGAAAATGAGCTTGTACACCAGTGCTTCTTTCAGACTTTGTACATCGCTGCCGGGGGCGCGGTATTCGTATTTATGGTTGCTGCTTAGCATGGTTCTCTCCATGGGTGAATTTATGGAAATGATACGCCCCTTGCCGCGCTTTGGGAAATGACGCAGCCGCCATCGTCTTCACTTTGCAACGGAAAACTTTGCTTTATAATGCGCCGCTTTGCGTTATCCATCACAACAATACAGAGAAACCCATGAAGATGAACCGTATCACTCCATTCGCCCTCGCTGTTTCCGGCAGTCTGTTTTTTGCTGCACCGACTGCATTTGCCCAAAATGCGCCTGCCATTCCCGTTCCCCTTGACCGCGGCAATGAACGCCTTTCCGAAGACGACATCGGCAAAAAAGCGGTGGAAAATGCGCCCAAGCTGCCGTCCGTCCGCCCTGCCAATACCCTGCCAAGCGACGCCGCCGGTAGCAACGAAGACATTGTCTATACCCCCGAATATTTGAAGGAACACCCGGAAGAGTTGGAAAAGCTCTTGGTTGAGCTGATCCGCCGCAATGAAACCGACGGCCTCAAGCTGCTGCTGCCAATTTATGCGGAAGTGCCGAACCGCGACGAGTCGCTCATCGACTGGGGCAGAGCCATCATCGCCATGAACGAAGGCCGCACCGACGAAGCCGTCCGCCTCTACCGCAAGCTGATTGCCGCCCTGCCGGACAACCGCATGCTGCGCTTCCAAACCGCGCTCGCCCTCTACCGCAACAACGAAATGATTGCCGCGAAAGAGCAGCTGCAAAAGCTGCGCAGTTCGGATGTTTCCGAGGCTGACCGCAAGGCGCTGGATGACTACATTTCCGCCATTGACCGCCGCGACCAGTGGTCATTTAACGGCAGCCTGAGCTACGTCCACGACAACAACGTCAATGGCGTTGCCAAAAAAGGCACGCGCCTTGACCTTGGCAATGGTCGCAGCTTCACTGCCAGCCGCGACCAGGAAAAAGCCAACGGCGTTAGCTACAGCGTCGGCGCCGACAAAAAATGGTCGATGACCGACAACCTCTACACCTCGCTGCACGGCGATTTGAGCGGCGTGTATTACTACAACAAGAAAAACTACAACGACATCACTGCCCGTGTCGCTGCCGGTGGCGGTTTCCGCAACGCGCGCATCGATGTGGAAGTTACCCCGTTCGTGCAGAAACGCTTCTACGGCCAGGGCAGCAACGGCGATGGCAAGCTGCACAGCTATTCACAATCCGCCGGGGTGCGCGTTGATACCTCCTACTGGCTTACCCCGCGTTGGCGCTGGCAGAACAACGTCGAATACAGCTACGACAAGCACATCAAGACCTACAACTATCTCGATGGCAACCGCATCAGCGTCGGCAACACCGTCATGTTCGCGCCCAACCAAAAACAATACTGGTTTGCCGGGCTTGACCTCAGCCACAAAAGTGCACGTAGCGCCAGCGACGCCTACAACCGCTTTGGCACCCGCCTCGGTTGGGGGCAGGAATGGGGCAAAGGTATCTCCACCCGCCTGATGGGCAGCTACGGCAAGCGCTTCAGCAAAGGCGTGGATTTCTTCAACATCAAGCGCCGCGACAACGAATACAACGCCAACCTCGCCCTGTGGCACCGCAACATCCACTTCCTCGGCATCACG
Organism: uncultured Cardiobacterium sp.; assembly: GCA_963553325.1. Classification (GTDB taxonomy): domain Bacteria; phylum Pseudomonadota; class Gammaproteobacteria; order Cardiobacteriales; family Cardiobacteriaceae; genus Cardiobacterium. The sequence continues at coordinate 14,064 of CAUVOF010000013.1, forward strand.
CCGCGCCTCGTCTTCTCCTACAGCAAGATCGACAGCAACAACAAGTTCTACAGCTACGACACCAGCAAAGTCTATCTCGACTTCAGCCGCTCGTTCTGACCGCGCTGCGCTTGCCCACAGAAAAGCCGGACTCTTCCGGCTTTTTCTACGCCCAGCGCTTGCGCGGCGGGATGGCATGACGCTTGCGCCCGCTATAAAATTTCGCCCTATTCATGCCATGAGGATTTTGTGATGCTTACCCTGTCCCCCAATGCCCGCCTGTTTTCGTTTCCCGTCTTGTTCGATGGCGGTTACGCGCCGTTTATTCGCGATGGTCTCGCGTCGTTTGCCCTGTCGCTGCCGCAAGTGCGGGCGCAGGCGCAGGTCGATGATGTGTTGCTGGGGCTTGCTGGTGAAAACGGCGAGGCGCGGCTGGTGTTCGTCTTCGTCGTGGACGAAGTGCTGCCGTGGGCGGATTACAGCGCGCAATGCCGCACGGGCGAGCGCCGCCGCGTGCCGCGCAATCTGCTCGATGCGGCGGACGCGATTTTCCCGCCTGGTAGTCGCAACCCGCTGCCGTCGTGGTCGGGGCATGTGGCGGCAGATTTCGCGCGCGATGTTGAAGAAGGCAAACACGCGCTGCTCAGCCGCCGCTTTTGGTATTTCGGCAAGGGTGAGCGCGTGTCGCTGTGCTTGCCGGCGGATTTGCAGGTATTGTTACCGGCAGCAGGCTTCCGCCAACAGGCGAATGTGCCGCTGCTGCCGCGTTTTGCCGAAGTCTTTAACAAGATGCTGACAGAACACGACGCCGCAGCTTATGGCAGCTACGGTCAGCCACGTGAACAGCCGGAGCTGGAAGGTTTTGATTTCGTCATGTCGTGCAGCACATTATCAGCCAGCGCCGATGGTTGCGGCGCGCAAGTGGAAGGACGGGTGCCGCTCGATGTACTGCGTGATGCCGAGCGCGCCAACGATACGATTGGCGAAGCCTTGTAACATCATGAGGAAAAATATTTTGCCTTTTCACAAGCTGTTATATTACAATTTTGACACGACATAGTAACCTCTATCAAGGCTCACCGCGGCGGGTAAGGAACTCAAACCTGTTTTGTTTATCAGGGATTTCGCCGCTATTCTGCAAGGAAAATCAATATGGCCGTCACTCACAATTATTACCGCATCCTGAATGTCAAGACGACCGCCGGTATGCAGGAAATCCTCCAGGCGTTAAACCTCATACGGCAGAAAGACACGGAAGGCAAATACACCTCCACCCTACAACAAATTGAAGAGACGCTCTCTGACCCAGAAAAGCGTGGCAAATACGACGACGAACTGGGCATTGATGGCGCGCTGCGTGGTGATTACTACGTTTCCTTCCAAATCAAGGGTGAGGAAAAAAACAAATCGCAGGGATTCTTGGACGTCAGCGATGGCACTGCCGAACAGGCCTTCCGCAAAGCCCAACGCGCACAAAAACTCCGCGAACAGCAGATGACGCAGGAGCTGGAAGAATGGGAAAAAAGCATCGCTAGCCGCAGCCGCATTCTCTCTATGGGGCGTTCGTTTGTCTTTCTCGGTATCTTGGCGGGTACTTTGCTGGTTGCCTTTTTCTCTGCTAAGCCCTTTTACGATGGCTATCAGGCGAAAAAACAGGCAGATGCTGCTTACGGAGAGTTGGACAAAGCCAGCAAAAGCATCATGGACTACATCCGTGCCAACAATATCTTCCCCGACACCGTGCCTTCCTATGCGCGCGATGGCGATTACTACGACATCAGCGTCAGACCCAATGAGAAAAAAATCGAAGGCAGCGTGCTGGAATTGAGCTTTAACGAAAAAGCCTACGCTGACCTGCGCGAAAGCAAACTGACCTTTGAACTCTACCAAATCCCGAATGGCATCCTTGACTGGCGTTGCCGCGCGCAAATACCCGCGTCATTCGCGCCGGTGCGATGCATCGTGCAATAACCCCTATTCTCCATGTGGGATGGGCGGTGCAGCAATGCCCGCCCATTTTTTTGTGCGCGGGCGCCGCCGCGATAGGGCAAGGCGTATAAAATACCGCTCCTTTCACATACACCAAGGAGCCACCCTCATGAGCCAAGCAACCATCTTGCAAACCCTGCCCGTTGGCGAAAAAGTCGGCATCGCCTTCTCCGGCGGCCTCGATACCTCCGCCGCCCTGCTGTGGATGAAAGAAAAAGGCGTGCGTCCCTTCGCCTACACCGCTAACCTCGGTCAGCCGGATGAGGCCGACTACGACGCCATTCCGCAAAAAGCCAAAGCCTACGGCGCGGAAGTAGCGCGTCTGGTTGATTGTCGTACGCAACTGGTACGCGAAGGCATCCACGCCATCCAATGCGGCGCCTTTCACATCACGACCGGCGGCCTGACCTACTTCAACACCACCCCGCTGGGGCGCGCCGTAACCGGCACTATGCTGGTTGCAGCGATGCAGGAAGACGGCGTCCATATCTGGGGCGATGGCAGCACCTACAAAGGCAACGACATCGAGCGCTTCTACCGCTACGGCCTGATGACCAACCCGCACCTGAAAATCTACAAACCCTGGCTCGACCAGCGCTTTATCGACGAACTCGGCGGCCGCGCGGAAATGTCGCAATTCCTCATCGCCCACGGCTTTGACTACAAAATGAGCGCGGAAAAAGCCTATTCCACCGACTCCAACCTCCTGGGTGCCACGCATGAGGCGAAAGACCTCGAATACCTGGACAGCGGCATCAACATCGTCAGCCCCATCATGGGCGTTGCCTTCTGGCGCGAAGACGTTGCCATCAAGGCAGAAGAAGTGCGGGTGCGTTTTGCCGAAGGCGTGCCGGTTGCGCTCAACGGCCGCGAATACGCAGACCCAGTCGAACTGATGTTGGAAGCGAACCGCATCGGCGGGCGGCACGGCCTCGGCATGAGCGACCAAATCGAGAACCGCATCATCGAAGCGAAAAGCCGCGGCATCTACGAAGCGCCCGGCATGGCGCTGCTGCACATCGCCTACGAACGCCTCGTGACCGGCATTCACAACGAAGACACCATCGAACAATACCGCATCAACGGCATCCGCCTCGGTCGTCTCCTCTACCAGGGGCGCTGGTTTGATCCACAAGCGCTGATGCTGCGCGAAACCGCACAACGTTGGGTCGCTAAAGCCATCAGCGGCGAAGTTACCCTTGAGCTGCGCCGCGGCAACGACTACAGCATCCTGAACACCGAATCGCCGAACCTCACCTACGCGCCGGAACGCCTCTCCATGGAAAAAGTGGAAAACGCACCTTTCACTCCGGCAGACCGCATCGGCCAGCTCACCATGCGCAACCTCGACATCAGCGACAGCCGCGGCAAACTGGCGCTCTACATCCAAACCGGGCTGATTACAGAAAACGGCGACAACGCCGTGCCGCGTATTGAGCAGGAAGACTGAACCGCCCTGCCGTTTACATACACGAATCCCGCTACCGCGTATGTAAATGGCTTATCTCCTCCTTATCCCCAAACCCCAAGGAAACCCATGAAACTCTACTACGCCCCCGGAACCTGTGCACTCGCCTGCTGGATTGCCCTCGAATGGGCAAACGCCGACTACGAAGTGCAGAAAGTCGATTACGCCGACCCTGAATACAAAAAAATCAACCCGCTCGGCATGGTGCCCGCGCTGGACATTGGCGGCAGCCGCGCCATGACTCAGGCGAATGCCATCCTGCAATACATCGCCGACAGCCACCCCGCCGCCAAACTCGGTGCGGAAGACGGTCTCGAAGCACAATTTGAATTCAACGAAACCATGGCATTTCTCACCGGCGACTTCCACCCCGCTTACTGGCCGATGTTCTCGCCCAACCGCTACACCACCGACAAAACCCCGGCGGCGCACAACGCCGTACGCGAAGCCGCCTACGCGCGCATCGACCGCGTCATGGCATTTCTCGACGGCCTCATCGGCGAACGCGGCCACGTCTATCGCGAAAAACGCACAGTGGCGGACGCCTACGCCTTCGTCATGGCGCGCTGGTCGGTTAAAACGCCGAAACCCTACAGCGAATACCCGCACCTCGCCGCCTTCATGCAGCGCATGAACGAGGACGAAGCGGTCAAGCGCGTATTGGCAGCCTCCAATGCTTGAGCAACTCAACCCGCCGCCAGTGCTACGCCTGGCGCGCGTCCGTCTTGAGCCGCTAAGCCGGCAACACGAAGACGGCCTGCGCCAGGCGGTAGCCGACGGCAACATTTGGGAACTGCTGGTTACCACCGCGCCCGCACCGGAACAAGTCGCCGCCTACATCGACACCGCGCTTGCCAGCCGCGTCGCCTTCGCCGTTATCGACGAAGACAGCGAGCGCGTGGTCGGCACGACCAGCTATTACCACATCGAGCCTGCCATCCCGCGCCTCGACATCGGCTTCACCTGGTACGGCAAAAGCGCGCAGCGCAGCCGCATCAACACCTGCTGCAAACTGCTACTGCTGACCTACGCCTTTGAAACGCTGCACTGCGCCTGCGTCGGCTGGCAGACCGACCTGCTCAATACCGCCTCGCAGCGCGCCATTGAGCGCCTCGGCGCGCATAAAGACGGCATCCTGCGCCGCCATATGTTGCGCAAAGACGGCAGCGTGCGCGACACCGTGGTGTACAGCATGCTGCGTGAAGAATGGCCGGCGGCGAAAACGGCGCTGCAGGCACGCCTTGCCTTCCATCCCGCATGAACAAGCGCAATCCTCCGCTGGCATGACGACAAGGGCTTTGGCTTCATCCAAAGCCCGCACTTTCTAAGAAACCTTCTTCCACATCCGCAATACCAAGGCAAAGCGCGCCCCAACGTTAGCGCGCAGGTGGCCTTGCGCCAGGGAATGCACCATCGAGTGCCTCGGCGCCCTATAACTCCCAGCGAAAAACCACCGAATGAGGCTTTGCCTGGATTGCCATGCTGTATTCAGTCATCGTCTTCGCGCTTGTTGCCAAATAATGCGTACCAAAGCCATAACAAACCGATGATTAGTGGAAGCAAGGAAATAACGATGGTATAGCCGGGGCCGTTACCCCATCCATAAAACCACTTGCCCATCATTTCTTTGATTTCGGCAGTTCCTGGTTCTTTTTCCAGATAGAGAATTTCTATTGGAGTGCCTGGCGTAAAAGTATCGCCATGGGTATAGCGTCTGAAGCCTTCTTTGTCGATAGAGAAATAGCCCCGGCGCCCCTGATAATCTATCCAGAAGTTATAGCTGGTACCGGAAAAAGTGCCTTTGTGTATTTCTACATTGCTCAGCTTGCCCACTACGGATACGCCATGCTTTTCCAGTGTTTGCTGGTTACGGATTTTGTGAATACCATGCGACATTAAGAAGCCGCCAAACGCGGTAAAGCCGAGTGCAAGCAAAGTATCTTTAATTGCCATATTTTTTATTATCCTGCATTGATTTAGGCGCGCGGATTTTAGCACCGCGTAAATAATTAGGCGGAATGTTCCAGTGCACAGCTTGGGTTAGGTGCTTGCGCTGTAGCCCAACAATTTTCACGTTGAGTTACGCTCATCGGGCCAGCCCGACCTACACCCCTAAATTCGCCCTTTGTACGCGGCATCTGTAACGCATAAAAAACCCGCCTTGCGGCGGGTTTCTTCGCAGAAGTATGGTAGGCAAGGTTCAGGATTTGATTAACTTAATTCCTGCTTGCGTCAGTCGATCTTCAGGATTACCTGTCATGAAATCCCAACCTTCCGGCATGGTGGACTTTAGCTTTAGTTCGACGTTTAACTTTTGTGTTTCTTCTTCGGTGAGATCCGCAACTTTCCAGTTTTTTTGTAATGCCCGTGCCAGTTCTTCATCGCTGTGTTTGCCTTCTTTGATAAGGCGCTCCAGCTCGTGCATCATGTAGCCGCACGGAACAACGTGTTCAAGATATTTGTTTTCCTGAGTTACTTTTTCAGACTGCCCCAAATAGCAGAATTTTCTTTACGGATGCAGCAGCGGGGTAAAGACTCTGGTGTGATAACCCAATCGCTCTCCGCTGTTTGCTTCATAGGCAGCCAGATTGCGGTAATGCTTTACCAACAGCAGGCAGGTTGCATAAACCAAGTCTTCTCTATTTTTTATGCTCATAGAAACTCCATTAGGAAAAATAGTGAAAGCCCGCCGTTAGACGGGCTTGGTAATTTAGCTATTTCAGGCGTGGAAGGTAAAGCCTGCGCCTTCTTTGTAGTCCACATGCACGGTGCTGCCGGGGACAAAATCGCCGGCGAGGATGCGCTGTGCCAGCGGGTTTTCCAGATGGGTCTGGATGGCGCGTTTCAGCGGGCGCGCGCCAAAGACCGGGTCGTAGCCGACTTCCACCAGTTGCGCCAGCGCTGCCGAGCTGATCTCCAGCCCCAGCTCGCGTTCGGCGAGGCGTCTGCGCAGGCGCTGCAACTGGATGTTGGCAATGCCTTGCATGTGCTCTTTGCCGAGCGCGTGGAAGACCACGGTTTCGTCGATGCGGTTGATGAATTCCGGGCGGAAGTGCGCGCTAACCACTTCCATCACCGCCAGTTTCATCGCTTCGTAGTCGCCGCCGTTCATTTCCTGAATCAGGTGCGAGCCGAGGTTCGAGGTCATGATGATGACGGTGTTGCGGAAGTCCACCGTGCGCCCCTGGCCGTCGGTGAGGCGGCCGTCGTCCAGCACTTGCAGCAGGATGTTGAAGACGTCCGCGTGCGCTTTTTCGATTTCGTCAAAGAGGATGACGGAGTACGGGCGGCGGCGCACGGCTTCGGTGAGGTAGCCGCCTTGGTCGTAGCCGACGTAGCCGGGCGGCGCGCCGATGAGGCGGGCGACGCTGTGTTTTTCCATGAATTCGCTCATGTCGATGCGCACCATCGCTTCATCGCTGTCAAAGAGGAATTCGGCGAGCGTGCGGCACAGTTCGGTTTTGCCGACGCCGGTCGGGCCGAGGAACAGGAACGAACCTATCGGGCGGTTCGGGTCGGACAGTCCGGCGCGGTTGCGGCGGATGGCGTTCGCTACCGCTTCAACGGCGGTTTCTTGTCCGACGACGCGCGCGCCGAGGGCGCTTTCCAGCGCCAGCAGTTTTTCTTTTTCGCCTTCGAGCATTTTGGCGACGGGGATGCCCGTCCAGCGCGAGACGATTTGCGCGATTTCTTCTTCGGTGACTTCGCTGCGCACCAAGGTGTGCTGCGGTTTGGCTTCATTGCTTTCGCTGCTTGCCAGCTGTTTTTCCAGCGCAGGTATTTTGCCGTACTGGATTTCGCTCATCGCCGCGTAGTCGCCACGGCGTTTTGCCGCTTCTAGCTCAACGCGCAGGCGGTCGATTTCTTCTTTGATGCCGGCGCTGCCCTGGATGGTCGCTTTTTCTGCCTGCCACACTTCTTCGAGGTCGGCGTATTCTTTTTCCAGTTTGTGTATTTCGTCTTGCAGGTCGGCGAGGCGTTTTTTCGAGGCGTCGTCGTGTTCTTTTTCCAGCGCCAACCGCTCCATTTTGAGCTGGATGAGGCGGCGGTCGATGCGGTCCATCGTCTCCGGTTTGCTGTCGAGCTCCATGCGGATTTGTGCGGCGGCTTCGTCAATGAGGTCGATGGCTTTGTCCGGCAGCTGGCGGTTGGTGATGTAGCGGTTGGAAAGGACGGCGGCGGCGACCAGCGCGGGGTCGGTGATGTCGATGCCGTGGTGCACTTCGTAGCGCTCTTGCAGGCCGCGCAGGATGGCGATGGTGTCTTCCACCGTCGGCTCTTCCACCATCACTTTTTGGAAGCGGCGCTCCAGCGCGGCGTCTTTTTCCATGTATTGTCGGTACTCATCAAGGGTGGTCGCGCCGATGCAGTGCAGCTCGCCGCGCGCCAAAGCGGGTTTGAGCATATTGCCCGCGTCCATTGAGCCTTCGCTTTTGCCCGCGCCGACCATGGTGTGAATTTCGTCAATGAAGAGGATGATTTGCCCGTTGGCTTTTTCGATGTCGGTCAGCACCGCTTTCAGCCGTTCTTCAAATTCGCCGCGGTATTTGGTGCCGGCGAGCAGCGCGGCGAGATCGAGCGAGAGCAGGCGTTTGCCCTTTAGGCTTTCCGGCACTTCGCCATTGACGATGCGCTGCGCCAGCCCTTCAACGATGGCGGTTTTGCCGACGCCCGGCTCGCCGATGAGGACGGGGTTGTTTTTGTTGCGCCGTTGCAGGATTTGCATGGCACGGCGGATTTCCTCGTCGCGGCCGATAACCGGGTCAATTTTGCCCTGCTCGGCGCGGGCGGTGACGTCGATGGTGTATTTTTTCAGCGCTTCGCGTTTGTCTTCGGCAGCTTCGTCGGTAACGGGTTCGCCGCCGCGCAGTTGTTCGATGACTTGTTGCAGTTTGCTTTTTTGTACGCCCGTGTTTTTCAGCGCTTTGCCGAGCGCGCCGGAATCTTCGCAGGCGGCGAGCAGGAAGAGTTCGGAAGAGATGTATTTGTCGCCGTTTTGCTGCGCGTATTTGTCGCAGAGGTTTAAAAGGCGTGTGGTATCAGGCGAGATGTTTACCTGGCCGGTGGCGTTCGCCACGCGCGGCAGGTCATTGACGATTTGCTCGACCTGCGCGCGTAGGGTGGAAACGTCCGCGCCCGCCTGACGCAGGATAGAGGCAGCGGCGCCGCCTTCTTGCCGCAACAGGGCGAGAAAGACGTGCGCGGGTTCGATGTAGTTGTTGTCCTTGCCAACGGCAATGGATTGTGCGGTTTGCAGCGCTTCTTGAAAGCGCGAGGTGAAGGCTTGCATGGTTTTTCCTCTGGTTAGTAATTGGGATGAAGCCGATGTATGGCTGGTGTAGAGGAAATCAAGCGGTTTTTTGTAAATTTTTCGTTAGGGTGATGAGTTTGTTTGATTGTTCGGCTAATCCGTCACGCTGGCGACGATAGCGGAGAGAGTGTGCGAGGCAGCGCTATACACGGTGAGACACCACACACCCCACCATTCAAGACCATCGTCAAAATAATTACTGAGCGGGTGGTTGACGGGCTGATGGCGGTGACCGGCATAAACCTCATGGCGAATCCAGTCGAAAACTTGCGGGTGCGCTTGCGGCAGAAGGCCGGTTTGCATGCAGAAATCTGTCCATAGTGCCTGACGGTCGGCGTCGCTCAAACCGTGCAGACCGTAGGGCGGATTATTGAAGGCGCGATAGAGGTGAATGTACCAGTTGTGCGGGTCATTTTCCGGCAATGTCGCGGCATGGCTACCGGGGCGGACGGGTTTGCCGTATTCGTGATGCGGCCGGAGACTGGTGGGCGCTTGCAGGTAGCGTTTATCCAGTGGTACGCAGCGGGCAATAGCGGGATTAAAAGTACATTCATGGGGCAGGTTTTCGGCAAACAGCGTGTTGAGGGCGGCGAGGTGGTCGTCCGCATCGTCATCGCTGTGCCAAACGCCAAAATGGAAGACAACACCGGCGCGGTTACAGCGGGCGCGTAGAGCGGCTTGGCGGTGTGGTTGCCACGGAGTCACGCGTTGTCCGCCGAATGTTCAACGAGATACTGATACACCGCCTTCTTATTCGCGCCGGTGTGCTTGGTGACAAGCGCTGCGGTGTCTTTGGCAGAGAGTCCGGCGGCGCGCAAATCCTCGGCGAGTGGTTGCCAGCCGGCGGCTTCCTGTTCCGCTGCCGCTTCCAGCAGCAATACGAACTCGCCGCGCTGGCGGTTGCCGCCTGCCGCCAACCAAGCAGAGGCGCTGGCAACCGTCAGCATGGCAATCTGCTCGAACTGTTTGCTTAGCTCACGCGCGATGACGAGGCGGCGTGCGCCGTCAAACGCTTCTGCCATTGCTGCCAGCGAGTCGGCGATGCGGTGCGGATGTGCATTTTATTGCGGCTTGCGCTGGGCTTCTTGCGCGGCGCGCAGTTTCTGCGGAGTAACGTCGTTGCCTTCGCTATCGACGATGCGCGCGGCGAGCAGGTGGCCATCGACCTGGCCGCGGATGGCGTCGAGATACTGGCGGCGCAGTTGGTCGCGTTCGGCGGTTTCTTCGGCGGTGAGTTCGCGCGTCTTGGCGATGTGCGCCAGTTCGTTGATGCGGTTCAAGACGGGGATGGTCATCGGTGCTTCCTTATTTAATGGATGAGTGGCGGATATGGTGCTGGCGCGCCCGCTTTCAAGGCAGCGCGTCATTCCAGCGCCGTCTGCTGAAAGCGCTCGTCGCTGCGGATGATACCCTGCGCGCTTTCTATCTCGGTGATGTATAGCCTTCCACCGAAAGTTTTGCACCATATCGTCTCGCCGTGCAGCCACGTATCACCTTCAGCATTGCTCTTTGTATAAAATTTTGAGTGTATCGCTATACTGTGAAATAGCAATAGATAAGCTATGTTTTTAGCTTTTGAGGATATTAAATGACCGCGCCATGCGCGGTCTTGGTTTTTTATTCGTCGCCATTGTCATTTTTAGGCGTTTACATACGCGGTAGCGGGGTTCGTGTATGTAAATGCGCTAATCGTCCTCCGCGGCTTTCTTCGGCGCGGGTGCGAAGTAGCTAACGAGCAAGAGCAGTACGCCGACGCCGATGAAGGAAATGATGCGGGCGATGCCGTTGCTGTCGCCGAGTTCGACCACAAACAGTTTGACGACGACGATGCCCATCAGCGCCGCGCCCGCTGTCCACAGGCGGCGTTGTTGGCGCTGGTGGCCGCTTGCCATCAGCGCGATAGCGCCCAGCGCCCAGGTGAGGCTGAGGCTTGCCTGCACGCCAAACGATGCCAAGAGGTCATGCGCGCGCCACGGCACGCCGAGGTAGTGGTGCCAGATGCGCAGGATGTCGAGGCTGACGATTATCCAGGCAAGGACGGCGAGCGGCAGGGCGCGCGGCAGGTTTGCCGTCCAGGCGGCAAGGTCGCTTTGTTGCCACCAGCGCCACAGCAGCCACAGCGCGGCAAGGCTGACGAGCTCCAGCGGGTTCAACAGCGGCAGGTATGGCAGGGTCGAACTGCCGCCGCTGTGGTGCAGGTTGTAGTAGATGAGCGTGCCGAGGATGAGCGCGACCAGCGGCAAGGCAGCGGCGCCGTGGTAGATGCTGCGGTAGCGCTGTGTCCACGGTTGCAAGGCGGGCAGGGTCGGCAGGGTGAGCGCCAGCAAGGGTGCTGCCAGGAGCGCGGGCAGCTGCCACAGGCTGTCGGCACCGAAGGTGGTGATGGCAACGGCACTCGCGAGGCGCATCAGGTTGAGGGTGTGGATGTTGTAGCCAAGCGCGTGCAGCCACGGGCGGATTTGCGCGATGCCGGGTTCTGGGTCGTCTTCGCTGTGCGTCAGGGTCAGGGCGTGCAGGACGATGGCGGCGAAGTTCAGCTGTAGCCATTCGCCGGGCGCATTGGCGCTGCTTCCGATGAGCACCAGGCTCGCGAGGGTGTAAAGCGGCAGCCAGACGAGGGCGAGGCGCGCGGCTTTGTGCCAGTCGAAGCGGCTCGCTACGTGCAGCAGCGCTGCGCTTGCGAGGATTGACCAGAGGTAGCGGGTCGCGGACAGGTAGCCGTAGTGATTTAGCGCCCGGGTCAGGGCGAGGCCGAAGACGAATGTGCCGAGGATGAGGAGCAGCCAGGCGCTTGTGCCGTGCAGCGCGTTGCTTTCACTATCGCGGTCGTGCAGCCAGGCGGTTGCCAGCATGGCGAACGCAATGAGGATAAGGATGAGGTCGCTGTCGGCGGCGAGCGGCAGCGCCAGCAGATGGCTGCCGATGGTAAGCAGGCTGATGGTCGCGGCATAGACTCGCGGCGCCGGGTGCGGTTCGTCGTGTTCGCCGCTGCAGTAGGCGTACTGGATGAGGGCGAGGAAGAAGGCGGTCGCGGCGACCAGCGGCGCTGCCCATGCGGGCGGCAGGATGATGAGCGGCAGGACGACGGCAGCGGCGTAGGCGACGATGGCGCTGCCGCGTTGCCCGGCGACTTCCCAGGCGGGCACGGGTTCGCGCGCCGTCTGCCACCAGCCGAGGATGTTGGCACTGCCGCAGGCGGCGATGATGAGGGTGATGCCGACCGAGCCTTGCAGCAGGGTTTCGCCAAACGGGCTGAAGTGGTAGGTGGTGGCAAGAATGGCGAGCGCGAAGACGGCGAGGACGAACGCCGCTTGGCGCGCGAGGGCGTTCGTGAGGCGCAGGCCGAGGTGGTAAACGGCGCTCGCTTCCACCAGCCACACGGTAATTGCCCATTTGGCGGGCAGGATGAGCAGCGGCAGGGCAAGGGCAACCAGCACGGTGGTGAGGAAGGTCGCGCCGAGCAGGTTGCGTTCCCATTCGGCGCGCGCGTCGTTTTTGGCGGCGGTGAGGAGGATGGCGCTGCCGCTCGCGGCGGTAACCAGCGTCGCGCTGAGTGAGCCTTGCAGGGCAACGGCGGCGTCCGGGGCGATGCGGTAGTGGGCAAGCAGGGCGATGGCGGCGGCGAGTTGCAAGAGCAGCGCGCCGAGGCGGCTGATGGGGTTTTCGTGGCGCGTCGCCAGGTAGTAAACGAGCGCCGCTTGCAGGCTCCAGCTGCTTGCCGTCCAGCGGCCATCGAGGGCGAGCGGGATGGTGATGACGGCAAAGAGCGCGGCGAGGATGAGGCTGGCCTCAATGAGCGGACGCAAATCTGCGTCCCTGCGCGCGAGCAGGGCGACGCCGCCGTACCAGGCGGCGAAGGCGAGCGCCGACCACGCCGCGCCGTAGGGGATGTGCTGGATGAGGCTGTATTGCAGGCCGAAGCAGCCAAAGGCGGTTGCGCCGAGCAGGGCGCTGTCGAGGCGGCCGATGCGCTGCAAGCCGCGCAGGCAGTAGGCGAGGATGGCGCTGAGGTTGGCATCATTGGCGAGCGTTGGCAGGTCGCCCGCAGCGGCGCGTTGCCGGGCGTAACGCCAGACGATGGCGGTGTAGAGCGCAAGATGGTAAATGAGGAAAGGCTCAATGCTGGCGAGTTGCGCCGGGTCGTAATAGACGCTGTCCCAACTGCTGGCGATGGCGAGCGTGCCGCTAAAGCCGATGAGGTTAAGCGAGCGCCATGCCTTGTAGCGGGCGATGAGGGCGACGCCGCTGTTCAACAGCGCGAGGTAGGCAAAGAGCGCGAGGTAGTTGTTGCTGCCGCTGGCAGTCAGCACCGGTGCGGCGAGACCGCCGATAAGGGCGATTTGCGCAAGGATTAGCGCGTTTTGCAGCACGGCGAGGGCGACCAGCAGCGCGGTGGTCGCGCTCATCAGGGCAAAAGCAAGCGGTGGGTCGAGCAGCGCGTGCAATTTCAGCGCGGCCAGGGCGGTGAGATAGAGAATGGCAAGCGCCGCGCCCTGAATGGCAAGCGCGTAATCGCGGCGTTTTTCGCGCAGATGCCAACCAGCGGCGGCAAGCACCACGGCGGTGGTGGCAACGGCGCAGTAGCGCAGTGGGATGGAAATGTGCACGCGCGCCGAGGCGTAGCGCAGCAGGAAGGCGAGGCCAAGGAAGAGGATGGCGATGCCCGCTTTCAGCAGCAGGTTTTCGCTGAAAAAGGCGGCGAGCGACGGCGGCAGAATGCCGGGCGTGTCGTCTTCGCGTGTAACGGAGGGTTTCGCTGCGGGACGCGGTTTCGGTGGTGGCTGGCGTCCGGCGACGAAGGTGTTGTCGTCGGCAGCGGCAGGAATGGGGCGGGGTTGGGGCGGGCGGACAGGCTTCGGCGGTGGCGCAGTTTCCGCGGCTTTGATCGGGGGCGTGATGAGGTCGTCAAGTTCGGGCAGTTGCCAGTCATCGACCGACGTTTCTGCGATAGATTCCGGCGGCGGGAAATGCTTGGGCATCTCGGCACTGACCGCCTGCGGTGTTTCCTCAATCCGCAGCGGCAGGGTGATGGGAATGCGCGGCTGGCGCGCGACTTTCGCTTGCAGTTGCCGCAGCTCACTGCGCAGCGTGCTTACTTGTTGCTGCAAATCATAGACCAGCTGGCGCAGGCTGGTGATGTCGTCCGTGGCAGCTGGCGCGCGCGGCGGTGGCGTTTCCCCGCTGTCACGTTGCGAGCCGTACATGACGAGCGTGCCAATAATGCCGAGTATGCTGAAAATGCCGCGGCCGCCGAGGACGATGTCGGCAAACAGCCCGGCAGGCAGGATGACACAAATATAGAGAGCAGAAATCGCGCAGCCGTTCATCGCTTGGCACTCCAGCGGGCGGGCAGATAGAGGGCGAGGAAGACGGCGGCGACGTTGGTCAGCATCAGGGCGATGTCGGTAGCGGTGAGGTTTTCGCGCAGTTGCGCCAGCATCATCGGCATCATCGTACCGTGCATCTGCCGCAAGGTGTCAAAGCCGAGATACCACACCGTCTCGCCGACAAAGCGGGCGAAACTCAAGAGATAAACGAGCGGCAGCGCGGCAAGACTGAAAGCGAGCGGGCGCGGCGGGCGGGCGACCATGACGGTGAGCATGGCTGCAATCGCGGCAATCAGCGGGTAGCACCAATGAAACTGGGTGGCGAGGCTGGCAGGGGCTACGAGGTGCAGCGCGAGCAAATCAACGAAGTACAGCGGGACGAATAAGGCAAGCGATTTGAACATGGCAGTTACTGGTCGGTGGGTTCGCGGGCATCTTATTATCAGCACGCGGGCGGATTCAACTGGGCAATTGCGCGCTGCCCGCGGCTTGCCTATAGTTGCCGCCAACAACCGACCGGAAAAGCGTCCTCGACCGGGTAGCGAGCGACAAGGACACCACCCTCATTACCCGAGGCAACGGCGAAGATGCCGTCGTTATGTCGCTTGACACCTACAACAGCCTGATGGAAACCCTGCATCTGCTGCAATCACCCGCCAACATCGCACACTTGCAACGCTCCATCGCGCAGTACCAAAACGGACAAAGCACCCCGCAGGCACTCACCGATGACTGAGCGCTTACTCACCTTCACCGATGAGGCGTGGCAGGATTACCTTATATAGCGATACACCATCCCGCTATGTGGCGGGATTCTACCTACCACCGTATAATGCCGCCCCCATCAACCAGGAACACCCTCATGGCACTATTTGGCAATGACTACCTCGCCGGCTGCCACCCGGCCATTCTCGACGCACTAACCGCAAGCAACCTCGAACAAACTGCCGGCTACGGCCTCGACCCTTACAGCGAAGCGGCGCGGACGACCATCCGCGCGCTGGTTGGCGATGCGGCGGCGGACGTGCATTTCCTCGTCGGCGGTACGCAGGCCAACGCCACCGTTATCGCCAGCATCCTGCGCCCGTGGCAGGGGGTGATTGCCGCCGACAGCGGCCACATCGCCACCCACGAAACCGGCGCGATTGAGGCGCACGGCCACAAGGTGCTGACCCTGCCCGGCACGGACGGCAAGCTGACGGCGGCGCAAGTGCAGGACTTCATGGAAAGCTACTGGCTGGCGAGCGGCATCAAGGAACACATCGTCCAGCCGGGGATGGTGTATCTCTCACAACCGACTGAATTCGGCACGGTGTACAGCAAGGCAGAACTCACCGCGCTGGCGCAAACCTGCCGCCATTACCGCCTGCCGCTCTTTATCGACGGCGCGCGCCTCGGCTATGCCCTCGCCCCTGATGTCAGCGACGTAACCCTGCCCGACCTCGCCGCGCTCTGCGACGTCTTCACCATCGGCGGCACCAAATGCGGCGCGCTCTTCGGCGAAGCGGTGGTCATCACTAACGATGCTTACAAAGAACACTTCCGCGCGATGATGAAACGCGGCGGCGGCCTGCTCGCCAAAGGGCGGCTGCTCGGCATCCAGTTTGAGGTGCTGCTGCGCGACGGCCTCTATCAGCGCATCTGCGCCGCGGCGCTCGCCTACGCCCGTGAAATCCGCGCCGCCTTTGCGGCAAAAGGCGTGGACTTCTATGGCGCATCGACCACTAACCAGCAATTCCCCATTTTGGACGGCGCGCAGGCGGACTACTTCCAGCGCGCATTCGGCTTTGCCTACTGGCAGGCGCACGGCGATAAACACGTGCTGCGCTACTGCACCAGTTGGGCGACGACGGCGGAAGACGTGCGCGAATTGCTGGATGCGATTGCGCGGTTGTAAGGACAAAAAACGCCGACAGCGGTCGGCGTTTTTTATTGGGCGGGTTGTGGCAAGCGTTCAGCCAAAGAGGATGTCTTTCATCATCTCGTCGAGGTTGTCGTAGCCTTTGCCAAGTGTGCCGTTTTGCCGCTTTTCCTGCGCCTCCATCAGTGCCTGTCGGGTGGTTGCGTTGGGAATGTGTCCGCTGGCGTGATGCTCAAAGGACAGCGGCACGGTTTGGGTGTCGGCAATTTGTTTGAGAAAGAGTTTGAACGCTTGGGCGGGCGGCAGTCCGTAGTGTTCAAGCACGGCAAAAGCGCGGTCGCGCAATTCCTGGTCAATATGGATGGTGTAGTTGGTAATAGCCATTGTCTTGCTCCGGTACGTTTTGATAAAGCCAGAATTTCGCTTTATTCATGATACTCACCCGCTGCGGGCTTCGCCCTGTAGGGGAAGGGGATTATCCCTATGAACCGTCCTGCTGTCTGCGGTGCCGATTCGTTGCAAATTTCTCGCCCTTTAATCGCCGAGGAACTCACCGATATAGGTCAAACCGCTATATTTCTTTTGTGGCGAGATAAATAAATCTGGGTCGGAATACCACAGGACAGTGTTTCCCTTTGTGATACCTAATGCCCGGCATTTTTCCGTTATCGCGGGTATTTCAGATTCATCAACCGCAGCTTCAGCCAGCAACACATTCAATGGGACGATTTCAGGAAATGGCGGAATAATCCCGATATAGTCCTCGTCATATTCTTCAGCCAGCCCGATATCCTGACAGAAGAGGCAATAAGCGCTTTCCTGTAAATCGTCTTGCGCGAAATACCGCTCATATTCCGCCGGGTTCGTTATCGTCCCTAACCATAAATGCACGCGGTCAAAACAGTCATCTTCTAGTGTATCCATTGTGTTTCCTGATTTTTTGCTTACGAACAGCCTTGGCAATGCAGCGATGGCTTAGTCTTCGGTGAGGGTGAGCAGTTCGGCAAACTGCTCGATGAGGTAATCGGCGCGGGTGGCCGGGGTTTGTTGCAGGGTGCGGACGTCGGCGTAGCCGTAGGTGACGGCAACGGTCGGGCAGCCCGCCGCTTTG
>CAUVOF010000014.1:0-30199 GCA_963553325.1 uncultured Cardiobacterium sp.
GCGGATGCTCATCGGCGCGCAACCGCGTTTACCAGCAGCAAGATGAGGATGGCACCGAGTACCGAGCCGATAAACCCGGCGGGTTGGCCGATGCGATACCAATGCAGCGCCTGGCCGATATAGCCCGCAACCACCGCACCGCCAATGCCAAGCAGGGTGGTAAAAATAAAGCCCATCGGGTCGCGCCCCGGATAGAAAAAGCGGGCGACAAGGCCAACAAGGAAACCAATAACGATGGTGTAGATAAGACCTGAACCAATGTGAATAGTCATAAAGCGCTCCTGTTTGTTGAAAGCGCCCCGCACTATAACGGCGTGAAGCGGGGGCGGTGTTACAATACCGCCACGCTATCACAAGGATAATTCATGAAAAACGACCTCTTGCTGCGCGTGTTGCGTGGCGAACCCGTGCCGCGTACCCCCGTTTGGATGATGCGCCAAGCCGGGCGTTACTTACCTGAATACCGCGCCACCCGCGAGAAAGCGGGGCAGTTTATGACGCTGTGCCGCACCCCGGAACTCGCCTGCGAAGTCACGCTGCAACCGCTTGAGCGCTTCCCGCTTGACGCTGCCATTCTCTTTTCCGACATCCTCACCATCCCCGACGCGATGGGGTTGGGGCTGTCCTTCGTCCCCGGCGAAGGCCCGGCGTTTGACCGCCCGGTGCGTAGCCTTGCCGACGTACAGGCATTGCCCATCCCCGACATGCACGACGACCTCGGCTACGTCATGAATGCCGTGCGCCTTATCCGTCGCGAACTCGACGGCCGCGTGCCGCTCATCGGCTTTGCCGGCAGCCCGTGGACGCTTGCCACCTACATGATAGAAGGCCAGGCGAGCCGCGACTTTGCCCTTGCCAAAGCGATGCTCTACCAAGAGCCGCGCACCCTGCACCTCTTGCTCGACAAACTGGCGAGCGCCGTTACCGCTTACCTGCTGGCGCAAATTGACGCGGGCGCGCAGGCGGTGATGATTTTCGACAGCTGGGGCGGCAGCCTCGCCTGGCAGGCGTACCGCGAAAACTCGCTTGCCTATATGCAGCGCATCATCAGCGGTATCGGCGACAAAGCGCCGGTCATCCTCTTCACCAAAGGCGGCGGCAACTGGCTGGAAATGATGAAAGACAGCGGCGCGGCCGCCGTTGGCCTCGACTGGACGACACCGCTGGCGCAGGCGCGGCGCATCCTCGGCGAAAACATCGCGCTGCAAGGCAACCTTGACCCCGCCATATTGCGCGCCAGCCCGGAAACCATCGAAAACGAAGTGCGCCGCGTGCTGGCCGACTACGGCTACGGCCACCGCCACATCTTCAACCTCGGCCACGGCATCACCCCGGACATCCCGCCCGAACACGCGGCAGCGATGATCGAAGCCGTGCACAAATACAGCCCCCAATACCACAAGGAATAACCATGAGCATGACCTACTGGCTAATGAGCGAGCATGACACGCACAACCACGAAGACGACCTGCACGGCCTCTACTACTTCCAGCTCAACCTCGATGCCCTTTGCGAGAAACTCGGCATCACGCCGCTTTCCGAATACCTTGACGACAGCGAATTGCGCGAAGCATGGCTGGAAGACGAAGACAATCATGACCTACTGGCAGAAGCAGGTGTCAGCAAAGAAGAATTGCTTGAGCCTGCCGTTTGGCACGACCCCGCCGAACTGCTCGCCGTCCTCGAAGCGCTGGAACGACAAATAAAAACTGCACCGGACAGCCTCTACGAAACCGCCCGCGACGATGACTTTACAGACGACTTCGAAGAAGACGACGACGGTTGCGACTGCGGCCATGAGCACGAACACGACTACGACGACGATGATGAAGACGCAGACGACGTCATCAAACTCACCCCTGAACTCGTCCTCGCCGACATTGCCGCCCTCAAACCGCTGCTGCAAGACGCCATTAAACGCGACGAAAAAGTCCATTTGCGTATGTTAGGTTGAAAATCAACGCGCCCGAAACCAGGAATCCCATGAAACTCTATCTCAGCACCACTTCGCCCTACTCTCGCCTCGCCCTCATCGCCGCGCTGCGTAGCGACAAGCGCGAGCTGCAACTGCATTTCGTCCTGCCGTGGGAAAACCCGCAAGACCTCATCGCCGTCAATCCTTACAGCCAAATTCCGGCGCTGCTTTGCGACGACGGCAACGTTATCGGCGAAACCCTCATCATCATGCACTACCTCGACGACCGCGTCCTGCGTGGCGGCGCTACCTGCGCCCGCGCCGCCTACGGCATGGCGACCATCAACCAGGCGGTGCGCGCCTTTTCCCTCAATATGCACCAACCGGCAAACAGCATCCCGCACCCGCATATCGCCCGCAGTCATGCCGCGCTTGCCCGCGCCCTGCCACGCGCGCCGCAGCTTGACCCCGCCTCCGGTGACTGGGGACACATCATCCTCGGCAGCGGCCTGAACTATGTGCGGATGCGCCTGCCCGACCTTTACGCCGCACACGTCAGTCGCGACAACCAAAGCGCTGTCGCTGCCTTCCTCGAACGCGACTTCATGCAAAAAACCGAAACGGCGCAGTTGGAAAGACGCCCCGCCCGCGTGGGTGAGTTGTAGGGCACACGCCATTGCTATTATGCAGATAAGTAACTGTTTTAGATAAAAATCATCGTTTCTTTTGCTTGGCGGCAAGGTAATTTCCTTGCTGCCAATTTTTTTGCGCGTCATGTTTTCCCGCAGCCGCATAACGTCCATTTTTATCAATTGCCACACAAACGTTTAGCGAAATATCGAACACAACATATTGCGTATTTACTGGGTAATACCTACCATATTTTGTGTTTTAGACCTGTTTGCGAGGCTATCGCATTCATGTCATTCAACAATTTTCAGGAGTGCCGTTCATGCTGCGATTTGTTCACGAAGATGTGGTTTGGCAGGAAGTGCCGAACGAGGTGTCGCTCGCCTACACCATCGCCGGTTGTCCGCTGCGTTGCCCCGGTTGCCACAGCACCTACACCTGGAACCCGCAGCAGGGCGAGACGCTTTCGCCCGCCTATTTGCAGCAGCGCCTTGCCGACTACGCCGGACTGTTGTCCTGCGTGCTGTTTTTCGGTGGCGAATGGCAGGCGGCGGCACTATTGGATTGCCTACGCACGGCGCGGGCGGCGGGCTTGAAAACCTGCCTCTACACCGGACTGGACGAAGTCCCCGCCGCGCTGATGGCGGAGCTGACGTTTGTGAAAACAGGCGCTTGGCACCGTGAGCGGGGCGGGTTGGACAGCCCCGACACCAATCAGCGCTTTATTCGTACCGCCGACGGCGCGGTACTCAACCATTTATTTTGGAGATGATGACGATGCTACGCTTAACCCCCGAACAAATTCAGCAAAAACTGGACTTTATGGACGACTACGTGCGCGCGCACAACGCCGCCGACGGCTCAAAACTCGACGCCAATGCCAACGTTACGCAAAAAAACATGGCGACGCTCGAAGCCGAGCTGATGAAAGACCTGATGATTCAGGTGAATCGCGCCCAAGTCAGCCGCAAAATCCGCGAGATATTTGGCGAAGAAACCGCCGCCGAATACGTCCGCCAAATCGAGGCGCATGAAATCTACGTGCATGACGAAACCAGCCTCAAGCCCTACTGCGTTTCCGTTTCGATGTATCCCTTCCTGCGCGACGGCATGACCAAGCTCGGCGGCGAATCCGGCGCACCGCAGCACCTCGCTTCCTTCTGCGGTTCGTTCGTCAATTTCGTCTTTGCCGTCAGCGCGCAATTTGCCGGGGCGGTTGCCACCGTCGAATTCCTCACCTACTTCGACTACTTCGCGCGCAAAGATTACGGCGACGACTACCTGCGCACCCACGAAAAAGACATCGCCAACCACCTGCAACACGTCGTCTATGCCATCAACCAGCCCGCGGCCGCGCGCGGCTACCAGAGCGCCTTTTGGAACATCTCCATCTACGACCAGCACTACTTCGAGGCGATGTTTGGCGACTTCGTCTTCCCCGATTTCACGCACCCGAACTGGCAAAGCGTCGCCGCGCTGCAAAACTACTTCCTCAAATGGTTCAACGCCGAACGCAAGCGCGCCATCCTCACCTTCCCGGTGGTTACCGTCGCCATGCTCACCGACAACAAACGCTGCAAGGACGCCGCCTTTGCCGAACACATCGCGGGCGAACTCGCCGCCGGCAACGCCTTCTTCATCTACCTCTCCGACAACCCCGACTCGCTCGCCTCCTGCTGCCGCCTGCGCAACGCCATCGAAGACCGCACCTTCTCCTACACCCTCGGCGCGGGCGGCGTCGCCACCGGCTCAATAAACGTCATCACCATCAATATGAACCGCCTGGTGCAAGACGGGCGCGACCTGCTGACCGAAGTCGAAAAAATCCACCGCTACCAGTACGCCTACCGCAAGCTGATGGAAGACTACCTTGCCGCTGGCATGCTTACCGTCTATGACGCCGGCTTCATCACCCTCGACAAGCAATACCTGACCATCGGCATCAACGGCATGGCGGAAGCCGCCGAATCACAAGGCATCACCGTCGGTAACAACCCGCAATATCTCGCTTTCGTCCAGGAAAAACTGAAAACCATCTACCACGCCAACCAGCGGGCGAGCGCCGCATACGGCGTGCGCTACAACACCGAATTCGTGCCGGCAGAAAACCTCGGCGTGAAAAACGCCAGCTGGGACAAACGCGACGGCTACCAAGTGCCGCGCGACTGCTACAACTCCTACTTCTACCTCGTCGAAGACGACCACCGCACCAACGCCCTCGACAAATTCATCCTGCACGGACGCGAACTCATCGACTGGCTCGACGGCGGCTCGGCGCTGCATCTGAACCTCGACGAAGCATTAAGCCAGGAAGGCTACCGCAAACTGCTTGACATCGCGGCGAACACCGGCTGCAACTACTTCTGTATCAACGTGCGCATCACCATCTGCAACGAATGTGAACATATCGACAAACGCACCCTGACCGCTTGCAGCGCCTGCGGTTCACACAACATCGACTACGGCACGCGCGTCATCGGCTACCTCAAGCGCGTCTCTGCCTTCAGCGCCGGACGCCGCAAAGAACACGGCCTGCGCCACTACCACCGCGAACGCGCGGAGAACGAAAAAGGCGCGGCGGCATAGAATACCGATGAAATAGCCATAAATCGCCAATGCAGAAATAAAAAACCCCGCCAAAGTAGCGGGGTTTTTTATATTTTAGAGATTTTATTTAGACCAGCAATCTATCGAAACAGGATCGCGACTACCGGCAGCAGGTGGTGTAGCTGTTTTTGAAGCCATTTTTGCACCACTTTGGTCATAGAAGAAATAAGGGCAATCCTTATCTCGTTGTCCCTGGAGACCCACAGCTGCAGCCTGAATAACATACCCTGTTTCCGTAATGGAACCACTTACAAAAGTGATGTCATAGCGTTTATCACCAGCTGCAGGAACCCTATCCAGTTTCCAGTTTTTTATTGCAGCATCCGAAAGATTCGTCTTATCGGCCAGAATCTTATAATTACGGGTAACGCGATAATTCTGTTCGATTTGACTCGCGACTGCTTGCAAAGTATCTCTCGCCTCTACACGCTGCGCACGAACGGTATATTGTATATAACTTGGTATTGCGATAGCCATCAATACACCTATGATAGCAACAACAATCAACATTTCTAACAAAGAAAAACCTTTATATGCATTCATTCACTACTCTCCCTTAAACGCCCACCTGAAGAAATACTCAATTTTGAAGTGCGTGCATTATTCTTTATTGTTAAAGAAGCACCAGCATTAACATCCACACGACCATTACCGAAAAAAATCAACTTTCCATTAAAACCAGAAGGTTCTAATTCAATGCTAATATTTTTATCAATAAGAACATTATCTTGCAAGATATCAACTTTATTACCTTCTTTATGCAAGACGAGCCAACCGTTGGAAAAATTGCTCTGATTACTACACTCCTTACCTGTAGAATCCGCAGAACAGAAAATTACACCATCTTTTAAACGTAGAGCTTCACTTTGCGCAAAATAAAAAGCACTTTTCCATTCATTAAGAACAGATCTTACTTTCTGTTTATCCATAAAATTACGATAACTAGGTGCAGCCATTCCAACTAGAATACCTAAAATAGCTACAGTAACCATAAGCTCTAGCAATGTAAATCCCTTCAACCTTTTTTTAGGATTCAGCATAATATTCTCCTAGCCATTCAAGACATAAATTGTCTGCATCATAGCATTAGTAGTATTAACATTAGAACCACCTTGACCATTACCAAAACCAACGGCAGTAATACGGAATACAACAACATCAGCACTTTTTAGGTCTAATTTTTCGCCCGAAAAATCCATATCTTTTAATTCTCCGGCGAGAAAGCGCTCTATCACAAATCTTGGTTTTAATCCAGATGAAGTATCACATGTATTACACTCAATAGATTGAAGCGTATTATTTGCCCTCGCATTAAGCTGTTTGCTCGTGAATTCTACTGATTTTGCGTTATTGCTCCAATTAACACAAGTCCAAAAAGGTCTACAACTCGAGTAACTATTTTTAACGTAAGAATAAGTATATATTCCTTGTTCTAAGAAATTTCTTTGTCCAATCTTATCAAGTGCCGTTTTGAGATCATTATCCTTTAGTTTCCATAAGGCATTAGCCATTTCTGCCGGATTTTTCTCTTCACAGCCATCATCTGTACTACCTGCGCCTCCTGATTTTTTACAAAATGATAATCCTTGCTCAAGAATATATTTTTCAGCATACCGGATTGCACTTTTTGCGGATTGACGCGCAGTTACCATTTCATAATCTACTCCCGCTTTACGCTCTTCCAAACGAGAAGAAGTCATTACGAACCTAACAATACCCAGCAAAATAAGTAGAAAAACAAGGCAGCTAAGTAATACGACACCACTTTCCTTGCTAGACAATGGCAATTTCTTTTTTATATCTCTTTTCATCTTTTTATCCTCATTTCTTATATTTAGGTAACTCCGGCATATACAAACTATTAGGCATGCTAATTACTTGTACATAACGTTTATAATAGCGTGAATCATCATTATTTCTAGCTGTATCTGGCTTAAACGCAGCCTTAGCATCAGTATCATTAATATTTTGTCGTGCGCAAGTTGGAACTGTATCTTGAATATTAGAAAAAGCAGATTCTCTAGTTCCATCAGTAGGTTCTACGGCAACAATTAAACAGACCTCAATGCCGACAACACTGGCCCATTTCAAGCTTGCCTCATTTACATCTTCTACTTTAGCAGCAGGTAAATAAGTTAAAGTCTCTAAGCCGCTCGTAGCATCTTCCAGCTTAACTCTTTCCCCAGCAGCTGTTTTATTATCAGGAGTTATTAGGTAGCGGAAAGTCATTTCTTCAACACCCTCTACAATACTTTGCCATTCGCCAACACTACTGCTACAACCGAAACTACCTACTTTATTATTTGTATTACCAATATTAGTACTACCTTCACGTACTGAATAGCGATTAATCACTAAACCATCTTTATCAGTTATTTTTCTACCAATACAGTCTCTACCCGCTCCACTAAAGCTATTATCTTGTTCCTGAACTCTAAAAGCCAAGGATCTAGATGGCGCAGTAGCAATATTAGAATTCTCCTGCGCCTGAATACTATCAGGAGCGTAAGATTGATAGCTCATTTGTATGGATTGCCGTAGACTAAAATTATTACCACGGCACTGCGCCAAATTTCCCAAACTAGGGTTTGCATCACTAAAGTTACTATTACAGCCAATAAGAGGAATTACTTTTCCTTTAGTAAATTTACCTAGTGGTGTAGCCTCATCTAGTTTGGCATTCAAATTCGCAGTCTGTCTTGCATAAATTGCCAACACTTGAGGGTCTTCCGTATCAAAGGCCGCCTGGGCTGCGGCTGCACTAGAAAAAGGATCAATATATCCTGCATTATGAATATCGTATTCTAATCTATTAATAACTTGTCGAATAACTTCATCTAGATTTTCTGAGGTAGAACGCTGTTTGGAAGATTGGTTAGCTGTTGTAAAAACAGTTACCAATCCTATTAAGAGGAGTATCCCCAAGACCATTGCTACCATTAGTTCCAATAGCGAAAGACCTTTCTGTCTTTGTAAAAATAATTTCGCTTTCATTATGCATATACCTTTACAATGTAAACCACACACGTGTTCCTTGCACTGGAATATTAGCTTCACTTCCTGTTGCGGGTATATGCCTCCACATTACAACTACAACATAGTGATTGCCATTTTTTCCAATGAAAGCCCTACCACCAGGAAGAGTCTTGATTATTTCATCGCTCCACGCATAAACATCAGCCTTTGCATTCTCTTCAGATTTGGTACATGTAGCTTCTTTACATTTTAGCTTACCTACTAAAGCAGAACCGCTGCCAGCAGCATATATAGAACTCAAGCTATCATAAATACTCTCGTAAGCATTATTATCATTCGAGTTCCCAATATTTACTCCTTCTAGAACATAGGTATCTTTTGCAAGGACATTTGCACGCATTGTGTCAATAATTAGCTGACTTTTCTGTAACGCGAAGGCAGTATATTCTGCTGTATCTCCAAAGCGGTTTGCTGTTTGTATCATAGATATACTCATTGCTAAACCGAGAGCAACTACTAACATTGAAACGACTATTTCTAAAAGCGTCATGCCTTTTTGGTGGGCGCTTCGTGCGCCCACCAAAACTCCTCTTATTATTTTCATGTAATTTGTCTCCCTAAAGTTATAATTGAATTTCTCGCTCATTTGCACGGAAAAGGGAAGGATCGCCACATTTTTTACCCCCTATAGCATGAAGTTCTACTTTCCCGCTTCCACTAGAATTAGGGTCGTTAGCAGCAGAAGCACCACCTGCTTTACTAATGAGATTTCCTGGTTCGGCTGTTTTTGCTAAGCAGTCATTACGGGTAATAAGTCCCTCGTTTTTGCTATTTTCACCTAAGGTTATCATACGTCCATACGGCTTTATTTCGCCATTCTCATTAGTCGCAAACGGCGTCGGTAATGCATTTGCTGTATCAATAATGTTGGTACCAGAGGTAAGAGTATGCTCATTCTTGCCTGCCATCGGGTCTGGTTTATCGCCATCCGTATAATATGCACCTTTCGCTAAATTAGGTCCTGCCCCTGTGAATACATCAATTGCCATTGACCAGCTGTTCCCCTTAGTTTCTATGCTTTTCTCAGCGATATAGCATGTCTTTTCCGGATTAACTCCAGATGGGAGTTGAGAATTTTTATCCTTGATTTTATAGGTTCGAGTGGACAAAAATGCGGTACTCAATAACATTTGTGGGCTTGAAACAACTTTTTCTGCACTTACTTCAAAATCCCCTTCTTTACCAGCTGGATTCAGCAGGATGCGCCATCCTTTATGCCTGGTTGGATCAAAGCCAACATCTGTAATATGGCGTTTTTCTGTAGCGCTATGGTCAAAAGACTGTTCAATTATTGAACCAGAGCTATAGGAAAGTGCACTAGGCGCTTTTTCCTGCAAATTATCGTAAATTCCCATAATTATCTGCTGATCTTTGCTACGCTGGTCATGTTTAAAAACATCAGAACCTGTGCCAAAGACTACAATATACTCGTTGTCGTTTTTACGATATACCGCCGGGGCCGATGTTATTGGTTGGGTTGTTTTACCCTGATAAATCATGTGTGCCTGCCATGTATTGGGAGCACCACGCAAATCAAAACGGTATAAGTTGCCAAACTGGTCGCCCGCATAGGCTACATCGGCGATGCCGTTAAAATCGACGTCAACAACTGTAGGACTGGAAAGCGCCCCAGGACCATTGCTTGCAGGAACAGTTATTTTCTTAACTAAAGTTCCCGCGCTATTGCCACTTTTTACGCTACCTCGGGTAACTGTTGTGCCAAATTCCTGCCCCATCATGTCGTAAACATATAATGTTGGGACGCTATCGTAAGTGGTGATAGCGGCATTGGGGGTAAAGGTATTACCTGAATCGTCATAAGTACCCGGACGATAACCATTAGCCAAGAAAGTATATAGACGTACATTTTTTTCTAGTTTAGGTTTGTCCGCCTGCCATTCTGTTGCTACCTGCGCTATTCTTGCTTGGCTGACGGTATAGCCCAAACCATTGTTCGCTCCTTTTTCGGTTTCCCACAGTGGCACTTCCTGCAAGTATGCTGATGCTCCCGCATCTAGCCCGGCTGCACCACTACCACTACGCTTCATGCCAGCGACAGACAACGCATATCCGCCACGACCACCCTGTCCCATGGTGCCAAACAGTACGTACTCTCGTTCAAGACCACCTGTATCTGCTGTTTCAACCCATGAAAGACCACCATTATTCAGATAGAGGTGTGGGTTATTTTTTTCATCTTTGCCATAACCATCTTCTGCGGTAGCAGAGATAGACTTACCAACAGTTAAACTGTCATCACTGCTTTCACGCTGCATACCAGCAGGTAGGTAATTTAATACCAAATTATAGGGAGATTTGGTTTCATCAGATGAACCGGTTGATTCAAAGATATAGGTCATACCATCATTAGCAGCAGTGATAACATATTTTTGTTTACCTGCGCTATCTTTACCTAGGGAAACGACCGGGCTGCCCAACACATCCCCCATTTGTCGTTGTTTATCCGTAGCCCCTGGCGTACGTTCGCGATATTTAGTTACTGTTCTAGGTGTAATGTTATTTGCAGCATCCTGTATTTGTTTATCTGTTTTGCTTGGATCCCGCATTAGCCATGGTACAAAAGCATTTGTAAATTCGTTATCAGATACTATGCCAAAATCGTCTTTATGCGAGGTATCGGAAGCAGACAAATAATATGTGCCACCTGTTTTACCGTTATTAACCAATACAGTACGGTTAGGATATTCTGCCGGGACAGGATCACCCTGTTTAAGCTCTTTGCCATCTGCACTAAATCTATTAAAGAGCAGCATACTACTCCAGTTATCCGTGTTGATGGACACGCTAGCTGCAATTGCAGCATTAGAACTGCCTGATACCGCGGGCGTTGAAGTTGAACGTGTATTGACAGATATAGCCGAATTGCTACCCGAAATATTTTTTAATATGCTACGAAATGCCGTCTGCAATTCTGCTGCAGCGTTCGCGCCATCACTTACCTCAAAGAAACACTGTTCTCCAGACGGACAAGCTCCAGCATCGCGCATATACCGCCGACCTCTCGACGACATACCCTGTTGAAAACCAATCGTATAGGTATAAATATTTTGCTGTGATTTTTTACCGTCTGGCTGAATTTCGTCCCAACTGCCGCCTTCTTTATCTACCCCATCAGCGGCGGTCCATAAATCTGCTTTTGCCAAGATATGGCTGAACAGACCAATGCCCATTTTAGTACCATCTTCTGAAGGATGGTACGATCCAAAGGAACGATAACCATGTGTTTCTCCGGTCGGATAGGTATGCATAAACCAAAGATTACCCGTATCCCAATCTCCAGGACCATTGGTCTTAATTTCCTTGAAGGTACCATAATATTTCTTTTCCCATGGCAGGAATCCCGTTTTATTGGCATAAACATTTTCATCCGATGAACCAGGAATTTCGTCTACGTTAGCATCTCCATCCGAAAGGACAATAATATAACTCTTTTGGCAACGGTATTGAGTGCTATATGCCGTTTTACGCGCTGCCCGAACATAACGATCCGTTGTCGGCGTATCTAGAAAAGGCGAAAGTGAATTAACAAATCTCCGTAAATAGGCTGTATCATCGGTAAAATCCATGGGTTCGGGAACATTAACTGTTTTCCAGCCATAATAATTATTACGATGCGTGCTGATATTACGACCACCACCAACCGCGTATGGATTGGGGTGCCAACGCCATTCTGTTCCCCAGAGTGAATAGATACTCCAGTTTATCTTGTCCTTGCCACCATAGTCATCCAGCAATTTATGAATAGCGTCAATGACAATCCCGATTCGAGTCTGTTCCCTGAAAGCATAATTTTGCATTACCCCGCTACCGCTAACTGTGTACCAAAGCAGATAACAATTCGGATTACTTCTCCAATGTATGTTATTATTTTCGTTAAAAGTACAACGCTGATTATGTGCCCAATTGTTATATTGTCCGGTACTAGTTCCTACTGCAGCCTGCATACTACCCGAATCATCTACCAATAACATGACATTAGGTGGCACGCCTGCTTTACTTACGGTTTTTTCATTGTAGAGATGTGGTGGACGCGGCAGGAATGGTGAAGTCTTAACGGTTGCCGCTTCTGCGCCAGGTGGAGTTGGTGTTGATTGCGCCATTGCAAGATTTTGACAGACAAACCCGACTGCAGTGGTCAAAATTAAAGGACGGAAAGGAATTCCTGTTTTTTTATGTAGTTTCATCATGTTCTCCATGTTTACAGTACGCACAAAGTGCGGCGGGAAATGTTATATCTAATTACTGAAGCAAAAATAGTGCCAACAGACAACCTATTGTTTCTAAAAATCATTTCTGGAGTTTTTAATGCTCGTTAGTAGCCGTTTTATTTAACGAAACGATACCCACCCCTGAATAAACTGGTGATAATTATGATACTGTCATTATCGTAACCTTATTGTGTTGCAATTATTATTGTAAAAATGAATTTTTATTCATTACGTAGATAATTTATTAACCAACGGTAGCTGCGCTCGACGCTGGCGATGTTTACTTTTTCGTCCGGCGAGTGCGGGCCGACGATAGTCGGGCCGAAGGATGCCATTTGCCAGTGCGGGTAGTGGGTATAGAGGATGCCGCATTCGAGGCCGGCGTGGATGGCTTTGACCGCAGGCGTCGTGCCGTAGATTTCTTTGCCGATGGCTTCGAGTTTTTCGACGAGTTCGGCGTGTGGCTGTGGTTTCCAGCCGGAGTAGGCGCCGGTGTATTCGGCATGGCCGCCAGCGATTTCCAGTAATGCCGCCATGCGCGCGGCGAGGTCGTCGCGGGCGCTATCGACTGAAGAACGCAGCATGCAGCGCACGCGCAGGGCGTCATCGGTGCGCAGTACCGCGACGTTATTGGAAGTTTCGACGAGGCCGGCAATATCAACGCTCATGCGATCCACGCCGTTGTGCAGGTTGCGCAGTACGGCGATGACGTCGCGTGTGCTTTTTTCGCTCAGGGTGCGGCTGAAGGGTTCGCCCGGTTCCAGGCTGATTTGCAGTCCTTGGTCTTCAGCGGGCAGTTCGGCGCGGATTTGTGCGCTGATTTCGTGCAGGGTTTGTTGGGCGGCAGCGAGTTGGTTGCCGCTTAAGGCGATGACGGCGTCGGCTTCGCGCGGGATGGCGTTGCGCAGGTCGCCGGCGTGCAGGCTGACGATTTTCAGCGCGTTATCTTTTTCGTCGTGCAGGGTTTGTAGGGCGCGGGCGAGGATTTTGATGGCGTTGCCGCGTTGTAGGTGGATTTCTACGCCGGAGTGGCCGCCTTTGAGGCCGCGCACGCGCAGTTGGTAGCCCTGGCCGTTTTCGTTGTCGTATTGCAGCGGCAGGATGTAGTCGCCATTGACTGCGCCGGCGCAGCCGATGCAGAGTTCGCCTTCTTCTTCGTAGTCGAGGTTAAGCAGGATGTCGCCACGCAGCCAGTTGGGCTGAACGGCAAGCGCGCCTTCGAGGCCGACTTCTTCGCTAGCGGTAAAGAGGCCTTCGAGCGGCGGGTGGCTTAAGTGTTTGTCGGCAAGGACGGCGAGTATCATGGCAACGCCGATGCCGTTGTCGGCGCCGAGCGTAGTGCCGTCGGCGTGTACCCAGTCGCCTTTGACGAGGGTGCGGATGGGGTCTTTGCTGAAGTCGTGTACGGTGTCTTGGTTTTTTTGCGCGACCATGTCGAGGTGCGCTTGCAGGATGACGCCGGGGTCGTTTTCGCGGCCGGCGCTTGCCGCTTTGCGTACGCGGATGTTGCCGCGCGCGTCGCGTTCGGCATCAAGCCCGAGGCGGGCGGCTTCGTCGAGGATGTATTGCTGGATTTTTTCTTCTTCGTGCGTGGGGCGCGGGATTTGTGTGATTTGGTGAAAGTATTGCCAGACTGCACGGGGTTCGAGTTCTTGGATGCTCATAGCGTTTTTCCTCTTGTTTGTGAAGACGATGGCGCGCTTCAGCGGATGCGGGCTTTTAGCGGTCGCGCCTGGATTTTGCCGAGAAAACGGTGCTTGAGTTTGTCGAGCCAGCGTTCTGCCACGTGTTCTTCGAGTTGGAGCAGCTGGTGACTGTGCAGATGGGCGAGGATGTAGTCGTCGCTGGTGCCGACGGCGTCAATCAGCCCGTTTTCTACGGCCTGTACACCATACCATGTTTCCCCGGTGGCGATGGCGTCGATGTCCAGCTGCGAGCGGTAGTGGTGGATGTGTTTTTTGAAGAGGTCGTGGGTAACAGCCAGTTCGTGGCGGAATTGGGCGCGGTCAGCTTCGCTATTTTCGCCAAACATGGTCAGGCTGCGCTTGTGTTCGCCCGCGGTGTGTTCTTCGTAGCGGATGCGGTGCTGTTTAAGCAGGTCGTGGAAGTTGGGCAGGGCGCCGATGACGCCGACCGAGCCGAGGATGGCAAACGGCGCGGCAATGAGTTCGCTCGCAAGGCATGCCATCATGTAACCGCCGCTGGCGGCGACTTTGTCCACTGCAATCACCAGCGGGATTTGTCGCTCGCGTAGCCGCGCCAGTTGCGAGGCGGCAAGGCCGTAGGCATGCACCAGTCCGCCACCGCTTTCCAGACGCAGCAGGACGCGGTCTTCTGTGCCGGCGACCTGGATGACGGCGCTGATTTGTTCGCGCAGCTGGGTGACGGCCGAGGCTTCGATGTCGCCATCGAAATCGAGGACAAAGATGCGTGGTTTGTGTTGTTCCGCGTTGTCTTTAGCGGCTTTTTTCTGCGCCTTACGCTGCGCTTTCAGCGCTTTTTTGTCGAGCAGTTCGGCGTTTAAGCGTTCGCGTTGCTGCTCGTAATGCTCATTGAGCGAGCGGATGCGCATTTTGTCGTCATCGTCGTCGTCATCGCCGCGGCGGCTGGCTGCCACGCCCGCCACGACAAGCAGGATGCAAACCACCACGGTCAGCGATTTGGCGAGAAAGAGTCCGTAAGCGGTGAGAAAGGTCATCATCAGGTATTCCGGTTCCAAAAGAGGGGGATGAGGGTGGCAAAGAGCAGCAGGTGAATGGCGGCGAAGGTGAGCGTTTGCATGCTGGCGATGCCACGGTAGAGCAGCGCGAGGTGCTCAAACGGTGAGAACCAACGCAGCAGTTCCACCGCCCATTGCGGCGTGGTGGTCAGCACGGGCAGCAGCCACAGCATTAGCCACAGCAATGCCAGCAAGAGCGAGGCGGGCAGCGGCTGTTTTTGGCTGGCAGATACGGTGAGCGCGAGTAACGCCGCGTAAAGCGCGATAAAGATTTGCGCCAGCGCTTGCGCTTGCAGCAGGCCACTGTCCCAGTGGCTAGTGCGCGCCAGCCAGGCGACAAATAGCCAAAACGGCAGGGCGAGCAGGGCAAGGGCGGCGAGCAACACGATGGTTTTCATCAGCAGCAATCGCCAAGTCCCCCCGCGTACGCCGCGCAGCAGTACGTCGGTATGCCAAAGACGTTCACTGGCGAGGCTGCGCGCGCCAAAATAGATGGAGTAGAGAATCATCAGCCATTGCAGCAATTGCGTCGCGCCGCCAAGCAGGGTTTCGGTCGCGCCGCGTCGGTTTTCCAGTCCGGCCAATTTGGGGGCAATCGCCTGGTATTCCAACAGGCCACTGATGAGAAACCAGCCAAGCGCGAACCAGGCGGCGGTTAAAGCGACAAAAAAGGCAGGGGTTGCCAGCAGGCGGCATTCTTTGCGCAGGAGACTAGGCCACATTTTTGTTCTCTTCATCAGACTGACGCATCACGGCAGACAATTTTTCTTGGAAAGCGATGTCCGGATAGCGCTCATAAAAAGCACTGATACCAGATTGTGCCGCTAAATGCTGCCAAAGTGACTGACGTGTTACGACACTTCCATCATAAGCAAAAGCGAGAAAACGCCCGTCCTGCGCAACTGCTTCCGCTGCAAACACCTGCGCTTGCATGACGCTATCGTAAGCCACCCAAAGATGCGGCGTTGCGGGGCGCGGGATAAGGATTTCCTGCAAAACGCCGTCGTGCAGGCGATAGACGCGATGCGCAACGGCGAGGATTTCATCCCAGTTATGGCTGGTCATCAACACACAGCCGCGTTCGCCGAGGCTTGCCAACAATGGACGCAAGGAAGCGCGTTGGTCGCTGTCGAGGCCGTTGGTCGGTTCGTCCAATACCAAAAGCGGCGGACGGTGAATCATTGCCTGTGCCAAGCCGACGCGCTGGCGGTAGCCATGCGACAGTTCGCCGCAGCGTTTGTGCGCGACCGTTTGCAAGTTGCAGCGGGTGATGACTTCTTCTAACGCGCCTTTGGGGTCGCGTACACCGCGCAGTGCTGCGCAAGTTTGCAAAAATTCGCGTACCCGCCACTGTGAATAGAGCGGTGCCTTGTCTGGCAGATAGCCCAGCCAAAAGTGCGGCAGTTTGCCGTGATGACGCACACGACCACGGTCAGGCACAAGCGCGCCGGTAAGGATTTCCAGCAGGGTGGTTTTGCCCGCGCCGTTGCCGCCAATCAGCGCGACCACTTCGCGTGCGCGCAGCTCAAGCGAGACGTCGCACAGAATGGTCTGCCGTCCGCGGCGGAAGGCAAGGTGTTGGGCAGAGAGTATCGTTTCCATGATTGCTACAGATATAAAAAAACCCGCGAAGGCGGGTTTTTATGCAAAGCGCCAGAATTATTTGATTTTGGCTTCTTTGTAAATGACGTGTTTGCGGGCAACCGGGTCAAATTTTTTGATTTCCATTTTTTCCGGCATGTTGCGCTTGTTTTTGGTTGTGGTGTAGAAGTGTCCTGTACCTTCTGAAGATACCAAGCGGATTTTATCGCGTGCGGTTTTCTTGGCCATGATTCACTCCTTAGATTTTCTCGCCACGAGCACGAATTTCTGCCAATACGGCATCAATGCCTCTTTTATCAATGATACGCATGCCGTGCGTAGAAACTTTCAGTTTGACGAAGCGGTTTTCGCTTTCAACCCAAAAACGGTGTTCTTGAATATTCGGGAGAAAACGACGCTTGTTTTTATTGTTTGCGTGGGAAACGGTATTACCGACCATCGGCTTTTTACCGGTCACCTGGCAGATGCGGGACATAGCCGGACCTCATTCAATCTTTGAAAATACGGAAAATGGTGGTGGCCAAGGGCGGAATCGAACCACCGACACGCGGATTTTCAATCCGCTGCTCTACCAACTGAGCTACTTGGCCGTGGAAAGGACGCGCATTAAACAGGCAAACGCGCTTTGAGTCAAGCGCTCGCGCAGGATTTTTTTCGCTGCGCGTGAGCGGTCTCACGCTGCGCCTGCAACGCGCTTTCTGCGCCGTGCTAAAATTGCCACTTTTTCGGGAGCTTGCATGAGTGCAGTGATTATCGGCATTGAGGGAACGATGCTGCTGGCGCAGGAAGCCGCGCAACTTCGTCGCCCTTTTTGTGCGGGGGTCATTCTCTTTAGTCGCAATTACAGCAACTCGGCGCAATTAAAGCGTCTTTGCGCCACCATCCGCGCGCAGCGTCCAGACGCGCTGATTTGCGTTGATCATGAAGGCGGGCGGGTGCAGCGCTTCCGCGAAGGTTTTACCGCCATCCCGGCCATGGGCGCGTTTGGCCGCTGTTTTGACCGCCGCCCGTTTCTTGCCTGCGAACTGGCCGAGGCGGCAGGCATCGTCATGGCGTATGAACTGCGCCTGTTTGGCATTGATTTCAGCTTTGCCCCAGTGCTGGACTTACAAGACCCGGTGTCGGATGTCATTGGCGACCGTGCCTTTCATGCCAACCCTGCCGTTGTCGTTCTTCTCGCTGAAGCGCTACGACGCGGTCTGCGCGCGGCAGGCATGGTTGCCGTCGGCAAGCATTATCCCGGACACGGCCGCGTTGTTGGCGATTCGCACCATGTTTTGCCGCAAGATGCGCGTAGCGCCGAGGAACGCGAAGCCGACCTCTATCCTTTCATCCGCCAAATTGAAAACGGCATCGAAGGGCTGATGCCCGCGCATATTGTCTTCCCGCAGACTGACCACCGCCCCGCCAGTTTTTCGCCCGTTCATCTCGCAGAACTACGCGCACGCGGCTTTGACGGCGCCATTATCAGCGACGACCTCGATATGGCGGGCGCGCTTAGCATTGCCGACCCGGCGGAACGCATCCAGGCGGCGCTCGACGCCGGCGCGGACGTTACCCTGATGTGCAACGATTTTTCCGCTATCCGCCAGGCGCTTGCCTACCGCTTTTTCCACCGCAACGCCGACGCCAGCGCGCGCCGTTTGAACGCCCTGCGCGCCCTGCCCTTCGACGCGGCCGCACTCGAACCCGCTTACCGCGCAGCACAGGAAAAGCTGCAGGCACACGCGGCGCTCCTCCTATAATGCGCGGCAGACCGGAGCAACTATGGCCGAAAAACTTGTCGTCGTTATTTTGAACAGTGACCCACAGAACAACATGGAAATTCTCGAACCCGTTTACCACGCGACCATCGCCGCCTCGATGGACTATGACGCGGAAATCATCCTTGCCGGGCGCGCGGGCGAGCTTGCCATCCGCGGCGTTGCCGACAAAATCGAATCGGGGCGCAAGGCGGGCGAGACCCTCTACGACCTGCTCAAAGAAGCCTATCAAAGCGGCGTGGTCATCAAGGCGAGCAAATTCGTCGTGCAAAAATGGGGCGACAACCTCATTGCAGAAGTCAGCGAAGTCGTCAGCGGCGGCTACATCGTCGGCGAAATCATGAATTCCAACAACAGAACCCTGAGCTACTAACCATGAAAACCCTCAGCAACCAGGAACTCGAAAACGTCCTGCGCAACAGCGAATGCCTCATCGACAGCGGCCGCATCAACGCCGCCTACGACCACCTCGCCGCCCAGCTTAACCTGCACTATGCAGGCCTCAACCCGCTCATTCTCGTCGTCATGAACGGTGGTCTCATCCCCGCCGGGCAGCTGCTGACGCGCCTTTCCTTCTTTCACCGCATGGATTATTTGCACGCGACCCGCTACCGCGACAACGCCGCCGGCAACGAACTCGTCTGGAAAATGCGCCCCAGCGCGCCGATTGCCGGCGAGCACATCCTGCTTATTGACGACATCTTCGACGAAGGCATCACCATCAAGGCCATCATCGACGAACTCAAGGCGCAGAACCCGCAAAGTCTGCGCAGCGCAGTACTGCTCAACAAAAAACACGAGCGCAAAGTTGAAGGCTACACGCCGGATTTCATCGGCAGCGAAGTCGAAGACCGCTACATCTACGGCTGCGGCATGGACTACCACGGCTACCTGCGCCACCTGCCCGGCATTTACGCGCTGAAACAATAAGCCAGCGGTTATACATACACGATTCCCGCTTTCGCGTATGTAAACCGCCCTACCCTGCCCTTCAGCCAAAAAACCACCATGAAACCTGCCCTCATTACCGCCCTGCTCGCCCTTGGCGGCTGCGTACAAAGCGACTATTACGGCAACTACCAGGAAAGCAGCAGCGTCAGCTACGGCATGGCGGGCAACAGCGTGCGCTACGACACCAGCGGCAGCTGGCACGAACACGGCGTGAGCGCGCCGCAGGGCGACGTTGCCATCTGGAACGACCGAGTCAATATCCACATCAACAGCAATCCGCCCGCGCGCTACCACCGTCCGGGCGGCTATTACCCTGGCTACGGCGACGAACCTTGCTACGTTGAGCGCCAGGTCTATCAGCACGGCCGCCCGACTACCATTTTGCAACCCTGCCACAGCTCGCCGTATTTCTGATACCGCACAAAATGTCTATGAGTACCCGCTTCATGCAAAACTCGAAATCCTATATCCGACTATATCCGCGCTGGCTACCATTCGCGCTGACAATACTATTGGGCGGTTGCATGAAATTCTATCCCTACATAGAACTTTCCACGGATACCACACAAGTCCCGAATGGACAAATCGGCGATTACATCCGAAAGAACGGTTTAATTCTGAACTACGCGCTCTTTGATGATAACGAAAGAAAAAGCCACAATATCAGCAAACATTACGATGATATCCGCGATATTCCCCATGACCAAAACGTATTGAGAGTATTGCATGGCTATCTGTCGGGAAAAATTGACCATTACTTAGAAAACCGCGATATCTCTCTACTACAAAAACTGGGATTCCAATGCGATGCGACTGCTACTTCCTGCCATTTCTCATCAACAGAAACTGAAATTACCTACCTGAATCGCCCCAACGCGCCCAACGGAACGGGTTTGCTTACCTTCCGCCAAAAAGAACAAATAACTATATCACTCCAATTTGTCGGACAAGACAAATACCGTATCAGCTACGACTTTCACTACGCACCCGATAACGCTCCAACTCAAGTAAAGCAGAAATGAATACACAACTCGCTCCGGCGGGTTTTTCATGGCTTATTACCAATTACGCTGCCATTCTACAAACCGAATCCCGAATTTGTCGCATATCATCGCGACCACATCTTTAACCACGACTAAAAGGACACCCATGACCCCGCAAAAAATTGGCCTGACCGCCCTCACCGCCCTCGTTTTGAGTTCGATGATTGGCTCTGGCATCTTCAGCCTGCCGCAAAACATGGCGGAAGTCGCCGGTGCCAAAGCGCTCATCATCGGCTGGACAATTACCGGCGTCGGCATCATCGCTCTCGGCCTGTCGTTTTGGTATTTGGCACGACTGCGGCCAACGCTGGACGGCGGCATCTACGCCTATGCGCGCGACGGCTTCGGCGAACTGGTCGGCTTTTTTTCCGCCTGGGGTTACTGGCTCTGCGCCACCATCGGCGTTACCGGCTACCTCGTTGTCGCCTTTGAAGCGCTCGGTGGCTTTACCGACACACCAGGGCAGGTGCTGTTCGGCAAGGGCAACACCCTGCCCGCCTTTATCGGCGAATCGGCGGTCGTTTGGGCGGTGTACTGGCTCGCCGCGCGCGGCGTCAAAGAAGCGGCGGGCGTCAATTTGGTGGCGACGCTGGTCAAAGTTTTCCCGCTCTTGCTCTTCATCGGCCTCGCCCTGTGGTATTTCCGTGGCGAGACCTTTGGCAGCGACTGGCAGGGCGCAACGCTGCAAACCTCAACCCTCACGCAAGTCAAAGACACCATGCTGATAACTCTGTGGGTCTTTACCGGCGTCGAAGGTGCGGCGGTGCTATCGGCGCACGCGCGCAAACGCAGCGATGTTGGCTTGGCAACTGTCCTCGGCATCCTGATTGCGCTCGCGCTCTACGTCGCCATTACTGTGCTGGCGCTGGGCGTACTGCCGCGTACGGAAATCGCTGTAATGGCGAACCCGTCCATGGCGGGCGTGTTGCAGGCGATGCTGGGCAGCGCTGGCGGCATCATCATCAGCGCCTGCCTCATCGTATCCGTGCTCGCTTCCTATTTGAGCTGGACGCTGTATTCGATGGAAGTGCCGTACTACGGCGCACAGCACGGCGCCTTCCCGCGCACCCTCGCCGCGCAAAACAAAAACGGCGTGCCGCACCACTCACTGCGCTTCTCCGCCATCACCGTGCAGCTCTGCCTGCTCTTGGTGCTGCTCACCGGCGAGAGTTACAACGCGCTGCTGAAAATTTCCACCTCGATGATTCTCGTCCCCTACCTGCTGATTGGCGCCTACCTGTTGAAAATCGCCCTGCAAGAACGCCTCGCGCCGCACATCACCGCCATTGCCGCGCTGGCAACGCTCTATGCGCTGTGGATTCTCTACGCGGCGGGAATAAGCTACCTGCTGCTGTCGGTGCTGCTCTACGTCCCCGGCGTTGCCCTTTTCCTCTACGCGCAAACCCGCTTCCACGGCCGCTTCCCCCGCCTGACGCGGGCGTAACAGGCGCTGCTCGCGCTCTTGCTGGCGTTGCTCATACCCGCCGTGTGGCAACTGGTCGCATAAAAGAAACCCCGCGCTGGCGGGGTTTTTCTTTGCAAGATGGGGCTTAGCCGCGCAGTGCTGTTACCAACGGCAGCAAGTTGTAACGCAGTCGCAAACCCCAACTGCTGCTCCAGCCGCTGGTGGCGAGGCGGATTTTGCCGTTTTCGACAATGGCGACTGTTGGCGTGGCAACGATGCCAAAAGCGGCGGCGAGGTGACCATCTGCGTCATTGACGGTTGGCAACGCCCAGCCATGTTGCGCGAGATAGGCGCTAACTTCCGCCTCGCTGCCGGAATGCAGGGCGACGCTGACCACGGGATAACCACGCGCCTGCAAGGCGACGATTTGCGGCGTTGTGTGGCGACAAATGCCGCACCATGTCGCCCAAAAATAGAGAAATACCGGGCGCTCGGTGTGTTGCAGGTCAAGCGGTGCGCCGTCGAGGGTGTGTAGCGGCAGCGCCTGCAAACCGCGACTGTCCGGCCAGCGGTAAATATCGACGGCGGTGATGATGACAAGCACCAGGGCAAGCGTGCCGATGCCGCGCCACAGGCGGCGCCATAGCGGTGGTTTGTGGTTCATGTTTTTCCTGTCGGTCTGCGAATGATGAATGGGCAATAAAAAAACCGCCAAAAGGCGGTTTTTACGTTTAAGGATAACTGGTGCCCGGAGCCGGGGTCGAACCGGCATGATATTGCTATCGAGGGATTTTAAGTCCCTTGCGTCTACCAATTTCGCCATCCGGGCGTGGGCGCGCATGATAGCGTTTTGCCGCACCTTGTCAAGAAATTACCGCGTGTTAGGGGTGGTTATGCGGGGATTATGGCGCTGTTTTTGCGGGTTATACATACAGGGTAGCGGGGTTCGTGTATGTATATGGTTGAACTACGCCTTGCGGAAGGTCAGCGCGTAAAAGCGGTTATCCCAGAGGAAATGCGTTTGCCGTTCGCGCGCGCCGGCGGGGATGGCGTTTTCGATTTCCGCCAAATCAAATTGCGCATCGGCGTAGGCTTTTTTCGTCAGCGCGTTTTTTTGGTATTGGCTTTCGATGAAGTCTTGTGTTTCGTCGGCAATCATCAGGCGCGAGCCGGGTTTGGCGACACGCAGCATTTCACTAATGGCGCGCGCCTTGTCGCTGAAGAAGTTGATGCCGCCAACGTGGAAGACGATGTCGAAGCGGTTAGCGGCAAAGGGCAGGTCTTCGGCGGCGCATTGCACCAGTGACAAATTGAGGTGGCGCGCCCAGACTTTTTGCGCGCGGCGCAGCATACCAAGCGAGATATCGGCGCCGATGAGGTTGAGGCTTTTTTTGTCGATGCCATCCGGCAGGTAATGGAAATCGCGCCCGGTGCCGATGGAAACGTAGAGGACGCTTACGCCGTTTTTCCATTCGAGTAGTTGCATCATCTGCCGCCGCATCCGCGCGACGCTGTTGCCGTATTTGAGGAAGCCTATCCAGCGCTCGCCGAAATCGTAGAGCGGCGCGAGGCGGTCGTAGAGTTTTTGGTATTTGTCGTTGTCGCCGGTGAGGTATTGCGGGTTCATGTATTGGTAGATGCCATTTTTTTCTGCGACAAAGGAGGGGTTGAGGTCAGCGCGCAGGTAGGGCGCGAGGGTTGGCGGGGTTTGCATGGTGGTTTTTCCTCTTGCTGGGTGGCTATACATACAGGGTAGCGGGAATCGTGTATGTAAATGCGCTACTTCGCCTTGTCGTCACCACGTGGCGGATTTGCCGCCAGCGTTTGCATTTCTTTGTCGAACTGTTCGCAGCGGTAGCGCCAGGTGTCTTTGTGGCTGGCGGCGAGCGGGCGGCCGCTTGGCAGGAATACGGTCATCGGGTCATGCGGCACGTCGTCAATGCGCACTTCGTAGTGCAGGTGGCTGCCGGTGGAACGGCCGCTGTTGCCGACGTTGCCGATAACTTGCCCGCGTTTGACGCTGGCGCCGGTTGTGGTGTCGATGTCGGAAAGGTGGGCATAGCGCGTTTGGTAGCCGTTGTCGTGGTCGATGATGACAACGCGGCCGTAGCCGCCCTGCCAACCAGCAAAACGCACGATGCCGTCGCCGGTGGCGCGTACTGGCGCGCCGTAGGCGGCTTTGAAGTCGGTGCCTTCGTGCGGGCGGATGATGCGGGTGATGGGATGGTAACGCGCCGGGTCAAAGGGCGAGCTGATGTGGTCGTAGCTGTCAAGCGGGATGCGATCCATCATCGCTTCCGGCGCGTTGCCGTCGGCGTCGTAGTACCAGGCGTTTTTGTTCTCGATGCGCGCATACCAGGTTTCGTGGTTGCTGCGGCTATTAAGGCGCACCGCGATGATTTTGCTGTTTTTCGGGTCGGTTTTGCCGTCTTTTTCGTAGTCGGCATAGTAGAGGTCAATGTGGCTGATGGTCGGGTCTTCAAAGCGGCTTTGCAGGGGGGCAAGTTGTTCCAGC
Source organism: uncultured Cardiobacterium sp. (assembly GCA_963553325.1). Lineage (GTDB taxonomy): Bacteria > Pseudomonadota > Gammaproteobacteria > Cardiobacteriales > Cardiobacteriaceae > Cardiobacterium. The sequence goes on from CAUVOF010000014.1 coordinate 24,416, forward strand.
AGGGTCGGGTTCAAGCCGCTTTTGTGCAGGTTGTACCAGTAGTCGCCATCGGGGAAACGCCAGCTTTGGTAGTGTTTGTGGAAGCGGCCGCTGTCGGCGGTTTTCGCCGCGGGCTTGGCAGAGAGCGGCGGGCCGGGGATTTCTTTCGGCGTGGCGGGCGGTTGCGGCGGCTGTGCGGCGATTTCTTCTTCCCAATCGTCCAGCCCTTCTGCGAGTTTGCCGTCTGCCGGGGTTATCGGTTCGCGCGGGCTTACGGTATGATGCGCGCTCTTGTATTCGGGCAGCCAGAAATCCGCTGGCAACAGGGCATACAAGGCGACGCCGAGGAAGCCGATAAGGGCTAGCCACGGCAAGAGGCGTTGCTGGGTGCGGTCGTTGTGCGGGTGTTGTGGCATGTTCCTTCCTGTAGCGCGCGTAATGGCGCGCATTTTATGCTTTTTTCCGGAGGTTTTATGGTTTTGGACGAGCAATTGGCGCTGTTTCGCCGCGGCGCGGTGGATTTTGTCGGTGAAGAGGATTTGCGCACGAAGCTCGCGGCTGGCAAGAAGCTGCGCGTCAAGCTCGGCATGGACCCGACCGCACCGGATTTGCATTTTGGCCACACGGTGGTGCTGAACAAGTTACGCCAGTTCCAGGATGCCGGGCATCAGGTGCTGTTTTTGATTGGCGATTTCACCGCGCTGATTGGCGACCCTTCCGGTAAAAGCGCGACCCGCCCGCCGCTCTCACCGGAGCAGGTGCTTGCCAATGCCGAGACGTACAAGGCGCAGGTCTTCAAGATTCTCGACCCGGCGAAGACCGAGGTGATGTTCAACTCGCACTGGATGGGGCCGATGTCTTCGACCGAGATGATTCGCCTCGCCGCCAAATACACGGTAGCGCGCATTTTGGAACGCGACGATTTCCACAAACGCTATACCGAAGGGCGGCCGATTGCCGTGCATGAGTTTTTGTACCCGCTGACGCAGGGCTATGATTCGGTCGCGATGGAAGCGGACGTCGAACTCGGCGGCACCGACCAGAAGTTCAACCTCTTGGTCGGCCGCGATTTGCAGCGCGAATACGGCCAGTCGCCGCAAGCCATCATCACCATGCCGATTTTGGAAGGGCTGGACGGCGTGCAGAAGATGAGCAAGTCGCTCGGCAACTACATCGGTATTTTTGACCCGGCGAACGAGATGTTCGGCAAGATTATGTCGGTGTCTGACGAGCTGATGTGGCGCTGGTTTACCCTGCTTTCCTTCCGTTCGCTCGATGAGATTGAAACCCTCAAACGCGAGGTGGCAGGCGGGCGCAACCCACGCGATGTGAAGTTTGAGCTGGCGCGCGAACTGGTCGCCCGTTTTCATGATGAGGCGGCGGCAGAGGCGGCGCAGGAAGCCTTCATCAACCGCTTTGCCAAAAACGAAATTCCAGAAGACCTCGAAGAAATCCGTATTGACGCGCCCGATGGCGAACTCGGCATTGCCCACGTCTTGAAAGCAGCGGGGCTGGTCGCCAGCACCTCGGAAGGGCTGCGCATGGTCGATGGCGGCGCGGTCAAAGTTGATAACGAGCGCGTCGAAAGTCGCGATTTCAAGCTGGCACGCGGCTTCAGCGGCATCGTGCAGGCGGGCAAACGTCGCATCGTCAAGGTGGTCATCGCATGAGAAAACTGCTCCTCCTCGGCGCGTTGCTCGCCGGCAGCGCCCTTGCCCAGCCTGTAATGCCCACACAGAATGAAAAGGGCGAACCCGCCGCAGTGCCGTTCTCGGTCAATGCGCTTTTCGCCTCTTACAAACCGAGCATCTACCAAGTGCGCACCATCAACACCGCGACGGGTCAGAAAACCAGCATCGGCTCCGGCTTCGTCATCGGCGACGGCAAAATGATTGCCACCAACTACCACGTCATCGCCGACGCGGTAAACAAAGAAAAGCACGAAATCGAATACATCAGCACCGACGACCGCGAAGGCAAACTGCGCCTGCTCGCAGTCGATGTCGTGCATGACCTCGCCATCGTCGCCGCCGACCACGAGCTCGGCAAGCCCTTCAAACTGCTCGGCGGCGTGCCAGAGCAGGGCGAAGCGCTCTACGCATTAGGCAACCCCGGCGATTTGGGATTTATCATCGTCGATGGCATCAATAACGGCATCCTGCAAAAAAGCGCGCGCTCGCGCATCCTCTTCTCCGGCGCGATAAACAGCGGCATGAGCGGCGGGCCGACGGTGAACAAAAACGGCGAAGTAGCGGGCATCAACGTCGAAAGCCAGGGCAACGACATCGGCTTCCTCGTGCCGGCAAGCCACCTCATCGACCTGCTCAAGCAGGCAGAAAGCGGCGTGGTAAACATCAACGAATCCATCGCCGACCAACTCTTTGCCGACAACGACAAATACTACACCCCGTTTTTCAGCGGCAAATGGAAGACAGCCACCATCGGCCATTTCAAAGTACCGACCGAAATCGGCGGCGACCTGCGCTGCTGGGACGTCTCGCCCGAAGCACAGCTAGAAGACCTCGCCGTTAGCGAATCCGTCGTCTGCCAGTCCGACCGCACCACCTACATCAGCCGCGACGTACAAATCGGCGTGATGGGCTTCATTTACAGCAACTTCTACGCGCGCGAACCGATGCTGACCTCGCGCTTCTACCGCCTCTACAGCCAAGAATACCGCCTGCCCTACGAACACCGCAGCAGCCGCGATTTTGGCGACTTCAACTGCAAGGCGGACTTCGTCGCCATTGGTGGCAAACCCTTCAAAACCACCTACTGCACCCAGCCGTCGAAAAAATTCATCAAAGACGGCGAGCCGGTCTCCGACCTCTACCTCATTGCCGCGCAAATCGGTGAAAAACAACAAGGCTTCACCATCGCCCTGATGCTCACCGGCATCCAGGAAACCCTCGGCAAGCGCGTCATGGCACACATACTGGAACAAATCACATGGCAACAGAACTGACCGTCGAAAACCAGGACAACATCCACCGCATCCAAAACTACCCGGTACGCATCGGCCGCGCCAAAGACAACGACATCATCGTCAAAGCGCCCTTTGTCGCCGACTACCACGCCGTCATCGAACAAGGTGCGCAGGGGCTGACCATCCGCAGCCTCGAACAAAGCCACGCCAACGGCGAGCGCATCCCGACCACGCGCCCGCTTGCCAGCAACACCCTGCTGCAAATCGGCACCGCCACCCTGAAACTCTGGCTCGATTCCGACAAACCGATGCCGCTCGCCCACAAACAGCGGCGCTGGTGGCCAATCTTCACCCACCCGCTCGCGGTTGGCGCCTGGTTTATCGCCGCCATCGCCCTCACCATGTGGCAGGGCTACCTCGAAAGCGCGCAAAGCTACATCGTCGATTACAACCGCCTCATCACCACCATCAACATCCTGCTTGGCCTCACCTGGATTACCCACAGCATGATTCAGCCCATCGCACGGCGCTACCTCATCCTGCCCATCCTCGGCCTCATCAGCGCCTACAGCACATTGGGCGACCTGCTTACCGTCGCCGCCGACTGGTACGGCTTCCAAATTAACAGCACCAGCACCGATACCTGGGCGACCGTCCTCGGCTTTGCCGCCTTCCTCTGGCTCTACCGTGCCTTCCTGCGCGACCACGTGCCGCTCGCCGGCCGCATCCTTTGGCGCGCCACCGCCTTGACCCTCTTGCCAACGCTGCTGCTCGTCGCCTACGGCTACCTGCGCGAGCACGATTTCTTCAGCCAGCGCCCCGGCAGTTACCCCGTTTACCCGAACAAACTGCATAGCAGCGTCCTCTTTAATGGACAAATAAAACAAATCGAAAACTTCTTTTCGATTGACAAAAACGAATAACTACCTATAATGCGCACCCGTTGAAAGACAAAAACCTCAAACCCCAAACTACAGGAGCAAAAACCCATGAGTATCAACATTGGCATGACCGAAAGCCAACGCCAAACCATCGCCGAAGGCCTTTCCAAAGTCCTGGCCGACAGCTACAGCCTTTACCTGAAAACCCACAAATTCCACTGGAACGTAGAAGGCCCGATGTTCCGCACCCTGCACCTCATGTTTGAAGAGCAGTACACCGAACTGGCAACCGCCGTTGACGAAATCGCCGAACGCATCCGCGCCCTCGGCTTCCCGGCACCGGGTTCCTACAGCGAATTTGCCGCCCTCACCAGCATCAAAGAATGCAACGGCAAAACCGACGCGCTCGGCATGATCCGCGAACTGGTCGAAGGCCAAGAAACCGTGGTGCGCACCTGCCGCGCCCTCTTCCCAGCCGTTGACGAAGCCAACGACGAACCGACCGCCGACCTCCTCACCACCCGCATGCAAACCCACGAAAAAACCGCGTGGATGCTGCGCGCCATGCTGGAAAAATAAAAAACCATCACAACACACACCTCGCAAAAAAACCCGCCTAATGGCGGGTTTTTTTTACGCGCGGCGTGACTAGCGTTACTCGGATGGCGTTGCACGGGGCGTTTTATAGCCTTCCACCGATGGATGGCTATAAATAGGCGTGGCAATTCATCAACGCCGCCCAGCCAAAAATGAATCCGCCGAAGAACAGCGGTAGCAGTAACACGATGAAGATCAGGATGCGGATTCCGCGCGGCAGCGGCAGCAGCACGATGCCAATAATGGGTAACAGCACCATGAGGATCAGGGCGATGACATCGCTTCCGTTGCGCAAGAACGTGCAAGGCGCAAACGGCGACAAAAAAATGCCAGGAATGCTCAGCGGCGCGCTGATGAGCAGAAGCGGCACGACAAAGGCAGCCAAGGTCTCGCTTATGTACTTTCGTTCTGACGACGGCGGCGGCGCCTCGACAGGTGCGCCCTGATAACGCTCGGCGTGGATGGGATTGCCCTCGGCATCGCCATAAATCATGTAGCGCAGCTCGCGCTCGGCGAAGCGGCTACGCCCGATGACAGTCAAGCGACCGCTGGCGACGATGTGGATTTCTTCCACCGCAAAACCGCTGACGACGGCGGCTGCATCTTGCGGCGCAATCCAAGTGTCGCTGGTGAGAGCGCTACTCAGGCAGGTGAGCAGACGCTGTTGCCATTCCCCGGCATGGTCGTTGATGCGTTGCAAAGTAGCGAGGGCGGCCGCCGCCGGACGTTCATGGTTGCCCTGCTCCGGCGCGAGCTGTAGCGCCACCGCCTCGCCGCGCTTATTTTTCCAGGTGGCAGTGCCTTCATAACAATGACTTTGCGGGTTATAGCGCAAGTCCACCTCAGCGCTCCTGCCCGCTACAGCAGGGGCAACCCGGCACGTGGTCGCTTTCGCCTTCGGCGTCTTCTGCCAGCCGCGCGTAGCGCCAGAGCAGCGCCTCGCCTTGCAGTTGCTCGTCTTTGCCGGGTTTCTTCTCAACGGGCTTCATGCCAGCCCCTCCCAAAAGCGACGTGCCACTTGCTGCCCGGTCGCCTTCTCAATTTCGCGCATACAGGTGGGGCTGGTAACGTTTAACTCCGTCAAATAACCGCCGATGACATCCAGCCCGACCAAATACAAATTCTGCTCGGCAAGGATGGGCTTGACCTGCTCGACAATCCACCACTCGCGCTCGTTGAGCGGCTGCACCACACCACGCCCGCCGGCGGCAAGATTGGCGCGGAACTCGCCCTCGGCAGGCAGGCGCGCGAGACCATGATCGACCGCCTCGCCGTTGATGACGAGAATGCGCTTGTCGCCCTCGCTCACCTTGTCCAAATAGCGCTGCACCATCAGCGTTTGCAGACCGTCCGGGTTCATCGCGTCCAAAATCGCGTTGGTGTTCTTGTCGCCCTGGGTCA
>CAUVOF010000015.1:0-29391 GCA_963553325.1 uncultured Cardiobacterium sp.
TCTAGTTCTCATCATTCAAGATTATCAAAAAATTATGTATGTCAACACGCCCTAGAGAGAATGGAAGAATTTCTATGTTATGATTCTGTAAATTTGTAATAAATTTTATAGGGATTATAATATTTTTTAAGTAACAGGTAGCTTTCTTGCCATTATGCTCAATGTTTTTGACTATATAATAATTTCCTTTTTTAACTTCTGTGGCAATGATAAGCAGAAGATCAATATCGGTTTTTTGTAGATTATTTATTCGAGGCTCATTAATAAAAAAGATCTTGGCATCTTTTAGTGTTCTTTGTGTTTCTTTTTGAAAAAAATGCTTAAAATTACTGAACTCTTCTTTTACAATATCACAAAGATCATTATGGCTGTAAAATTCTATAGACATTTCATTCTCCAAAATAAATAAAAATATAATTTTATATTGCCTAAACAATTCTTTCAATGGTAAACGTATTCCATTATTGTTTCGTGAGAATACGGTATATAAAAGCCGCCAAAGTTTCTTTTGGCGGCTCTTTACTACGTGGTCATTCAGAGATTTTTCGCCAGCACGGTGTAAGTATCGACCGCGCCAATTGCGGTTTTAATTTTCCAGCCACTGCCTTTCGCGGCCGGGACGGTCTCGCCGTTTTTCGCGTCATACATTTCGCCGAGGATGATTTCGCGGTTGCCGCCCGGCTGGATGATTTCGATGCTGTCGCCGGTTTTGAAGTGGTTTTTCGCCTCAATCGTGGCAAGGCCGGTTGAGATGTCATAGGCGATAACTTCGCCGACGAATTGCTGCGTCGCGGCGTTGGAAGAGCCGGTGTTGTAGTTTTGCTGCGCCTTGATTTGCCGGCGGACAAAGAAGCCGTCGGTGTAGCCGCGGTTGGCGAGTCCTTCCAGTTTGCTGTTGAGCTGCGGGTTAAATTCGCGCCCGGCGTAGGCATCATCAATCGCCTGGCGATAGAGTTGGGCGGTGCGCGCCGCGTAGTAGAAGGATTTGGTGCGCCCCTCGATTTTCAGGCAATCGACGCCAATGCGCACCAGCTCGCCGACGTGTTCGATGGCGCGTAGGTCGCGGCTGTTCATGATGTAAGTGCCGTGTTCGTCTTCGGTGATTTCCATGTATTCGCCGGGGCGGTTTTCTTCTTCGAGGTAATAGACGCCGTCGGCAAGCGGGTGGCGTTCGCGCACGTCGGTAATGCCGGAAAGCGCGTCCGGGCTGAAGATGAGGTCGGGGGTGGGGATGAACTCGCCCTCTTCTTCTTCGGTGCTGCCGTGGGTTTTGTATTTCCAGCGGCAAGCATTGGTGCAGGTGCCTTGGTTGGGGTCGCGGTTGTTGAAGTAGCCGGAGAGCAGGCAGCGCCCGGAATAGGCCATGCACAGCGCGCCGTGGATGAAGACTTCCAATTCCATATCCGGGCAGCGTTGGCGGATTTCTTCGATTTCTTTCAGCGAGAGTTCGCGCGAGAGGATGACGCGGCTGATGCCGTTGCGTTGCCAGAATTTGACCGTCGCCCAGTTGACGGTGTTCGCCTGCACGGAAAGGTGAATCGGCAAGTCGGGATAGGCCTCTTTGACGACCATAATCAAGCCGGGATCGGACATGATGAGCGCGTCCGGACCGGCGGCAATGGCGGGCGCGAGGTCGCGCAGGGCGGTGTCGAGTTTGTAGTTGTGCGGTTGCGTGTTGACGGTGAGGTAGAAATGCTTGCCGAGGGCGTGCGCCTCGTTGATGCCGTCTTTCAAGTTGTCGTCGGTGAATTCGTTGCCGCGCATGCGCAATGAATAGCGCGCCGAGCCCGCATAAACGGCATCAGCGCCGTAGGCGAAGGCGTAACGCATGGTTTTCATGGAGCCGGCGGGGGCAAGGAGTTCGACGTGGTGCATAATTTTAGGTTGGTTAAGGATGAAAAAAGGGGGCGCATTATATAGCCGGGAACGCGGGCATTCTACGGCGGCCGCTGCGCAGAATGGATGCTTATGTGGCACAATGACGCCCGTTTTGGCTGATGCCAAAGCCGTTTGTTTTATCTTTTAATTGGAGTTATTTATGGAAAAACGCATGAATGTTGAGAGCTTTAATCTCGATCACACCAAAGTCAAAGCCCCCTATTTGCGCCTGGCGGATAAAAAACAGGGCGAGCATGGCGATGTCATCTACAAATATGACTTACGCATCTGCCAACCCAATAAAGACCATATGGAAATGCCAGCGCTGCATTCGCTGGAGCATCTCATGGCGGAATTATCGCGTAACCACAATGCGCACGTCGTTGATATCTCGCCGATGGGTTGCCAGACGGGTTTTTATGTTTCCTTGCTCAATGAGCCAGATTACCAAACCGCGCTGAACCTGATTGAAGAAACCCTGAAAGACGTGCTGAGCGCAACAGAAGTGCCAGCTTGCAACGAAGTACAATGCGGATGGGCAGCAAGCCACAGCTTGGAAGGCGCCAAAAAATTGGCGCAAAAATTACTCGACCAGCGTAGTGAATGGGAAACCATTTTTGCCTGAATCGGCGACGATTTTTGCTAAAAAACGGAGCATTACTGCTCCGTTTTTTTGCTTGTTTTGTTCAAATCCAGGAAAGAAAGCGCCGATGCAATATTTCCAATTGACAATACGTTGCCGCAATACTGCCTTCATTATTGACGATGAAATGTGCGCGTTGTAAACGCGCCGCACGGGGGATTTGTGCGGCAATAATTGCCGTGATATTGCTTTGCTGTTGGCCATCGCGCTGACTGCCGCGCTGTAATTGCGTTTGCAGCGAAACATCCACCGCTACGACCGTATCACAGAGCGCATCTAAACCATTTTCCAAAAGCAGCGGCGCACTCAATATGCGAAACGATTGCCGCGAAGCCGCGTCCAATTCCTGCAACAATTGCGCGCGAATTCGCGGCTGCATAATCGCATTTAATTTTGTCCTATGCTCATCGCTAGCGAAGGCTCGCGCCCGCAAAGCAGCACGATTCAAACTACCATCTGCCTGCAAAATATCATCACCAAAAACTGCGACCAATTCCTGCAATGCAGGCTCACCTTGCGCGACAACTGTTCGGGCAATCACATCTGCGTCAATGACAGAAACGGCATGGGCGGCAAACCAGTCGCTGCATAAAGACTTGCCACTGGCGATGCCGCCCGTTAAACCAATAATCATCCTATTACAAAGAAAGGCCTGTTAATTGCGTAATCTCGCCGCTATACATAAAGGTTAGCCAACCGGCAATCGCCAAATAAGGGCCAAAAGCCATCGGGACGCCGCGGCCAATGCGATTTATCACGGCAAAAGAAATGCCAGCCACAGTAGACAGAATCAATATAAAGGCGAGCATTTCTATGCCTTGCCAAGCGCAAAGCAATGCTAGTAGTTTGAAGTCACCATATCCAATCCCTTCTTTTTTGGTGATTAAGCGATATGTCCAATAAATCACCCAAAGAACAAGATAACCTGCTATTGCACCAAGCACACTATCATGCAAGCTAATAAACAGCCCATCTTCAATACAGGCGGCAATAATGCCCAGCCACAGTAACGGAAGTGTCAGCACATCAGGTAATATCTGATTTTCCGCGTCAATAAAAATCAGCGCCAATAATCCCCAAGTTAGCAACAACGCAAAACCGAGTTGCCAAGGGTCAGGATATTTCAAGACGACCAAAATGCTTACAGCAGCACACAATAATTCTACTAATAAATAGCGTATGGAAATCTTGGTACCACAATTGGCACATCTCCCGCGCTGCCACAAATAACTAATAACCGGAATATTCTGCCAAAAGCGGATTTGAGCATTGCATTTAGGGCAATGAGAACCAGGCAACATCAGGTTGAAGGTTTCGTTCTGCCTGTACGGATTATTAAGAGATATCTCTTCATTTTCGTCAGGGTTATTCAGTATTTCCCAAGCGTAGAACTCATTCTCTTTTTTTATCATGACGGGCAGTCTATAAACGACAACGTTCAGAAAGCTACCGACCATCAAGCCTAAAATGCCGACTAGAAGAATTCCAGCCGGCATTTGAAAGATTCCTGTTAAAGAAGACATTAGAACAATTGTCCCATATTGAATATTGGCAAGTACATTGAAATAATCAAACCACCAATGACTACTGCCATAAAGGCCATAATTGCTGGTTCAATCATCGCTGTCAGGTTGTCAATACGCCAATCCAATTCTTCTTCGTAATAAGTCGCCACCCGACCAAGCATTTCTCCCAGGTTACCGGATTCTTCACCAATTGCCGTCATCTGTACAGCAATGGTTGGGAACAATCCTGTATTTTTCATAGCAAAACTCATTTGCTGACCGTTTTGCACATCATCACGAATTTCATAGACGGCTCGTTCAAAAAGAACACTGCCTGTCGCGGGAGCAGTTGCCTGCAAACCGCGCATAAGCGGCACCCCTGCATTAAACAGAGTTGACATCGTACGGGCAAACCGGGCATTGGCACCGCATTTCAAGATACCACCAATAACCGGGACTCTAAACATGACAAGGTTGGTTTTTTCCTGCACACTCTTGTTACGTCTTTTAATATAAAAGAACATATATCCCAAAAATATTATCGCAATTAGGAAATACATTCCTTTTTGTACCATGAAGTTGGATATATTTACTACTAACTGTGTCAAACCTGGTAGTTCACCACCGTTAGAAACGAAGAATTGCGCGAAGACAGGAACGACTTTAATCATCAAGATTGCTGTTACCACGATGGCGAAAAGCATAACGATGGCAGGATATGTCAGTGCTTTTTTAACTTTTTTCTTGGTGGCCTCTCCCTTTTCGAGGTTTAAGGCAATATTGTCCATGGTTGATTCCAACATACCAGCATCTTCACCTGCGGCAATTAAACTGGTATAAAGATCATCGAATTGTAGCGGGTGAGCGCGCATCGCTTCAGCCAATGTCGCACCAGTCTGGATGCGCTCATAAATATCAAATACCATCTCGCGCATGGCAAGTGGCTTTTCGATACTTTCACCAACCAAATCCAGTGCGCGTAGAACGGGCATACCTGCACGGAGCATGGTTGCCATTTGGCGCGTAAAAAACAGAATGTCTTTACTTTTAATTTTCCCTTTGGACTCAAATAATGGCTTGGGTTTTTCTTTGACAACAACGTTTATCAATCCCTGCTTTGCCAAAAATGCTTTCAGAACGGCATCATTTTTAGCATCATTCTCGCCAGAGATTTCTTTGCCTAATTTGTTTTTACCTTTCCATTGATAGGTCTTTAGTTCTTTTTTGGTTTCCATAAATACCTCTTTTTAATCTTAATCTGTAGTTACACGCAAGACTTCTTCAATACTGGTAAGGCCTTGACGTACTTTATTTAGCGCAGATTGGCGCAAATCCCAATATCCTTCTTTTTGACATTGTTCGGAAATATCTGCAGCCGATGCATTTTGCAGGATTAATTCCGACAGTGTTTCAGAGATGGGAACCACTTGATAAATCCCCGCACGGCCACGGTACCCCTGATAACTGCAACGCTCGCATCCTTTTGGTGCATAGATACGCAGATCATCAATTTCATCCTCTGCAAAGCCCAAGGCAATCAATTCATCGTGGCTATGCCGGCGATCGCGAGTCTTGCAGTGGTTACACAAACGACGTGCCAAGCGTTGCGCCATAATCAGGTTTACGCTCGCTGCGATGTTATAAGAAGGAATGCCAATATTGACTAAACGCGCAATGGTTTGTGGCACATCGTTGGTGTGCAATGTGGATAATACCAAGTGTCCGGTCTGTGCCGCTTTTACCGCTATTTCGCCAGTCGTAATATCACGAATCTCCCCCACCATAATAATATCGGGGTCTTGGCGCAGGAATGCTTTCAGCGCTGCGGCAAAATCCAGTCCTGTTTTGGGATTAACGTTAACTTGGTTAATGCCAGGCAAGTTGATTTCCACCGGGTCTTCCGCGGTGGAGATATTAACCGTTGGTTTGTTGAGGATAGACAAGCCGGTATAGAGCGAGACGGTTTTTCCCGAACCCGTTGGCCCCGTTACCAATACCAATCCCTGCGGTTTGCTGATGGCGTCAAGGTAATATCTTTTTTGATCAGGCTCGAAACCCAAAACATCTATATTCAACTTCGCTGCCGAGCTATCCAAAATACGCAATACAATTTTTTCTCCCCACAATGTCGGCAAAGAACTGACCCGGAAGTCTATTGCCTTGGTATCTGAAACCTGCAGTTTTATACGACCATCCTGCGGGATACGCTTTTCTGCAATATCCAAATTTGACATGACCTTTAAGCGCGCAGTGATTCTGTTGGCAATGCTAGGCGGTGGGGCAGCGACTTCTTGCAAGACACCATCGCGGCGGAAGCGTACCCGGTAAGTGTTTTCATACGGTTCAAAATGCAAGTCCGAAGCGCCGGTACGAATGGCGTCCATCAGCATCCCTGACACAAAGCGGACTACCGGTGCCTCTTCTTCGCCAACGTTAATGTTGCCCAAGGCTTCGCCAATGGCATCAAGATCTTGTTCTTCTGTTTCTTCGTCGAAGACGCTTTCCATGCCACCAACGCCAGCATAGTGGTCTTCAATGAGCGCTTCAATAACACCAAAGTCGGCAATAATGGGCTCAACCGATGTATATTTTCCCTGGTATTTGAATTCCTCCAGCATGATTTGGTTTGAAGGATCAAATGTGGCGATAAACAAGCGGCCGCCATTGGCATAAATAGGCAATGCCATGTGTTTGCGGACAACGGCTTCTGGGAATTGTGATGTCAATTCACGCCTGATATCCATTTCGCGCAGCATAACTTGCGGCAGGTTGTAAACCTCGCGATTTATTTGCGATAAACGGATACTATCAATTACGCCATCGCTTAATAGTTGCTGTATAAAGCTACCGCGTTTCTTTTGCGCACTGATTTGAATCTCTCTGATTTGTTCAGGGGAACAAATTCTGTGCTGCACCATGTAACTAATCAGTGAATCGTAATTACTCATGCAATAATGTCCTATTATTGGCGATAATGGTTAATAAAGTTGTTCAGCATTTGATGACCATGCTCTGTAAGAAAGGATTCTGGATGAAATTGTATTCCTTCCATCATAAGCGCCTGATTTCTTATGCCCATCACCACGGGTGAATGGGTATCGTCTTGTGTCCATGCGGTCATGGTAAATCCATCGGGTAGTTGCTGTGGCTGAATGGTTAAGGAATGGTAGCGCACGACTTGAAGCGGGTTTGGTAAACCATGAAAGACGCCTTCATCTTTATGAAAGACGGTAGATATTTTTCCATGCATGACGCTAGGCGCGCGGGTTATTTCACCATTAAAGACATACCCCATACATTGATGCCCCAGGCAAACGCCTAATATTGGAATTTTTCCTGCAAATGCGCGAATAATGGCATTTGCGCCTTCCGCTTCGGCGGGTGAACAGGGGCCGGGGCTAATGACGATATAAGATGGCGATAATGCGCGAACTTGCTCTACGCTGATTTCGTCATTACGATAAACCAAGACGTCCTGCCCCAATTCGGCAAAATATTGCACCAAGTTGTAAGTAAATGAATCGTAATTATCAATCATCAGCAACATAGGTAAACCTTGCCATTCCTAAACAAATTGCAATTATAGCACCCTTTTTTACGCAAATGATACCGTTCGAACAGGAACCCGCTTTTGTCTTGCATCGCAAGTTCTATAAGGAAAACAGCTATCTAGTTGATATTTTTAGTCTTAATCATGGCATTTTCCGCGCCTGCGCACGCATCACGCAAAAGAAAACGCATAGACAAACAAACGATTACGCCACGTTCCGTCTGTTGCATATCAGCGGACAGCAGAAAGGGGAACTTGCCAGTTTGTGGCGGGCAGAGGTTCAGCATGATTTCACCCCCAAGCCGGCGTTATTGTTTAACGCACATTATTTGAATGAGCTGCTGCTGGGGTTGCTTCCTTTGGGTGATGCGGCACCTGTGCTTTTTCAGCAATATTTGCGCGTTTTGCCGCAGGCCGATGCCAGCGCCTTGCGCCAGTTTGAATATGCGTTGCTCGCCCATTTGGGCTTAATTCCCGCTTTGGCAGGCGAAGCGCCTTTTTATCAATTTGATTTTTCTGGCGATACTGCCGCGCTCTTGCCAGCGGCCAGCGGCTATGCGCGGGAAAATCTTGTCGCTTTGTTATATGGTGCGCCCAACTGGCAGCATCCGGAAACGCGCCAATTGCTACAGACGCTCGTCCGTTTTTATAGCGGCCGCCATCTCGCGGGACGCACACGGCAAACCACGCTGGCGCTACGGCATATTTTGCTTAATGCGCAAACCGCCCCACAGGCAAGCACATAAAAAAACCGGTCTGTTAAGACCGGTTTTTTTCGCAAGGGCGAGAGATTTAAGGCGCGCGGCGTACCGGCACGGTGATGTTGCACACGTCGGTGTGTCCGGCGGGGCGGATAATCCAGTCGCCACCGCGGTTGCGGCGCGATTCGACCACGTCAGCGAAGCTCTGGCTGTCGGTTTTCATCACTTGCAGCGCAACGCGCTCGCCTTCCGGCACATCGCTGCCGAGGCGGATGCGCTTAATGATGGTGTGTTCTTTCGGGTCTTGGTAGTAGCCCATGTAACCGCCATCGTTGCCGCCGCCGCGCGGCAGTGAACTCAACAGCTCAACGCCTTGCAGGACGCGGCCGACGAGGGTGATGTTGCGGTCAAGGTGGCGCGGTGATTGGCCGATGACCACATACAACTCGGTACCGTTGCTGCTGTCCGGCGGGTTATCGCGTCCAGCGCCGAGAATGCCGTAGCAGTGGGCAATCCAGGCGGTGTCTTTTTCGCTGGCAACTGGGAAACCGTCAACGAAACCGACTTTTTCCGACCAGCCGTCCGGGTCAGGCAACGCGGTGAAATGCAGCCCCTTGAGCGGTCGCTCAAATTCTGCCGGAAGTTTTTTGCTTTCAGCGGGTAACGGTTTTTGTTTGTCGGTATCGACGTTAGGGTCCCCAAACTGGGCGACGTAGTTGTCCTGCACGCGGTAAATGCTGAGGTCGTCCCAGAAATGTTTTTGCGCGAGCATACGGATTTGCGCGACGTGTTCCGGGGCGAAGTCGGGGGCGAGTTCGTAGATGACCGTGCCTTTGTCCAGTTCCATGTAAAGCAGGTTAGCAGGATCAACGGTGCGCCAGGCATCGGCCGGAGCGCTGGCGATGATTTCATCGCTGCTGCGGTAGGGCTTTTTCGCGTCTTCAGCAAGAACAGGCGCGATGCAAAGGGCGGCGCAGGTCAGGGCAAGTACGTTTTTTTTCATGGGTAGCCTCATCGGTTAAAGCCAGCAAGTTGTGGCAAGGGCAAAAGTTACGTTATGTAAGCAGAGGCGTCAATAACGCTAGCTTACTTTTCTTTTTCTGCCGCGGTGGCGCGCAGGACGCTGCCGATTTGGTTGGCAACGGCGCGCGGGGTGATGGTCGCGCCGGTGAAGCTGTCGATGTCGCCGCCGTCTTTTTTCACGGCAAAGCGGGTGTCGGCGAGGCTTTTTCCGGCAAATTGCAGTATCCACGGGTCGATGCGCGCCTCGATTTTGTCGCCAAGCCCCGGCGTTTCTTTGTGCGAAAGCACGCGCACGCCGAGCAGGGTTTTGTGGTCGGGGGCGATGCCGATGAGCAGCTTGATTTCGCCGTTGTAGCCTTTGTGGGTGCTGATTTGGTAGTAGCTGCTGCCGTCTGCGGTGCGGTAGCGCACGGCGGGTTCGCCGTCGATTGTGGTTTCTTCGCCGCGCTCAAGCAGGTCGCCGTTAATGGTTTCGCCGGGACTGATTTCGCGGAACTGGGCGATTTTGGCGTTACGCTCTTGGGCTTCGATGCGGCTTTTCGCGGCAAACCAGGCGATGCTGACGGCGGCAAAGGTGACGGCGGCAAAGGCGGCGAGGCGCAGGGCGGCGGTAAGCGGAGTTTTCATCGGTGGCGAGGGTCAGCTGTAGTTAAAGGTCATCAGTACGAGGCGGCTGTGCGGTTCGTAGAGAAGGTAGATGGTATCGGCACCGCCTTTGCCCCAGTAGTAGCCAGCATCTGCTGCGATGCAGATGAAGCGCTTGCCCTGGTAGCGGATGTCCGCTTCTGCGCCCCAGTTGTCGTAGTCTTCGTCGATGGTAAACGCCGCTGGCGGCTCTATGGTGGACCAGTTTCCGTAATAACAGGGGGACAGAAAACTCGGTGGGCCGCCGAAACTCGGTAGACCGTAATCATCGAGCCATTCGATGACCACGCCACTCTCGCGGTAAAGCCGTTTGATTTGCTGGTAGCTGGCGTGCACTTCGGCGAAGCGTTTCTGCGCGTCCGCGTCGAGAAAGTAGTCTTCTTCGGCGAGAAAGCGATAAGTACCGTCGTCTTCGAGATGGAAGCAGAGCCAGTTTTCGCTGCAATAGTCGGTATGTGCCGCCTGGGTATTGCTACCAATACAGCCGTAGCTGGGTTCGATAGGTTTGAGGAAATGCAGGCGGACGTCGCCCAGCGCTGGATCGAGCGAGGCGAGGTCGAAGCTGACAAGCGGCAGTAGGTATTTTTCCAGCCAGGGTTGGGCGGCGCTGAAGACGGTGCTGGCTTCCGGGAAGTAGTCAATGTGCGCCGGTTTTCGTCCAGGCTGCAGCACTTTTATATCAGCGGCCTTTGGGCGCAGCTCTGGTGGCACGTTGTCAAGGTAGGCAGCAATGGCGATTGAAGCCTTATAGCGGCGGCAAAGGCTATCGACAATTCTTGCGACGCTTTCTTTGCTGCGCGACGTCTGCACAGGCTCGGACAGGTAAACCGTCATCAGCATTGAGCCCCGCCCCATATTGAGCAGGCGTTCCTTGAGGAGGTATGGGGCGTTTTCCGTGCCGTAGCCGTCAGCATGGTTAAGCATGACGGCAAAGGCGCGCAGGGCATCTGCCTGCCCGTATGCGGTTATCGGCCAGCCGCTGCGGGTCAGCCATTCGATGCCGTGCTGCTCACCGTAGGCTTTGAGATGCAGGGCATCGCGCAAGGCTTCTGCCGGATAGGTGCCGGGCGGGTCATCCCACGCCCATTGCCAGCGGCCATTGTCTTCGCGGCCGATGATTTGCACGCGGCAGACGATTTCACCGAGGCGGGCGGTCGCCGTGTCAAGGTCAATGGATTTGAGATGCCGCCCCAATTCCTGCAATGCTTGCTGGCGCTCAAGGCTTTGACCGAGGTACGGCAGGGCGAGTTCGTACATTTCCTCACGCAGGGCAAGGTAGGCGACATAGTCGGCAGGGGGAAGCGGGTTGTCGTAAAGGCTCATGGTTTTTTCCTAGTGGTTTAGCGGTAACGCGGTTGGGTGAGTGGGTCAATCAGCGGCACCAGGCCGTTGGCGATGAGGATGGCGAAGGCGACGCCGTCGGGGAAGTTGCCGAGGTTGCGGATGGCAATGGCGAGCGCGCCGACGAGGATGCCGTAGAGCCAGCGACCGCGCGCGCTGGTCGCGGCGGTAACGGGGTCGGTGGCGATAAAGCAGGCGCAGAAGACGATGGCGCCGCTCATCAGCTGGCTGTAAGGGTTGAGCGCGAGCGGCATCGCCAGCCAAAAGATGAAGGCGGCGGCAGTAGCGCCAACGAGGGTGGAGGCGAGCAGGCGCCAGTCGGCGGCGCGGGTGATGCTTATCCAGATGCCGCCGGCAAGCCAGGCGAGGTTGAGCAGTTGTTGTTGCCACGGCGGATAGAGGGCGGCAAGCGGCTCACCGGCGATGCGCAGGATGCGGCTGTGGTCGAGCAGGGTGGCGGCGCTGGTCGCGTCCACGCTGAACAGGGAGACGGGCGCGGCGGGCATGCCGCTCATTTGCGCCGGGAAGCTGATGAGCAGCACCGCGAAGCCGACCATCGCCGGGTTGAACGGGTTTTGTCCGAGGCCGCCGTAGAGGTGTTTGCCAAGCAGCACGGCGAAGGTGATGCCGATGAGCGGAATCCACCACGGCGCGAGTACCGGCAGCGACAGCGCCAAGAGGATGGCGGTAACGAGGACGCTGCCGTCGCGCAGCGGGGCGTAGGGTTTGCCGCGTAACCAGAGGACGGCGGCTTCGAGCGCGTAGGCGGCGGCGATGGTCAGTGCCAGTTGGCCGAGCCAGCGGCTGCCCTGCCAGTGGAGGAGGACGAGGACGCCGGGCAAGGTCGCGGCCGCCACTTGCAGCATGACGCGGCGCAAGGGCGGCGCGGTGTGGAGATAGGGCGAGGTCGATGGGGTCATTTCTGCTTGTCAGCCTGCGGACGGATGGGAATGGCGGTGTCGCGCATGTGTTGTTTGAGTTTGGCGTGGGCGATGCGGCGTTCTTCGCTTTTGGAACGGGCGGCGGCGAGTTTGGCATCGCGCATTTGTTTTTCTTGTTCGGTATCGCTTGAGTTCATGGGGATTGCCTCTTGTGCTTTTTGGGACGCCGCATTTTACGGCTTATGGCAATAAAGCGCATCGCCAGCAGCGGCGCGGCAAAGCGGACGGCGTGCAATTCGCCAATCATCACGTTCCCTGCCGTGGGCGTGGCGGGCTATCCGCTATAATTCGCCGTCCCTTTTTCGGAGTTCTGCCATGACTGCCCCTGCTGCCTCCGCGCGCCCCTTTCCCGTTCCCTTGAGTTATTTCAGCATGCCGCTCGGCACCGCCGCGCTGGGGCTTTCCTGGCGTTATGGCGCCGCTGCTGGACTCGCGCCCGCCTGGGTCGGCGAGGCGATTTTGCTTTTTGCCGCCGCCCTGTGGTTGCCGTTGCTCGCCGCTTATGCGGTGAAAATCTGGCGGTTTCGCCCCGCGTTTTTCGCCGATTTGCAGGATTTGGTGCAGTGCTGTTTTTTAAGCATGATTCCTATCACCACCATGCTCTTTGCCCTCGCCGTGCTGCCCTATGCGCACGGGCTGGCGGTCGGCATGATTGCCGTCGGCATCGTCGGTCAGCTCGCCTTTGCCATGTATCGCGGCGCCGGGCTGTGGCGCGGCACGCATTCGCTCGCGGCAACGACGCCGGTGGTTTATTTGCCAACGGTGGCGGCGGCGTTTGTCAGCACCTCGGCGCTCGCCGCCCTCGGCCTGCACGATTACGCGCAGCTTTTTCTCGGCATGGGGATGTTTTCCTGGATGAGTCTGGAAAGCGCGATTTTGCTGCGGCTGCGGGTGGAGCAAGCGCTCGCCCCGGCGGTGCGTGGTATCGTCGGCATTCAGCTGGCGCCGCCGTTTGTTGGCTGCGGTGCGTATTTCGCCGTCAATGGCGGCGCGGTTGATGCGTTTGCCCTGATGTTGATGGGTTACGGCATTTTGCAGGCGCTCTTTTTGGCGCGTCTCTTGCCGTGGTTGCTGGCGGAAGGCTTTTTCATGAGTTTTTGGGGCTTTTCGTTCGGTCTCGCCGCGATGACTGGCTGCGGCTTGCATTTGCTGGCAACCGGTACGATGCCCGCGCTCGGCATGGCGCTTGTCGCCATCGGCAGCAGCCTGATTGCCCTGCTGCTCGCCGCGACCCTCGGCGCGCTGCGGCGTGGCCGCTTTTTCGTTAAAAAATAAGGAGATTTTATGACCGCATTGTTTACCACCGCTTTCGTTTACCTTGCCGCGGCGGTGCTGATTGTGCCGCTGGCAAAACGCTTTGGCCTCGGCTCGGTGCTCGGCTATCTGCTCGCCGGGATTCTCATTGGCCCGACGCTTGGCCTGGTTGGTCAGGAAACGCACGACGTGCAGCACGTTGCCGAATTTGGCGTGGTGATGATGCTGTTTCTCGTTGGTCTGGAACTGGAACCAGCGATGCTGTGGAAGCTGCGCGCCAAGCTGCTCGGCCTCGGCGGCTTGCAGGTGCTGGGCACGATTACCGTCATCGCCCTCTTTGCCCTGCTGCTCGACCAGCCGTGGCAGGTGGCGATTACCGCGGGCTGCGTGCTGGCGCTGTCTTCCACCGCCATCGTCCTGCAAACGCTGGGCGAGAAAGGGCTGCTAAACAGCCCCGGCGGGCAGGCGAGCTTTTCCGTGCTGCTCTTTCAGGACATCGCCGTCATCCCGATGCTGGCGCTCTTGCCGCTGATTGCCATCCCGGAGCTGACCGCGCTCGCCCACAGCGCCGGCGGCCATGACAACACCACCCTGCTCGACGGTATGGCGGGTTATCTCAAGCCGATAGTCATCCTCGCCATCGTCGGCGGCCTGATTCTCGGCTTCCACTACCTCTCGCATCCGTTTTTGCGCTACATCGCGCGCTCGCGCCTGCGTGAGGTTTATACCGCAACCGCCTTGATGCTGGTCGTCGGCATATCCGCGCTGATGAACCTCATCGGTCTCTCGCCCGCGCTCGGCGCCTTCATCGCCGGCGTCGTCCTGGCGGACAGCGAATACCGCCACGAATTGGAAAGCACGCTGGAGCCGTTCAAAGGCTTGCTGCTCGGCCTCTTCTTCATCACCGTCGGCGCGGGCATCGACTTTGCCCTGCTGCGCAGCGAATTCCTCGCCATCCTCGGCATCACCCTCGCGGTAATGGCGCTGAAAGCGGGCGTACTCTACGCGCTCGGCAAAATCTTCCACCTCAAAGGGCTGAACAACCAGCTCTTTACCCTCTCGCTGGCGCAGGCGGGGGAATTCGGCTTCGTCCTGCTTTCCTTCGCGGTACAACACGGCGACATGCCGGAAGACACCGCCGAACGCCTGCTGCTGGTGGTCGCCCTCTCGATGCTGCTGACACCGCTGCTCTTCATCGCCTACGACAAACTGCTCGCGCCGCGCGCCAGCCGCGAAGGCCTGGAGCGCGAGGCGGACGTCATCGCCGAAGAAAACCCCATCATCATCCTCGGCCACGGCCGCGTCGGCCAATTGGTGGATAACCTGCTGCTCTGCTGCGGTCATCACACCACCGTCATCGACTACGACGTCGAGACCGTCGAAGGACTGTCGCGCTTTGGCGTAAAAAGCTACTTTGGCGACGCCAGCCAACCGGCAATGCTGGCAGCGGCGGGCATCGACAAGGCGCAGCTGCTGATTATCGCCATCGACCAGCCGGAGCAGGCGGTCGCCATCACCGAACACGTGCGCCGCGCCCATCCGAACCTGCCGATTATCGCCCGCGCCTACGACCGCATCCACGTGTACCAGCTCTACCGCGCCGGCGCCAACGCCATCATCCGCGAAACCTTCGACGGTGCCATCCGCACCGGGCGCACCGCGCTGGAAATGCTCGGCATGGACGCGGAAAAAGCAAAAGAAATCAGTAAATTCTACTTCCACCGCGACCGCCACGGCGCGCAACAAATGGCAGAAGCCTACGACCCCAACCTGCCGCGCTTTGGCAACGAGCGCATGGCAGCGATTGCCAAAGTAAACAACGCCATCACGCGCGAGATGATTGCCATGTTGATGCGCGGCGAGACGGTGGACTGGCAACCGCGCGAAGATAGCGCAACGCGGCATAAGGGCTAGGGATTTATACATACACGAACCCCGATATCGTGTATGTAAATGAACCGTGTAGGGTGGGTCTTGACCCACCGTCATGCAGGGGGCGTGGTGGGTCAAGACCCACCCTACGACCATTTATAGCGATACACCGAAAGTTTCAGACAAGGTGCGCTACTGAAGACAGTACGTGGTTGTACGGCGAGGCAGCGCAACACAGTATGAAGCTTTTGGCGGATTGCTATAACGGAAAAACGCGCCAAGTGGCGCGTTTTTTTTATGCATCCAGCGTGCGGATATTGAAATAGGCGTAGAGGTAGCCGTCGGTGCGGCTTTCGCGGAAGGTGAGGTCGGCATCTTCTGCGACATAACCGGAGGCGACGACGAGATTGAGCAGGTCGGAGACGCTGCGCCCGGCTGCCTCTTCCAGGCTGACGGTGATGCACTCGACTTGCAGCCTGCTGGCGGGAATATGCAGCTTTTGATACAGCCCGGTGTATTCAAACAGCGGGAAGCGGTGTTCTTCGTGGACTTCGCCGCCTTCGGGCAGGCGGATGCGGTGAAAAAGGTCGGAAGTTTCGTTCATGGTGTGTCGTGTGTTGGTTGGTGTTTAAGCCAGACAAGGGATTTTTGCAGACGTGTCAGGTTTGTAGACCGGTCAGGCGGATAACCCGCCCGACGGCGACGCGGCGCGCGCCTTCGTGGCAGTAGAAAGCGCAGCCTGGCTGTAGGCGGGTGCGATGGTAAACGCGCATGGCCGCAAAGACTATCCACATGCGCGCCAGCAATGCCGTGCCTGTTGGCAAGGGCGCGTCGCTTGCCAGGCTGTTGCCGGAAGCATCGCAGAAATCTGGCCAAATAGCGGAAAGCTGCGGCTTCTCGCCGTCTTCCGCGTAGACGAAATCCCAGCGGATGCCATTGATGACCGGCGTGCGCCGTCCGCCTTCTGCCGGGCTAAGGATGCGGATGCGGGCAAGGAAATCGTCTTGCGGGTAGAGGCGGGTCATGATTCTCAAGGTGCGTCGTAATGCACGCCACTCTGGTTTTGCAGCAGGGTTGGGGTCAGTGTGCGGATGTTTTTCTCTTGTAGCATCGCGGCAGTTTCTTGCAGGTATTTTTGGAAATGCGGGGTTTCGCGGTGCGCTTGATAGGCGGCGTCATCGGCGTAAATTTCCAGGAAATACCACTGTTGTGGTTGCTCTTTGTCGGTCGCGGCGTAGAGGGCAAGCACGCCCGCTTCTTTGGCAAGGCTTTCTGCCATTTCTGCTTTGACGATGCGCGCAAAGGCGGCGTTGTCTTTTGGCTTGACGCTTACGGTGGCGAAATTGACGCGCGTCGCCGCCGTTTGCGCGATTTTTTTGTCGGCGAGGTACTGCGGTTCGATGTTGTATTTGTGTTTGTGGTCGCTGAGGATTTTTGGCGAGGCTTCGCGGAATTTTTGGTATTGCGGCGACTGGATGTGCGCCTGGTAGGCGGCGTTATCGGCGTAGATTTCTATCATATAGGCGAGCTGCGGGTTTTCCGGGCTTTTGACGGAATACATGGCGAGCGTGCCCGGTTCGTTGGCAAGCGAGCTGTGGATGTTTTCTGCGCCGATTTGGTCGTAGGCGGCAGTCTCGCCGTCGGCAATGCCGAGTTCAAAGATGTTGTAGATGGGGGCGGCGAAGGCGGGCATGGCGGTAAGGGCGAGGCTGGCAAGGAGGGTGTTTTTGTTCATGTGGTGTTTTTTGGGTAGTAAAAACGGCCGGGATGTGTTGCCGGCCGTTCGTTTTTGTTTCGGTTTTACAGGTGTTTGCCGAAGAACGGGATGATTTTTTCCAGCGCGGCTAGTCGCGGCGGGCAGGTCGTAGAGTTCGTAGTGGCTGTAGGGCAGGACGACCAGTTCTTTTTCTTTGGCGCCGGCGCGGCGGATGATGTCGTAGCCGAAGCGGTGCGAGCCGAAGGCGCCCACTTTGTCGCCGATGACGACCATGATGGGGTTGGTCAGCAGTTGTTCGGCACGGTCGAGTGCGTCCCAGCTCACGGCGAGGGCGTTGCGCGAGAAGACGGATGAGACGGGCGCGTTTGCCATCGGGATGCGGTTGCGGTAGTAGTCGGTCGCTTGTACGACGTTGTTGTCGTTGTTGGAAACGGTTTTGGCGGTTTCTACGTCCTGCGGCAGCAGTTCG
The DNA here is from genome assembly GCA_963553325.1 of uncultured Cardiobacterium sp. Classification (GTDB taxonomy): domain Bacteria; phylum Pseudomonadota; class Gammaproteobacteria; order Cardiobacteriales; family Cardiobacteriaceae; genus Cardiobacterium. Next base: position 17,540 of record CAUVOF010000015.1, read on the forward strand.
GGGACGAGTAAGGCGCCACCGCGCACTTCGGCGCTGCGTTGTGCCGCCATTTGTTCGAGCGCGCCGATGGGGTCGAAGTTGGCAAAGCCTTCGCGGAACAGTTGGCCGTAGTTACCGGCAACGACGGTTACGGTTGTGTTGATGATGGCTGCCCGCTCGTGGACTGCAGATCGGGTGTGCTAACCCAAGGGGAGGGACTGAGGCGGGCGGCCTGTTTGGTTGACATCGTATATCGGATATACATACAAGGGGCGGGGGTATTCGATTGTCAACAGCCCCTAGCGGTATTTTTGCAGGGCGCTGGTGACAGCGCTGCGGTCGGGCGCTTTTTCCCGTGTTTTTTCTTTTTCCTCGATTTTTTGCAGGAAGTCAAAGCTGTTTATGCCGTCGATTTGGCTGCCGGGCTTGTGGATGGGTTGGTAGGGGTCGGCGCCTTTTTCTAAAAGCAGGGCGACGATTTCGGCGTCGTTAAAGAGTATCGCGGCGTTAAGCGGTTGCAGACCTGCCTGGTCGGGTTCGTTCAGGTCGCAGCCGTTGGCAATGGCAGTGCCGAGTGCGATGCGCAGTTGGTCGGGGTTGCTGCCGGAGAGGCCGCGCGCGGCGATGAGCGCGTGGATGACCGGCATCGGTTTGTCGGCGGTTTTGATGTGGCATTCTTTGGCGTCGCTGTATTCCACGCCTTCGATGGCGGCAGCGGGTTTGGCGTTTTCTGGGGTCGCTTCTTTTGCGGGTTCGGCAGGTTTTGCAGGTTCGTCGGCGGCAAGGGCGCTGTTGAGGGCAAGCGCGGCGATGAGCGGCAGGGTTTGGTAAAGGTTCATGGGGTGTCCGTTTTGGCTATGGAAAGGGGGTGAAGGTTTTGCCTTCACCCCGTGGTTTTGACGTTTGGATAGCGAGGTATGCCAGCTAACCCCACCCCCGTCCCCTCCCCCACAGGGGGAGGGGGGAATCCAATCCTCTCTCACCGGGGAGGGCGTCGTTTGCTGGTTTGTTACCGCGTGCGGCGGACTTGCAGTTCGTCGGTGCCACCGCTGCTGCGCATGGAGCCGCTGGTAATGACGTAGAGGTCGCCGCTTTTCAGGTGGCGGCGCTGCACGAGGTATTCTTCGGCTTCGCGGATGGCTTCGTCGTGCTCTTTGCTGGTGTCAAGCCGTGCCGGGCGGACGCTGCGGTAGATGCTCATTTTGCGCTGTACGGCGAGGCTGGGGGTGAGTGCGTGGATGGGCAGGTTGATGCCGAAACGGCTGATTTGGAAGGCGGTGGTGCCGCTTTCGGTGAGGGCGACGATGGCTTTGGCGTGCAGCAGTTGCGCGGTGAAGACGGCGCTGTTGGCGATGCCTTGGTCGATGCGCTCAACCGGGATTTCATCGTAGGTGTGGTCAAAGGTTTGGCCGAGCTGGGATTGTTCGGCGGCGGCGCAGATTTCGGCCATGGTGCGTACGGTTTCAAACGGGTAGGCGCCGGCAGCGGATTCGGCGCTGAGCATGACGGCGTCGGTGCCGTCAATGACGGCGTTGGCGACGTCGGAGACTTCGGCGCGGGTCGGCACCGGGTTGGTGATCATGCTTTCCATCATTTGGGTGGCGGTAATGGTGAAGCGGCGCAGTTTGCGTGCGGTGCGGATGATGCGTTTTTGCAGTGCCGGTACGGCAGGGTTGCCGACTTCGACCGCCAAATCGCCACGGGCAACCATGACGCCGTCGCTGGCGAGGATGATTTCTTCGAGGTTTTCGATGGCTTCAACCCGCTCGATTTTGGCAATCAGCCCCGGCAGGATTTCGCCACGGTCTTCGGCCTGGCTGACCAGTTGGCGTGCGAGTTCCATGTCGGCGGCGGATTTGACGAAGCTGACGGCGATGTAGTCGGCGCCGATGGCGACTGCGGTTTTCAGATCCTGATAGTCTTTTTCGGTGAGCGCCGGCGCGGTGAGGCCGCCGCCCTGTTTGTTGATGCCTTTTTTGGATTTGAGCACGGCGGGATTCTGCACGGTGGTGTGTACTTCGTCGCCGATGACTTGTTCGACTTTGAGTTTGAGCAGGCCGTCGTCCAAGAGGAGGATGTCGCCCGCCTTGACGTCTTTCGGCAGTTCGCGGTAATCCAGACCGACGCGGTGGTCTTTGCCTTCGCCTTCGTAGGCGGCGTCGAGGATGAGTTTGTCGCCACGGGCGAGTTCCATTTTGCCGCCAGCGATGACGCCGACGCGGATTTTCGGGCCTTGCAGGTCGGCGATGATGGCGACTTCGCGGCCGACGCGGCGTGAGGCTTCGCGCACTTTGCGCGCGTTTTCGCCGTGGAAGGCGGCGTCGCCGTGGCTGAAGTTGAAGCGGACGACGTTCAGGCCGACGCGGATCATGTGTTCGAGGGTTTCTTCGTCGCTGCTGGCGGGGCCGATGGTGGCGACGATTTTGGTGTGGTGGCTGATGCGCGTAAGGTCGCGGTGTTCTTGGCTCATGGTTGCTCCTGGAGGTAGGTGTAGAGGGTTTCGGCGCTGGCAACGGCATCGACGGGCACGTCCCAGGGTCGGCGCGGCAGGGTCGCAACGGCTTGACAAGGGTAAGCGATTCCGAGTAGCCACGGCTTGGCGCGCGGTATTTTACGCGCAAACGTGCGGTCGTAAAACCCGCCTCCCATGCCGAGGCGAGTGCCGTGGGCGTCCCAGGCGACGAGCGGGGTGATGACGGCATCGAGCGCGAGTGCGTCCAGCGGCGCTTGCAGCGGCGGCGCGGGGATGCCGACGGCGTCCGGCGCGAGCGCGGTGTCTTCTTGATAAGGCAACCAGGCAAGCGCTTCGCCCATGCCGCGCACGTAGGGCAGGTAGAGGCTGTAACCCGCCTGCCACAGCGCACGGTTGAGCGGGGCGGTGTCGATTTCTTCCGGCATGGAAAGGAAGGTGGCGATGCGCTGGACGTCGTCGCGCTCGCGCAGCCAGGCGAGGACGGTCGCGGCGGTTTGCGCGCTGAGGCGGGCGCGTTCGTCGGGCGATACGGCACGGCGGGCGGCGCGGATGTCGCGGCGCAGTTGTTTGAGGTCCATGGGCATGGTGATTCCTGGTTGGCGTGAGGGTGGGATTGTTGCATTGCTGCTGGCGAGAGAACAGAGAGCGCCCGCGATGATGGCCACACCAGTCCCGACAAGGACAGCGTGCCGGAAACCTGCAAAAACCGCCCCGAAGGACGGTTTTCCTTACAAACGGTAGCGAATCGCCTCGCGGAATTCCTCCGCAAGGGCGGCGTTGCGCGCCGCGCCGCCGTCGAGGTTTGCCGAATAAAATACTGGCGGGTGCTGCATCCCGCCTTCCACCAGGCGCTGGCAGACTTCCACCACGATGGTGTTCAAGAGTGCCGCGCCGACCACGGTCGAGGTTGGCCCGACTTTCTGCGCAACACCAGGCAGTTCGCAGACCGCATCGCCAACCACGCCGTGATTGTCGAGAACAATATCCGCCAATTCAAATAGCCGCCTGCCGCTGGAATGGCGACTACTCACGCTTTGCGAATAACGCAAATTGGTCAGCGCAATAATCTGCACGCCTTTAGCGCGTGCGGCGAGTGCCAAATCAATCGCCACCGCATTACGCCCAGAAACGGAATGCACAATCAGCACATCGCCGGCATGAAAATCCACACTTTCCGCCAATACCGTGCCATAACCTTCCAATTGCTCCATGCGGCTGGTCAGGGTTATTGGCGCGCGATTCAGCATTATATCGCTGCCAAAAATGGGGTTAATTAACATCAGTCCGCCAGCGCGGTAATACATTTCCTCGGCGAGAATACCGGCATGGCTCGCGCCAAAAATATAAATGGCGCGTTTTTCCCGAATGGCTGCGCATAACGCAGCCACCGTTTGCTCAATCGCCTCCCCTTCCGCACTGAATGTTTCTTGCAGCATGGCGAGAATCGCTTTCTGATAGGCGTACATTTAGCCTCCAAGAATCAAGCCAAGGTAATAGGCAATAATGCCGGTCAATGACAAATCATTGCCGCCAAAAATCAAAATCCAGTTTTGAATAGTATGGCTGTAGAGTGCGGCAGAAATGCCAACCAACACAATCATCAGCGTCGCCGCTGCCACACTTCCGGCGACCGCACCGCGCAAACCGCCCTGCCCTTCACCAATAACTGCCGCGCCACCGCATTCAAAGAAACTGGTAATCACCAGCGGCAATAGCAATACGCCAAACACATTAAAATAATTAACGATTAACACCAAAATGGTAGAAGTAAACATGGCGACAACAAAGCCAATAATGACCGCATTAGGTCGATAACCAAAAAGAATTGGCACATCAAACGCTGGCTTAGCACCCGGCACAACTTTTTCTGCCACGCCTTGGAATGCCGGAATAATCTGGCTGATTAACATCCGTACCCCGTAGAGCATAACCAAAAGCCCGGCGGCAAATCTTAATCCGGCATCAATGGCGACAAAAAAGAGCGTTTTCCCCTCTGGCACCAAACTGGGCAGAAACAGACCGGCAACCAAATAAATCAGCAACATCACCAGCGCACCGCAAATAGAAATCTCGCGGAAAAAAGAAAGATGCGGCGGTAATTGCAATTCTTCGGTCGAGCGTGCCTTATTGCCCACCATTTTTGCCACATATGCAGAAAAAAGCGAAAGAATGCCGGTTGGGTGGCCAATGAGGAAACTCTCGTCGCCAGTCGCAGCCCAAACAAAGCGGCGCATCAGCCACGGCATCAGCGACCAATAGAGCGCGGAAAGCACCGCCCCCAAGACAATCAGCCGCGTGCCGTTAAGACCTGCCTCCACCCCACCAGCGACGATAACGAAGGGGAACCACCACAGCATGTGGCCGGTGAGAAACACCGTTTTAATCGGGGTAAAGCGGGCGATGAGCAGATGCAGCAGCAGCCCGAAAAACATGCTCAAGCCGACCATGCCGCCATATTCCACGGTAAAGACGGCATCGGACGGCGTCGCGTCCTGACTGGTCAATGCCGTTGCGGCAGTCTGTAGTGCGGCGAGAATGCCGTTGCCGACGAAGTTGCCGGAGGCGGCGATAAAAGACAGGTCAGGCAGGGCAGACAGGGTAGGCGCGCTGCCTGTATCAAGCCCCATGCCGCTTTGCACCGCAGCGTTAATCGGCGCGATGGTGCCAACCAAAATGCTCACCCCCTGCGAGAGAATCACCATGCCAAACGCCGCCATCAGCGAGCCTTTGACCACATCGGCGAAAGATTTGCGTTGCAGCAGGAGACCGAGCATGGCAATCAGACCGAGCAGCACCGCGGTGTTGCGCAGGATGTTGTCGAGAATGAAGCTGCCGAGGCTGGCGAAAAACGCACTCATGACGCACCTCCTGCCAAAGTGGCAAGCTGCGCCTGCACCTCGTTTTTGTCCATATAGTTGCGGATGGGCAGCACCGGCGCCTGTACCATGCCTTTTAGCTGCGCTGCCAACTCATAACTGGTGAAGACCGCGTCCGCCTTCATGCCTGCCGCCGATGCCAAATCCGTCTGTTCTACTTCGACATCCACGCCAAGCGCCGCCGCCGCTTTCTCAATCGTAAAACGCAGCACCATCGAGCTGCCCATACCAAAACCGCATACAGCCAAAATTTTCATCGTCTTCTCCCATTTGAACAACATGGATGATTGCTAGAATGGCGTTTTTCACAGAAAACCACATAATCCTCAAGCAATCTATCGCATTGTATAACCATTTCCACAATTAAACGTATCCCTTACCAACAATTTGCAATATTCGCCATGCCGAACTGGCGTATCATCCGCCCCGCCGTTACGGATAAACGCCCGCGTTTATGCGGCAAGCCGTTGATTACACAGAACGTTACAAAGGAAAAATGATGAAAAAAAACCTTGCGCCTCTCACCGTCGTCGCCGCCATCATCGAAAACCGCCACGGCCAACTCCTCATCAGCGAACGCCCGCCGGGCAAAAACTGGGCGGGCTATTGGGAATTTCCCGGCGGCAAAATCGAGGCAGGCGAAAGCCACGAAGCGGCGCTCTTGCGCGAGCTGCGCGAAGAACTCGGCCTTGATCTCTCGGGCGAAACACTCAGCCATTACTACCACGGCAACCGCGGCGCGGAAGTCATCCTCGATTTCTACCACATCCAGCTCAGGCGCGACATCGCCCCGCAAAGCCTCGAAGGACAACGCTGGCGCTGGGTATCGCGGGCGGAAATCAGCAATTACCGCTTCCCCGAACCGAACACCGCCGTGTTGCAAAAACTGCAAAGCGATGCGTCAGGCGAGGAAGGATAGACTGCCGCTGGTTTGTCGTTCCCAAAATGAAATGTCGGGCAGAAATACCCGACATTTTTGTTTGTGCGCGTTCCCTGCTAAGCCAAGCTCGTTTACATACAGGGTAGCGGGGTCCATGTATGTATAGCGATACAAGATGCGCCGCTGAAGGCGATACGTGGCTGTACAGCAAGGCGGCGCGGTGCGAGACTTTCGGTAGAAGGCTTTGTAGGTCGGGCATTTATGCCCGACATTGCGAATGGGATTTGTCGGGCATAAATGCCCGACCTACTCTGCTAAGCCAAGCTCGTTTACATACAGGGTAGCGGGGTTCGTGTATGTAAACGCAGCGTTATTCAATCTTCGCCCGCTTGAGGCGCAGCGCGTTGCCGAGGACGGAGATGGAGCTCATCGCCATTGCCGCACCGGCGATGATCGGGTTGAGGTAGCCTGCGGCGGCGAGCGGGATGCCCAATATGTTGTAGATGAAGGCGAAGAAGAGGTTTTGCCGGATGTTTTTCAGGGTGGCGCGGCTGATGAGCAGCGCATCGACCAGTTGGCTGACGCTGTGCTGCATCAGGGTAGCGGAGGCGGTGTGTTCGGCGACGTCCGCGCCGTCTTTCATCGCAAAGCTGACGTTGGCGGCGGCGAGTGCGGGCGCGTCGTTGATGCCATCGCCGACCATCGCCACCACTTTGCCCGCCGCGCGCAAGGTGTTGATGGCTTCCGCCTTGTCGCGCGGGCTCATGTTGCCGCGCGCGTCGTCGATGCCGAGTTGTTGTGCAATCCAGGCGACGGTTCCCGCATGGTCGCCGCTCATGATGTGTGCGCTGATGCCACGGGCGTGCAAGCGCTCGATGGCGGCGCGGCTGTCCGGCTTCAAAGCGTCGGCGAGGGCGAAGGCGCCGAGCGGGCGGTCGTCCACGGCGACGGCAACGATGCTGGCAATCGCCCAGACGTCGCCGAGGTTATCCGGCAGCGCGAGGCCGCAGTAGTCGGGTTTGCCGACTTTGACCGTGCCAACGCCGGCGATGTCGGCACGGATGCCGGCGCCGCTGTCGGTTTTGGCATTGGCAGTTTCCGGCAGGGTGATACCGCGGTCGCGGGCGGCGGCAACGATGGCACGGGCGAGCGGGTGCGTGGCGTTTTCTTCGACGGCAGCGGCGAGGCGGTAGAGTTCGGTGGTTTTTTCATCTGTAGGGTCTGTGGTCGCTTCGCGGATTTTCACACCCCCACCCCGTCCCTCCCCCGCTGCGCAGGGGAGGGGGTTATTTTCTGCCAACCACACCGCGGCGATTTGCGGGCGGCCTGCGGTCAGTGTGCCGGTTTTGTCGAGGACGACGGTATCGACGCGCGCCGCTTCTTCCATCGCCGCCGCGTCTTTGTACCAGATGCCGTGCCGCACCGCTTTGCCCATGCCGACCATGATAGCGGCAGGCGTGGCTAGTCCCAGCGCGCAGGGGCAGGCGATGACCAGCACCGCGACCGCGTGCATCAGCGCTACTGTCCATTCGCCTTTTACCGCCCAGGTGAGGGCGAAGGTGGCGACGGCGATGGCAACCACCGTCGGCACGAAGATAGCTGCGGCGCGGTCGGCGATGCGCGCAATCGGCGCTTTGCTGCCTTGCGCTTCGGAAAGCGCCGCCATCATGTCGCCAAGCAGGGTTTCTTTGCCGAGTTGTTCGGCGCGGTAGGTGAGGCTGCCGTCGCTCACCAAGGCACCGGCGAGGACGCGGCTGCCGGGTTCTTTCACTTCCGGCCGCGATTCGCCGGTGAGGTGGCTTTCGTCCGTCCAGCCGCTGCCGCCTTCGACGATGCCGTCGGCGGCGATGCGTTCGCCGTGGTTGGCGCGCAGCAGGTCGCCGATTTGGATGTGGTCAAGCGGCAGGGTTTGCCAGCTGCCGTCGCGCTGCACGCTGACTTGGCGCGGCGTCAGTTTGAGCAAGAGGCCGAGGCTGTTCAGGCTGGTTTTTTTGCTGCGGTGTTCGAGGTATTTGCCGAGCGAGACGAAGCCGATGACCATCACCCCCGCTTCGAAATAGACGTGACCGTGGCTGTGCGGCGCAGTCATCATTGCGAGCGAGTAGAGGTATATCGCGCCGGTGCCGAGGGCGACGAGGACGTCCATGTTGGCAAGGCCGCCTTTGATACTCGCCCAGGCGCTTTTGTAGAAGGGAATGGCGAGCCAAAGCTGGACGATGCTGGCAAGCACCAGCTGCGCCGCGGGCGGTAGCATCCAGTCGTGGTGGCCTGCCATCATGCCGACCATGCCGATGAGGAACGGCAGGTTGATGGCAAGCAGCAGCCACAGGCGCCAACCGGGCTGTGCGGGCGCGTCGTCGGGCGGGGTGTCTTGCGGCAGGCTGGCGCTGTAGCCGGTTTTGTTGATAAGGGCGGCGAGCGCTGCTGGGTCGGTCTGGCTGTCGTCGTAGGTAATCTGCGCTTCTTCGCTGGCGAAATTGACGCTGGCGGCGGTGATGAAGGGCTTTTTGTTGAGGACTTTTTCGATGCGGCTGGCGCAGGCTTGGCAGGTCATGCCGTCGATGTGGTAGCGGATTTTTTGCTGCATGGGGATGAGCCGGTGGTAAAGATGTATTTTGTCCGGCAGCCCGCATAACGGGAACTTGCCGGGTCAGGTGCAATATTGCGCTTTTACCGCGAAATGCAAGGGCTGGGGCTGGTTATTGTTGGTAAATCCAGCGGAAGAGATCGTCCTGGACGTTGCGGCTGCGCACCGCGCTTTTGCCGTTGCCGATGATGACGACGACGTAGTTGCGCCCGCTTTCGGCGCGCACGTAGCCGGCGAAGCTGCGCACGTTTTCGATGGTGCCGGTTTTGCCGATGACGCGCCCGGCAAGCGCCTCGCCGCGGTAACGTTTGCGCAGGGTGCCGCTTTCGCCGGCAACGGCGAGCGATTGCAGGAAGGTTTCGCCCTGGTCGGAGAGGTAGATGTCGCGCAGGAGTTGCGCGAGCTGGTAGGCACTGACCAGTTCGGTGCGCGAGAGGCCGGCGCCGTTGTCGATAATCATGCCGTCGGTGTTGATGCCGAAGGCTTCGAGCGTCATGCGCACCGCGTTGCGCCCTTTTTCCAGGGTGCCGGGCGGGTCGAAGGTTTTGGCGCCGAGGGTGAGCAGCAGTTGCCGCGTCATGACGTTGTTGCTTTCCTGGTTCATCCGCTGGATTTGTTGGGCGAGCGGTTCGGAGAGGCCGGTGTAGATGTGTTTGGCGGTGGACGGGGTTTTGGCGACTTTGCCCGCGCCGTCGAAGCTGCCGCCGAGGCGGTACCAGAGGTCGCGGAAGAGGTAGTAGAACTGTTCGCTCGCTTCGCCGAGGACGAGCATCACTTCTTGCGCGCCGCAGCCGGTGGCGTAGGTGCCGGCGACGTGCATCACCGCGTAGCCTTTGTCGTCGCGGTCGAGTACCGCCGACGGGGTGAAGCCGTCGCCGCTGCATTTGCCTTTGCGCACTTGTAGCTGGTTGTCGATTTTCCAATTGACGATTTCCGGAACGAGCGCCAGTTTCGGCTTGCCCGCCTGCGGCAACACTTGCATTTTCACGGTGCGGAAATTGACCATCAGCGGATGCGGCACGGCGTTGTACGCCGCCCAGGGTTTGCCGTCGAAGGCGGCGGCGTCGCGTTCTTGTGGGGTGAGGCGGTAGAGCGAGTCATCGAGGACGATGTCGCCGGTGATGTGGCGCACGCCCGCCTGTTGCAGGCCTTGCAGCATGACGAGCAGTTGTTCTTCGACGAGAAAGGGGTCAGCACCGCCGACGACGTAGAGGTTGCCATCGACCACGCCGTTGGCGTCCGGCAGACTATCGACGTAAAACTTGGTTTCCCAACGGAAATCCGCACCGAGGCGGATGAGGCCAGAGGCGGTGGTCAGCACTTTTTCCACCGAGGCGGGGTGGCGTAGCTGCGTGCCGTTTATTTCCACCAAAGGCGTTTCGGATTCGATGCCTTGCACCCAAATGCTCACGTCTTCCATCGGAACATTGTTTTTGCTGAGCATTGCTGCCACTGCCGCGGGAATTTGCTCTGCCTGCGCAAGCAAACACAACCACGAACACAGCAAGATTAAACCAATGCGCATCCAGCCCTCCCAAGCCTACGCTGCCGAAAAAAGCGGCTATTATAGGCAGCCCGCTGAAAAACGAAACCGGACATGACCGAAAAACAGTACGACGAAGAAGGCCGCGTTATCCGCGAAAACCGCAGCCAAGCCAAGCGCGAACGCGAGCACATCAAGACCTTTGCCCGCGAGCTTTTGAAGCTGCCGGCGCACCAATATCCGCTCTTGCCGATTGATGAGACGCTGCAAGCGGCGCTGGTTGAAGGCAAGCGCCTTTCCGGCAACGCCCTCTCGCGCCATTTGAACTATCTCACCCGTCTTCTCGACGAGCAGGGCTACGAAGACATCCTCGCCGCGCATGAGCACGTCAATCATCCCTACCTGCACAGCCCCGGCAAACAGCAGCGCATCCAAGGCGAAATCGCGCGCCTCTTGGCAAACGATGCCGACATTTACGGCGAACTGCTTGGTCGCTACGCCGAGCTCGATTTACAGCATTTGCGCCAACTGGTGCGCGAGGCGCAGAAACTGCTGGCAGCGGCAGCCGCTAGCGCGGAAGAAAACGCAGCCCCCGCCGCACCGAACAAATACCAGCGGCGCTTGCAGAAATATTTGCAAAGCCTCGCGCTCTACTATGCGGAAGAGGAAAGCCCGTGAAAACGGGCTTTTTTATCGCACAAACCGCCAAAAATACTTGCCCCTGCTGACAAACAGCAGAGGTGATAATTTTTGCGGATTACCGTTAATTCTGTGTTACATTTGCGCCATCCGCCTTACGGATTTCATTGATTCCCATCCAGGAGACCTGTTTATGTCAAACACCGCTTCCGGCAAAACCTTCTTCGGCCACCCGCGCCAACTTTCCACACTTTTCCACATCGAGCTGTGGGAACGTTTTTCCTTTTACGGGATGCAGGGCATCCTCTTTATTTACATCTGTTACAGCGTGGCAGAAGGCGGCCTCGGCTTTAGCGAAGCGGTCGCCGGCGGACTGGTCGGCGCTTATGGCGGCAGCGTTTACCTCTCGACCATCCTCGGCGGCTGGCTGGCTGACCGCCTTTGGGGCGCAGAACGCACCCTGTTTTATGCCGGCATCCTCGTCATGTGCGGCCATATCGCGCTTGCCGTCATCCCCGGCGTACATGGCCTGATTGCCGGTCTGGTCTGCATCGCCCTCGGCAGCGGCGGCGTCAAAGCGTCCGCCAGTGCGATGGTCGGCTCGCTCTACGAAGAAGAACATATGCGCTCGCTACGCGATGCCGGTTTTTCCATTTTCTACATCGCCATCAACATCGGCGGCTTCTTCGGCCCGCTCATCACCGGCATTTTGCAAAGCATCAAGGGCTTCCACTACGGCTTCGGCGCGGCAGCCGTCGGCATGGCGTTTGGCCTGTGGCGCTACGCGACCGGGCGCAAGGCACTGCCGCATCTTGGCGCGCCAAACCCGCTGACCCCGTCGCAACGCAACCGCGCGGCAGCCGTTGCCATCGCCATCGTCCTTACCATCGCCGCCGCCGTACATTACGACAAACTCAACTTCGGCAACTTCTCTA